>CALWBG010000146.1 GCA_944375975.1 uncultured Roseburia sp.
AAGCCCTTTCCTTCTTTTTCCAGCCTGACGAGTTCCTTCATGGACGCATTATACCGCTCGGCCCTGGAATCCAAAGCCTCCACAATTTTAGGGTATCTACGGTATAAACCATCGGTTATGCGCACGGCACGTTCGGTTTTTTTGACATAGCCACGCTCCCTTGTGAGCACCACAACCAGCTTATCGCAGCCCTGCTTTAACGCGTGCTGATAGGGAATCGAATCAGCGATTCCCCCATCCAGATAATAATGCCTGCCGATTTTTACCGGCTGAAACAAAACCGGCAGGGAACAGCTCGCAACCACAACATCACGCATTTCCTTTCCCCGGGGTACAGTAAGATACTCGGCCTTTCCCGTGTGAATATTGGTCACGGCAGCCTCCACCTCACCCGGGTATGCCGCAAACGCGTCATAATCAAACGGAAGCAGTTCATTTGGTACCTCGTCAAACACAAACTTCGTATTATAATAGGCCCGCTCCTTGCGGTTAAGCAAATGACGTATTCCCATATAGCGCTTATCCGGCATATATTTTTCCATCAACTCCAGATTGCGCCCAATCTGCTTCGAAAGATACGATATTCCATAGGCAATTCCGGCGGAAACACCGATAAAATAATCCGGCATCAGATTTTCTTCCAGAAATACGTCCATAACGCCGCAGGAAAAAACCGTGCGGTTCGCCCCGCCCTCAAATACCATTCCAAGTTTCATATTCCGTCACCTTCTTAAAGCCTTTTATTCCGCCGCATCCGTTTTGTTCTGCGGCATGGCGTCGCTCTCCTCCACATAAAGGGTCACGCCCCTGATTTCCTTTACCTTCACAATCATGCCCGGCTCAAATACTTTCCCGTCCTCATAGGCGCGGGCTGTCCACTCCTGTCCGTTCAGCACTGCCGTCCCGGTACCCTTAAGATTATCCACCGTTTCGGTAATGCACACATTCTTATCCACTGCCTCCTCATAATTGGTCTTGATAAGATGCGGCTTTAGGTACTTCATCGCCCAGGGGCGCGTAAAAAACAGCAGTACCAGCGATACTGCGAAAAAAACGACAATCTGCCATGCCACTCCCAGTCCAAGCGCATAACACAAAAGTGCCACAAGCGCGCCTCCGGCAAACCAGATAGAGGTCAGCCCTACCGTTGCGATTTCTATTACGGCAAATAAGATAATGAGTGCAACCCAGATAATTGCTTCCATAATAATCCTCCTGTATCTATTTCGTTTCTTTCTACAGTATAGCATGAACAATTTTCTATTTCCATTGTTAATTATATGCAGGAGGCTGCCGAAACATATAGTAGATTTTAAAGAAAGGACAAGAGGACGCTTATGGCACTGAAAACTTATTCCGGAACCGGAACCACGCTCAGCGCGGCCTATTACCTGCGCCGGTTTTACGCAACAAACACAGACGCCCGCACAGAGACCTCGCGCAGCCATCTCAGCAGTTCCACGCTGTCTTCGGCAGACGCGCTTGCCCTGCGCAAGGCGGTAAAAGCGCTCGGCTCTTTTACCTATGATGATGACCACGACGACAACATCCGAAACAGTGTGTCGGCATTTATCAGCACCTATAACCACATGCTGGACTCGGCCGCAGATTCCGGTGACCGCACTCTGCAAAAAACGGCAAAAAGCCTGAAAAATCTGACGGACACATATGCGGATGAGCTTGATAAAATCGGTATTACCGTCAATTCGGACGGTACGCTTCAAACACGCAGTTCACTGTTTCCATCGGCCGACATTTCCAAATTTGAGAAGCTGTTTTCCTCAAACTCCGAATATATGCAGCGTGTTTCCTCCTATACAAAGCGGTTGGAAAGCAGGAGCAGCGATCTGATACAGATTGAGAAAAACCAGAAACTGCTCCGTGAAAAAGAAGTAAACCAGACCTCCGCCACGGCTGCTGCCGAAATCATGGCAAACCGCATAGATCTTGATACGCTCGCCAATACCGGAATCGGCTCGCACATCAATATTTCGCTGTAAGAAGCACGTTTTTTCACCAAAGCTATCTCATGCGGATTTCCAGCGCATTTCCCTGCGCTTTCACCGAGGCATAGCTGCCGCAGATTAACGGCATCATCGGCGGCAGATGCCCGATATCCGCATCCATAATAATCGGTACCTGATATTCCTCCAGCAAATCCGTAACAGCCCGATAGTGATCGAGTCCCATCAGCTCCTGGCCAAACACCAGGGGTCTTCCTATCAGAAAGCCCTTTACGTGGGAAAACCACCCCGCATGCTTCATCTGCCACACCGCGCGCCGGATTGCCATAACATTTAAGTCACAGGATTCCAGAAACCAGAGGATTCCCTCCTCCTGATACCGGTCGGCAAATTCCGTGACCTTATCGTAGCCCGTGCCGAGCAGGTTCACAAGACAGTCCATACAGCCGCCGAGCAGGCGTCCCTGCATGGTCACCGTCTCCTCTGCTCCCGCTTTCATCCCGTCTGGCAGGCAGAACTTTAATTCGCGCTTTTCCGTCACATGGTAGGGCTCCAGCGGATGCTCTTCATCCTTCATGCCCTCTTTTTCCCACAGCTCATAACCATGTACGGTATCCTGACTGCCCCGCAAAATGCGGTATGCGTCCCACAGGCTTTCGTGCCACGGCTCCATCCCGAACGCGGCCGCACACGGCCCGTATATTGATGCCGTATCGCACAGCGTAGCCAAGAGAAACGTCATATTGGTATTGTCTGAAAAACCCATATACCATTTCGGCTTTGCTGCCTTAATCTTCTCGAAGTCTACATAATCCAGAATCTCGCACATCAGCTCTCCGCCGCCGCACGAAATTAAAATATCATTACTTTCGCTGCAATAATAGTCCGTCAGCTCCCGGCCGCATGCCTCCGGCGTATTGCTGATACCGATGCCCTTTCCCTCGTAGCAGTTCGGCCCCAGCTCAAGCCCGTGCCCCAGCTCCCGAAACTTTTTCTGCGCATGCGCAAACGCGGTACGGTACGGCTCTATATTGCATCCGAAGGACGGCGCCACAAACCCGATGGTGCCGTTCTCCGGCAAAAACTCCGGATACCTCATCTTTTCTGCCTCCCTCGTTTAGATTTAGACTGGTAATTCGTGCTTTTATCTTAAATCAAAAAAAATTTTCTTGCAATCCCTTTTGTGTTTGGTTATAATAGCTTGTGTGAAGTTTATAGCTTTTGCGGACATAGTACATCGGTAGTATATCAGCTTCCCAAGCTGAGGAGGCGGGTTCGATTCCCGTTGTCCGCTCTTCTTAAACCGCATAAAGACTGGGTTTGTAGCATTTCAAAAAGCAAGCGGTAATCAAAATGGTAATCAGGCATATTTCTGATTACCGTTTTATTTTACAAGAAACTCTGGTATTTGATTGATGACCTCTGCTTTGTGATTCATATCCTTTCGGTTACGATGATAGTGTTTCTCTGTGCATAAAATATTGGTATGTCCCATCTGCCCGATAATCATATTATTATCAACATGGTTATCTAATAAAATACTGGCATATGTTTTTCTCGCCTTATGCGGAGACTTATGATATATTCCTAATTTTTTGCACAAACGTCTCATTCTCATCCGAATAGCCTGCGCCGTAAGTCTTTCTCCGTTACGCATAAACGCATATTCTCCAAACGGATTACATTTTCGCAATTCTTTGTAAATCCATCTGTAATCCTCTGGAATTATAACCGTTCTCACTCCTGCAGGCTTTTTAGCCGTTTCTCTGATTCCGCATATATATTTTCCATCTTCGCCTATGTACCTTGTTTCTGTCCTATTGACCCGAAAGGTATAACCAACATCCAAAAAGTCCGAATATTTTAAAGCTACTAATTCTCCAACCCTAATGCCAGTGACAAACATCAATAAAATGCCAAGGTTTTGTATATCAGGATTCTTAGTAAGATAGTTCAACATCACCGGAAGTTCATCTTCCATAAATACTTCCTCATAGTCTTGCTTTTGGACTATCTTAAAATCTGTATCGGAAAAATCCATCTCTGAAAATATTTCCTCAACGTTAATGTCTACCAATTCCCGCCGCTTTGCTCTCTTTAGAAAACCTCGCGTTATTGATTTTAAGTTAGAAAAAGCTTTTGCCGTTAATTCATACTCCGCAATCTGTTCTTCTAAAAAATCCTGCCACTCATGTGAGCCAACCTTTTTTATCCGTTTTGTCCCAAATTCCTTATAATGCCTGTTAAAAATCTGCCTGTTTCTCAAATGAGTAGCTGCGGATATTTTCCCTATATCTAACTTTCTATCATTCCATTCAGAAAACACTTCGGATATAGTTGGATTTTCAAGTTCTTTATTCCAATATTCCACAACAGTACTTTCGATTTCCTTTTGTGTACTTTTTTTCTTTAATATCCTCCCCTTCTCTTTATCCGGTAAATATGTATACCATTTACCGTTTTTCCCTTCCCATATCTTGTATGGATGTTTCTTTAAAATCTCCTCTCTTTTCTTCATGTCAATTTTTTCCTGCACAAGTGCCACATCAATAATACCACTATCTATCGCATACTTCAATGCTTCCATGTCTGCCGATGAAATACGTTCTACTGGCACTTTGCTTACTTTCTACTCTTTTGGGGTAATCCCGGGTCATAATCAGCCGGATAGCCCTGCCATGTTAAACGATACCGGAGATAATTTAAAGTAACATTCTCCAATACAATCTCGTCTGTATCAATCTTTCTTACATTGTAATGCCGAATCCTTTCCTTATAATGATACAATGTTTCCAGATATAAATTTTGCTCTCCCAAAATATGTCTTATCTGCTTATAACTATATTCTATCTTTTTCATCCTCGCCTACCTCCTGAAATGGATTGTCTATATTTATCAATTTCATAAATCCATCCTTATCCACACCATTGTACGCTCTTTGCCTTAAATCCTCATAACTTGCATACTCAATGGCAGGAATCGCAAATTGTCTGTATTCTTGGTCATCTACAAAATGATATATAATTTGGTCTATTCTTCTCAAAAGCTGCTGCACCCGGTCTCGGTTACGATTATTACTGTCTACCATGAATTCATATACTTCATCCGGTGCGTAAATACTTGTAACATGAACTTCATCCCACAATGCATACGCATTCGCATAACGACAATGAATCTGTATCTTATAACCATCCAGATAATTGAGTAGCTGTTGAAACTTCATATTTCCTTTAAATTCATCCATGAATAACACCCGTTCTCCACAATACAAATCCAGTCCTCCTGTTTCGTAGTCCGTCATCATATATACATTATCTTCACCGTATTGCTCGCAAAGCTTTACATAACAATAGCTTTTTCCCGCACCACTCTCTCCAGTATGCCAATACACTTTCACATTCCGTTTTACCGGGACTTCTTTCATTCTCTTTGCGAAAAAAGCTCCCCGTATCAGTTTCTCATATTTACGATAACAAAATGCCTCATCCATAATTTCATTCGGTGTATAACCATCCTCTATCATTTTTTCAATTCTTTCCAAATCACTCCTTTTTCCCTGTCTGTTCTGCATATCACCATAACACCGTGCCGGAACAACCACCGTATGGCTTTTTTCCTCAAATCGCCCAATTTTCTGAATGTAATCTATTGCATCCTTACGTTTTCCAAGCATCGGCTCAATATGAATTGTCGGATATAATTTCTGTACTGCCGAAAACCTTGATTTTCCTTTATCACACAACACCATATGCATATGTGGTGTTCCTGCATCCCCAATCTCAAAATTAGTTGCACAGGAACGTCTTTCCTGTATCATCCATAGTCTGGCTGCTTTTTCCACCATTTCTTCCGGTGATATTTCTCCAAACACCTTTTGAGGATTATTTAGCACACAAAACCAAGCCCTTGAACTTGCCTGCCTGTTCATTTTCTTTCCCCTCGATTCTGTCCCACTCTTTTTTTACTGTCCCACTCCAAACAGGGACAACTATTTTGCACAAATTCCCCTAATCTAATACATTTTGTTTCTGTCCCTAAAGTGCCAAAGGGTAATACTAACCTTTGGCACCCATGCCCACCGTACACACAGATTTGCCTCACGGCATCCGTGTGTACGTGTTCATGTTCTCAAGACGGATACTTTATTTGGGGTATAAAGATTTCAATAATCTCTTCATCCATCCCATCTATTCGTGCAATTCCCTCTCCACATTTATATGTAGTTCGGGGCAATTCAGATGGTCTATCCGTCACCATAGCTTTCGCTTCTGCTGATAACATTCCCAATGCAATGACTGACATAAAATTGTCACGCCCTCCCTTTGGAAATAAAGCAGCATCCGGTCTCTGTGCCGTAATAATGACGCCAAACTGTACACCAGACAAACTTCTTCCCATCATAAGCAGCATCCCTATAATTCCCTTATATTTCTCTGCTTTTTTCTTATCCTCCATCTCTAACATCTGTATCCAAGATGGGTATTCATCCAGGACAAGCATCTGACCTTGAGAAATCTCACGTTTCTTATCACGCACATCACAAAACAGTTGATAATAGGCACTGACCATCTCTTCTACATCGTTTCCAGATGCATAATGTACCGACGATTCCGCATGTAAGTACTGAAAATCTTCTGAATTTTTGTAATCTCCAAACCATACAGTAAAAAGGTTATGCTTATTGAGCAACTGCCACACATAATAATTTAACGCATATGATTTTCCTGACCCGCTACTCCCGCACAAAAGCAGATGCGGATGTGTTCTTAAATCAATCGACACAAACATTTGAGCATTTTTTTCATGCCATTCCTTATATCTCAATCCCAGGCATAAGTATTTTGTACTATTTGGTATGGGCTTCTTAATCAAGCGCTTACCATACATTCCACGCCGTCTCTGTTTTTCCATCTGTTTACATTGCAAGCCTCTCTGTATCTTTTCCCATCCCTCTTTGCTATATGCAATCACAATATGTACACAGTACCCATTACAAGTCTGAATATGTATCGGGTATTCTCCCCCAAGCTTTTGGAGTAAAAACTCTGTCACATCCTTTGTAATGAACTGCATTACAATTTCAATGTGCTTCGTATATTTAGGAAACATTCCTGTTGCAATAAACAGCAAACTAATTGTTCCATCCCTATGATTTATACAACGGTCAAGCCTCACCTTCAAATAATACTCCTCAAAGCATTGTTCTAATTCCCTCCACTCCTCCCACATTAGACATAAAATATCCGGCACAGTCTCCGGCTGCATTTCTGATGTCGAAAAAAAATCTATGATTGCATTATTTACCTTTTTCCTCGCTTCTTCCTTTGAAATGCTG
>CALWBG010000147.1 GCA_944375975.1 uncultured Roseburia sp.
AAAATTTATGGACAGTGAGTATAAGGTGGGGGAAGGAGACCCTGCATTTACGGTTCATTTTAAGAAAGCAATCCCCGTGGCTGACTTATTAAACAGCACATCGATTGCACTTGGCGAGGCTTATATGGATGGGAATTTGGATATTGAGGGAAATCTGTACGAGGCACTCGACCACTTCCTGGGGCAGATGGGGAAATTTTCGACCAATGAGAGCGCGCTAAAGAAGCTGATTCATACCTCTGTCTCCAGGAAAAACCAGGAAAAGGAGGTCACCAGCCATTATGACATCGGAAATGATTTTTACCGTCTTTGGCTGGATGAGAGTATGAGTTATTCCTGTGCGTATTTTAAGCATCCGGAGGATTCTTTGTATGAGGCGCAGAAGAATAAAGTGGACCGTATTCTGGAAAAGCTGTATCTGAAGGAGGGCATGACGCTTTTAGATATCGGCTGCGGCTGGGGGTTTCTGCTGATAGAGGCTGCAAAAAAATACAAAATCCACGGAACGGGCATTACCTTAAGCCATGAGCAGTATAAGGAGTTCGGACGCAGAATTGAGGCGGAGGGGCTTAAGGATTACCTCACGGTGGAGCTGATGGACTACCGCGACCTTCCGAAGCTTGGAAAACAGTTTGACCGGGTGGTCAGCGTCGGTATGGTAGAGCATGTCGGCAGGGAAAACTATCAGCTCTTTCAGGAGTGCGTAAGCAAGGTATTAAAGGAGGGCGGTGTGTATCTGCTCCACTATATCAGCGCGTTGAAGGAGCATCCGGGAGACGCGTGGATTAAAAAATATATTTTTCCGGGCGGCGTGATTCCAAGCCTGCGAGAGATGCTTTCCTGTGCGGCTGAGGTTAATTTCCATACGCTGGATGTGGAAAATCTGCGCCTGCATTATAATCGTACCCTGCTTTGCTGGGAGAAAAATTTTAAAGAGCATATCGACGAGGTGCGGCAGATGTTTGACGAGCGCTTTGTGCGTATGTGGGATTTGTATTTATCGGCGTGTGCCGCGACGTTCCATAACGGCATCATAGATTTGCACCAGATATTGTTTACAAAGGGTGTAAATAATGATTTGCCGATGGTACGGTGGTATTAAATAGAAAGGCTTCTGACACATGGAAGGGTGTCAGAAGCCTTTTTTGTCTGACCTCTGCGGTAAAACGGAAAAAATGAAAATACATATATTGACATAGTGTCAGAATGAATTTATAATACAATTACTGACACAGTGTCAGAACGAAAACAAGGAGCAAACGAATAGGAGGAGAAACGATGTTAGATGGGAAAATATTAGTAGCCTGTTTTTCCGCAGGCGGCGTGACGGCCGAAGCGGCAAAAGAAATCGCGTCTGTATTGGACGCCGACCTCTATGAAATAAAGCCGGCGGTTCCCTACACTGCTGCGGATTTAAACTGGATGGATAAGCAGAGCCGCAGTACGCTGGAAATGACGGATCCGGACAGCCGTCCGGAAATTGCAGGAGAAATCAAAGATTTTGCGCAGTATCAGACAATACTGCTCGGATTCCCTGTTTGGTGGTACGTCGAGCCCCGCATAATTGATACCTTCCTGGAAAGCTATGATTTTGCAGGGAAAACGCTCATTCCGTTTGCCACCTCCGGAGGCAGCGGAATTGAAAAAGCAGCAGAAAGCTTAAAGGAGCATTGTCCTGCCGCCGCGTGGAAAGCCGGTAAGCTTGTAAACCGTAACAATGCCGCTTCCTGGGCGAAAACGCTGTGAAAGGATAAAGAGGGGAATTGTTATGCCAAAAGGATCCAAAGAATTGACAAATGCCCGGAAGGAAGAAATTATCAATGCCTGTGCCCTGCTGTATAAGACTATGAGCTTTAAGGAGATTACCATAAAGGATATAGGCAGGGCGACTTCCTTTACCAGAACCTCTATATACAACTACTTCCAGACAAAGGAAGAGATTTTTCTGGCGCTTCTGCAAAGAGAATATGAGCTGTGGATTCACCGGCTCGGACAAATCCAGGCGGAGCATGAAACGATGACACGTCTCGAGTTCGCGGAGGCGTTGGCTCATTCTCTGGAAGAACGGGAAAATCTGCTGAAAATCATGTCTATGAACCATTACGATATGGAAGAAAACAGCAGACTGGAAAGGCTGGTCGAATTTAAGGTGGTCTACGGAAAGTCATTGACCGAGGTAAGAAATTGTCTGAGCCGTTTTTTTCCGGAAATGTCAATAGAGGATAAACAGAATTTTATTTTTTCATTTTTCCCGTTTATGTTCGGCATTTATCCGTATACGGTTGTGACGGAAAAACAGCGGGAGGCGATGACGCTGGCAAAGGTGAATTATGTATATATGTCAATTTATGAAATCACGTTTGCCGAAGTAAAGAAGCTATTAGGTATATCATAAGGAGGAATCAGTATGGAAAACAGGAATTATTATGAAACAGATCCGGAATTTATAGAGAGATTTGAACATTTTGCGTTTGAGGAAGTGGTGAAGGAAGAAGGACAGCAGCTTGACGAGCTTACCCGACATATGGCAATCCTCGCGGCTTTGCTCGGCTGTCAGGGAGTGGAGGAATTTAAGCTGGAGCTTCCACGCGCATTGGATGCGGGACTTACTCCCGTGATGGCAAAGGAAGTGGTCTATCAGGCGGTGGATTATCTTGGAATCGGAAGGGTTCTTCCGTTTCTGGATGCGGCCAATGATATTTTACAAGGGCGCGGCGTGAAGCTGCCGCTGGAGGGGCAGGCGACGACCACCTGTGAGGATCGGCTGAAGAAAGGGGCTGAGGCGCAGGCGGCTATCTTCGGTAAACAGATGAAGGAAGCCTGGAAAACGGGTCATATCAACCGCTGGCTTGCAGCCAACTGCTTTGGCGACTACTATACAAGGACGGGACTTACCCTTGCCCAGCGTGAGATGATTACGTTTTGTTTCCTGGCCGCGCAGGGCGGGTGTGAACCGCAGCTTACTGCCCACGCGAAAGGCAATATGAATCTGGGAAACGATAAGGAGTTTCTTGTCAAGGTGGTTTCTCAATGCCTGCCTTATATCGGCTATCCGCGCAGTCTGAATGCAATCACCTGCATCAATAAAGCAGCCGAATAAATTTTATCTTTTGTGCATTTTGATGATTGACAATAAAAAATATATTCTGTATCATTCTGTTAGTTACCGAACAAATAAAAAAGAAGGTGTGTGTAATGGAGAGGCAGGAAGAGCACGACTTTACCTATGATGCTGGCAGGCTGATTAATACGGTCTCTCATAAGCTGAAGCGTCAGGTCGCTTTCCCGGAGGCGGAGAGCGGGCTCTCGAACATGCAGAGGCTTGTGCTGAATTATATCCTGTTTCAGGTATTGAAAAGGGATATTTATCAGAAAGATATTGAGAGAGAATTTCAGATTCGCCGCTCCACGGCGACAGGGATTTTGCAGCTTCTCGAGCGGGAAGGGTTCATTTACCGGGAGACAGCGGAGCAGGATGCGAGGCTCAAAAAACTGATTCCCACGGAGAAGACGAAGCAGCTCCGCAGCCAGATTATTTCCAATACACGATACATGGAGGCGCTGCTGAAAAAAGGGATACCGCAGGAGGATTTGGAGGTCTGCCTGCGTGTACTCGAGCAGATGTCGGCAAATTTGTCAGGTAATGAGAAAAAAAGAGAAAGGGAGACAACCAAACATGAATAGGAAATTACTCCGTTCTGTCCGGGAATATAAGCGTCAGACAATACTTACGCCTGTGCTTGTTGCGCTGGAAGTGCTTATGGAAGTGATTATACCGCTCCTGATGGCAAACATTATTGATGTCGGAATCGAACAGGGAGATATGGGATATATCATCCGCCTCGGCCTTCTGCTGGTGGTGCTGGCAATGGCAGCTTTGGTATTCGGGGCGAAAGCCGGACAGCTCGCGGCAATTGCTTCGGCAGGGTATGCGAAAAATCTCCGCCATGATATTTTTTATAAAGTACAGGACTTTTCCTTCGGGAATATCGATCATTTCTCGACATCAGGTCTTGTGACGAGACTGACGACGGATATTACGAATGTACAGATGGCATATATGTTCAGCATCCGTCTGCTGGCGAGAGCACCGATTATGATTATCCTGTCCCTGATTATGACAATGACGATCAGTGTGCCGATTGCTCTGCTTCTTCTTGTTACCATCCCGGTTCTGGGAGGTGTCCTTATTTATATTGCCAAAAAGGCACATCCGCATTTTATACAGGTGTTTGATGAATATGATGTACTGAACAATACGGTTCAGGAAAATGTCAATGCGGCCCGGGTGGTAAAGGCATATGTGAGAGAGGAACACGAAAAGGAAAAATTCGGAAAAATTTCCACAATCGTATTTGATTTGTTTACGAAGGCGGAGAAAATCGTGGCATGGAACTCTCCGATCATGCAGTTTACGGTGTATGCGGTAGTGCTGATTATGGTGCTTATCGGCGGTAAGAGTATTATCGGTGGTACGATGCTGACCGGAGAGCTTACAAGCGTTATTGTTTACGCGATACAGATTCTCTCATCCCTGATGATGGTAACTTTTGTATTTGTTCAGATTATGATTGCGGAGGCTTCTACGGACCGCATCAGCGAGGTGCTTGATGAAGTGCCGGAGATGGAAGATGCCGCGGATGCGGTTGCGGATGTTCCGAATGGAGATATTGATTTTGAACATGTGAATTTCAGCTACTCCGGAGAGGGCGGAAATCTGTCCTTAAAGGATGTGAATCTCCATATAAAAAGCGGTCAGATTGTCGGTATCATTGGAGGTACCGGAAGCGCGAAGTCCACGCTCGTGCAGTTAATCCCGCGTCTGTATGACGTGACGGAAGGAAGCGTGAAGGTCGGCGGTATCGACGTCAGAAAATACAACCTGAAAGCGCTTCGCGATCAGGTGTCGGTAGTGCTCCAGAAGAATGTGCTGTTTACGGGCAGTATCTATGAAAACGTGCGGTGGGGCGATGAAAATGCCAGCGATGAGGAAGTGCAGAGAGTCTGCAAACTGGCGCAGGCGGACGGATTCATTCAGGAATTTCCTGCAAAATATGAAACCATGATTGTTGAAGGCGGAAACAATGTTTCCGGCGGTCAGAAGCAGAGACTGTGTATTGCCAGGGCGCTTTTAAAGAAGCCTAAAATCCTGATTCTGGATGATTCCACGAGCGCGGTCGATACCAAGACGGACGCCTTGATTCGCCAGGCATTTCGGGAAGAAATCCCCGATACGACAAAGATTATCATTGCCCAGCGAGTATCTTCCGTGGAGGATGCGGATGTGATTATTGTTATGGAAAATGGTGAGATTAACGGTATCGGTACATCCGAAGAGCTTCTAAAGACAAACAAGATTTACAGAGAAGTTTATGAATCACAGGTGAAAGGAGACGCTGATAATGAGTAGACAGGAAAAACCCAGGGTCAATAAAGGGACGCTCAAGACAGCAAAGCGTTTACTTGGCTATGTGACGAGTACGTACAAGGTGCAGTTTATCGTTGTTCTTATCTGTATCCTGATTAGTTCTATCGCATCGATTTCCGTCTCGCTGTCACTGCGTTTCCTGCTGGATGATTATATCATACCGCTGATAGGAAAACAGAATCCCGATTACAGTGAGCTTTACATGGCGTTGACCGTGCTCGGAACGATTTTTCTGAGCGGAGTAATTGCCACATTTATCTACAGCAGACTTATGGTAACGATTGGACAAGGCGTATTAAAACGTGTCCGTGACGAGATGTTTGCACACATGCAGACGCTTCCAATCCGTTACTTTGACCAGAATACCAATGGCTCTATTATGAGTCTTTACACTAACGATACGGATACGTTAAGACAGATGATCAGCCAGTCGATACCACAGGTGCTGATGTCGTTGCTGACGATTATCGTCACGTTCATTGCGATGCTGGTGCTCAGTCCGCTGCTGACGATTCTTGCGGTGCTGATGATTTTACTGATGTTTTTTGTATCAAAGGTTGTCACTGGCAACAGCGGAAGATTTTTCATCCGTCAGCAGCTTGACCTTGCAAATGTCACCGGCTTTGTGGAAGAGCGGATGAACGGGCAGCGTGTTGTCAAGGTATTCAATCATGAGAAAATATCAGAGCAAGAATTTGATAAACTCAATGATCAGTTATACGAGAGCGCGTCTAAGGCACATACCTTTGCCAGTATCATGGGACCGGTGATTGGAAATATGGGAAATCTTCTGTTTGTGCTGACGGCGGTGTTCGGGGGCTTTTTATCGGTCGCCGGAATCGGAAATATCACGCTCGGTGTGATGGCGTCTTATCTGCAATTTACAAAGAGCTTTACGCAGCCGTTTATGCAGATTGCGCAGCAGTTTAACTCCATTATTATGGCGCTTGCCGGTGCCGAGCGTATTTTTAATATGATGGATGAGGAGCCGGAGGTAGACGAAGGTTATGTAACTCTGGTGAACGCAAAGAAAGATGCGGACGGCAATATCACGGAATGTAAGGAGCGCACCGGGCTTTGGGCATGGAAGCATCCGCATCAGGCGGACGGCACCGTTACCTATACGGAGCTGAAAGGCGACGTGCGGTTCTACAATATGACATTCGGCTATACGCCGGATCATATGGTGCTGCATGATTTGACGCTGTACGCAAAGCCGGGCCAGAAGCTTGCATTCGTAGGTTCCACGGGAGCCGGTAAGACGACGATTACAAACCTGATTAATCGTTTTTATGATGTGGCGGACGGTAAAATCCGTTATGACGATATTAATATCAATAAGATTAAAAAGGCAGATTTGAGACGTTCACTCGGAATCGTGCTTCAGGATACGCACCTGTTTACGGGGACGATTATGGAGAACATCCGGTACGGAAAGCTGGACGCCACGGATGAGGAGGTCTACAGTGCGGCGAGACTGGCACATGCGGACGGCTTTATCAAGATGCTGCCGAAGGGTTACGAGACGTATCTGACCGGAGACGGGGAAGAGCTTTCCCAGGGCCAGAGACAGTTACTCGCGATTGCGAGGGCGGCGATTGCGGATCCGCCGGTGCTGATTCTGGATGAGGCGACATCGAGCATCGATACGAGAACAGAGAGTATCGTGCAGGAAGGTATGGATAACCTGATGAAGGGGCGTACCGTATTTGTCATCGCGCACAGGCTTTCTACCATCCGCAACAGCGATGCAATTATGGTGCTTGAACATGGACGTATCATCGAAAGAGGTACCCATGAGGAACTGCTCAAATTAAAAGGCACGTATTATCAGCTGTATACAGGAAAGCTCGAGCTTTCCT
>CALWBG010000148.1 GCA_944375975.1 uncultured Roseburia sp.
TTTTTCACACGGCTATTTGTGCCGGAGCGTCACAAATAAGCCCTGATGGCAGACGCAAATTGGAGATTTGCGTCGCCTCGTCGCGTAAAACGCTCCGGAATGGAGAATAAGATGGAAAAAATCATGGATGAATTTGGGACAGGACTGCTCGGGCTGCTCGCCGGAGGGGCATTTATCCTGCTTATGGTAAAGGTATTGGACTATGTGACGGCGTTCTGACAAATTTTTGAAGGAGAACGGATTTCATATGAAAGTTATCTTTTTACATATAATCAGAGCTATTTGTATTGTACCGTTTCTGTTTATTCTGTATGCCGCTTTGTGCAATTGGAAAAACGGTATGGTATTTATTGAGACTAAATGTTATGGGATGCAGGCATTTACATTAACAATACTTTTGTATGCAACATCTTTTTACCGGGTATTAATCACATGTTTGATTGGAATGGTAGTTTCCACAGTTTTGATCAAAAAATGGAAGGAACAACGCAACTAGTGGTTTGTGAAAATCATTTGGAATGGAGGAAACGATGGACGAGATTATGGAACATTACGGAAGCGGTATCCTGACCGGCATTGCCGGGGCAGCCACGCTTGTAATCGTGTTTGCCCTGTATGCAGCCAGCGGAGGTGTTGCGGATGCGGTAACTGCGTTTTTGCAGGGAATTTGCGGATAAAGGGAGAAAATTATGAAAATAGAGGATTTTTTGATAGGCACGGATGAACTTGCAGAATTTAATTATGTGTTAGTTGCTGACAATGAGGAGACTGTTTCCGAACTTCGGGAAATGGGATGTAGTGATGATGAAATATCTTCCATGCGAAGCGAGGATGATAACTTTCTTGAGGCTTACCGGGTGTTATGTGGAAAAGGATATACTTTTTCCGTAGACCGAGGATTTTATAAAGAATAAGAGAATGGCGGATAAAGGGAGAAAAAGAAAATGGGACATATCATAAAAGCGTATGGCAGCTTTTTTCTTAAGGCGCTGGTGGTGCTGGCACTCCTGGCCGTTTTGTTTTTTGCGCAGGATCAGGAAGGAAACCGCGGTGTATTGCAGATAGCGGGAAAGCATTTTGAAACGGAAAGTCCTGATTATGCGGGCTACCGTGATTTTGAAGCCTATGGCGTAAGCGCCGCAAGGCCCGCTCCGGTAATTGTATATGAGGGAGGGACCTTAAAGGTTGGAATCTGTAAGCTCGCGGAAGTGATTCGGGCCACAGACTGGACGGGAAGCCGGTTATCGATTGAGGTGCGCAGCATCCGGACAGAGGACGGGGAGGACGTGACCGCCGGTTATCGCAAAGCAACCGGAGAGATGGAGTGGAGTACGCCGGGAATTTATGTGATAGAGGTTTCTGCGACGGACAGCAACCGGAAGGAAAACACGGCGGCGGTCCGGGTACCGGTCGGCAGACAGGAAGGGAGCAAGCAATGAAAAATATCGTGATAATCATATCCTGTACCCTTATTGGAGTGATTACCCTGGCAATCGTGATGAGCGTGTCCGGCAGGATGAACCGGAGCATGGAAGTAAAAAGCAATCTTTCTTCTGCCGTAGAGGAGACAGTGGAAAATCTGGCGGTAAAAAAGTATGCTGTGTCTGATATGGAGGAATATTTAGCTGATTTTAGTGAATCTTTGATGGATTTTATAGATACGGATTCAGAAATAACGGTTCAGGTGGCAGCAGCTGACATGGAGAAAGGAATTCTGGCTGTAAAAGTGACAGAGACTTTTTTACATCCAAACGGTCGGATCGGTGAGGTGTTTTGTGAGCGGGTGGTGATATTTAATAAACTGGAGGGCGAAGAATGAACAGAGAAGAACAGAAGTTACCGACAGGCTGTGAAGAACAGATATTACTGGCTGTATGTTCTATTGGCAGTGAGCCGGTGGATTCCGGTGCAATACGGGCATATGTAAATGAAAAGTACGGGCACGAATGGGCACCGCAGACAGTGAGCACATTTCTGGCAAGGTTGGTAAAAAAAGGATATTTGACAATCGAAAGAAAAGGAAAAATGTACTGTTATATGGCGACCATTACACTTGAGCAGTACCGGAGGGCCCGGGTGAACGCGTTAAAGGAGCTCATATTTGACGGTTCTGACGCACTTTTGCTGAAATGTATTAAGGAGAGCAGGGAAGCATAATGTTTTTGGTATTTTTTAGCGTTAGCGTCCTGCTTCATCCGTAATCTGGAAGAATCACTTCCAACGCACATTGAAAGCTGAATATGGAAAAAACAGTAACGCATAAAGGGGAGGAGAACAAAGATGACAGAATTCCATGCCAGATGGTTATTTTTGTTTATATTGCTTATCATTTCTTTTATCAGCCTGTTTGCGGTTACAATCGGACAGATTATTTTTTACAGAAAAGATTCACAGACGATGAGCGACATCAAGAACGATGTTTCATCAGGAAACAGCAGGCTGCAGGATCGAATGGACCGTAAACAGGAACTTCTTACAGGAGAACATGGTAATCTTTCAAAGGAGCATGCAGATATTGAAAAAATAGTAAGGGAAATTCGAACCAGACAGGAGCAGGAATTGAAACTGCAGGAGAAAATCAAAGATACCGTACCAGATGCAGAAATTCTTAAAGAGGGAATTACAAAAATCTGCATGGAAAACGCGCAGCTGAAGGAGCAGATAACAGAAATGAGAAATGAAATACAACAGTTGAAAGAAACAAATCGGAAGCTGGTAAAGAATCTGAAGCGCGAGAGAAATATGTCACAGGGTATAGAACGTTGAGCGCAGAGGAAGCCGGGCATTGTACATATTACACAAAAATTGAATGAGGCTGGAAAATAATGGCAAATGGAGTTATACTATAGCTGTAAGATAAGTTTCCCAAGGGAAAACATGACGATGTCCGTTTTATGGGACATCAAAAGGTGTATAGTAAAAGAAAAAAGGAGTTTTTGTGTTATGGAGAAAAGAAAAAGCTTGTTGTTAAAAAGAATCATGTCACTGGTAATGGCGTTTCTCATTTTTGTCGGGGGCTTTGCCATCCTTCCGGGAACGGAACAGGTGGATGCGGCGTCAAAAAACAGGATTGAACTGTACAAATCCAAGGCAACGCTTTATGCCGGTGAGTACACGACCATCCGTCCGGCAAAGGTTTACCAGAACGGGGTGCTTGTGCAGCGTATCTACGAGAAGGAAAGCGGCGGATACAGTTGGCTTGACAATAGTTTCTTTAAGTTCAAATCCTCGAATTCGAAGGTTGCCACCGTATCAAAAAAAGGTGTGGTAACAGCAAAGAAAAAGGGTACGGCAAAGATAACCGTAACACATATTTATAATTCCAAAATAAAAGCGACTTTCAAGATTACAGTGAAGGCAAAGCCAAAGACGGCAAAGCTGACGTTGGAATCGAAAAAGGCGACCATCGTTGCGGGAAAGAAAGTGACGATTGAGATTAAGAAGCTGACAGGGGTCAGCAATAAAGGCGTAAAGTATACGTCCAGCAATAAAAAAATAGCTACCGTATCTTCCAAAGGTGTAGTGAAGGGCGTGAAGGCGGGAACTGCGACGATTACCGTGCAGTCGACCGTTAATAAAAAAGTAAAGGCAACCTTTAAAGTGACCGTAAAATCTCCGGATCAGGTGAATATTTCTTATTCCCCGAAGGGGAAAGCGAAGATTACGTTAAAGGAGACCAGCGTGACGCTGGCGCCGGCAAAGAGCTTTATTGCATGTAACAATCCGGAGCAAACCAAGATGGTGCAGGCCAATAAAAAGAAATATGGGCAGGCGCAGATTGAGATTAAAAGCATTACCGGGTTAAAGAGCACGGCGGTGACCTATCGCTCCAGCAATCCGAGTGTGGCGTCTGTCAGTGCGACCGGGTTTGTGACGCCGAAGAAAAAGGGGACTGCCACGATCACGGTAACGTCGAAAGAGAATAAAAAGGTAAAGGCGACGTATCAGGTGACGGTCAGGAATCTGGCTACCTGGATTGATGTGGCACCATATGATGAAATCAGCCTGTCAGAGGGAAGAGAAGATCTTATTGCATCGGGGACTTATTTTGCCAGAGAATCTACCGTGAAACCGGCAAACGCGGAATGTCGGGATATTATCGCAACAAGCAGTGATGAGAGTGTCATCCGGATTGAGTATGATAAGTATGACGGCATTTTATGGGCAGTTCCGGTGAAAAAGGGAATGGCCGAAATCACGATAAGCACGGCAGACGGGTATGCGTCCTATACATGGAAGGTAAAGGTGGTGGAATGAAAGGAGAATTAAGAATACGTGGGAAAACGTATAACATATATCAGATTGGTAGCGCTGTTGCTGTTCATTGCGGCGGCCTGCTGGCTGTTTGCACCGCAGGAGGTGAAGGCGGTAACGGCTGAGGAAAACGGCCAGACAGTGATTACGGAGAGTAAGATAAAGGGAACAACTAAGGATTTCCTGGTAGGCCGGTACCAGATCAATTATACGGGGAATGTGAATTATTACCGTATTATGGATAGTGTGGAGGAAGCCAGCAATCCGGGAACGGGTACAAACAAAGCGACGGCTGCCAGGAAACAAGCCGCGGCAAAGGCGCTCGGACTGGGGGCGAAAGCAGAGAAGATTACCAACAGTACCAATGCCGCACTAAAAAAGGGAAGCGGCGCGAATGGCACGGTGGTAAAGGCATATCTGGTATGGGAGACGCGCTCGAAGAAGGGCGCGACGGATTCTATCGCTCTTGTAAGACCCGACGGCACGGCAAAAAAGGTAAAGGCAACTTACGCGGCGAAGGATGTGCGGGGGTGCTATAAGAAGGAAAATGGCGTTTTTACGAAAGAGTTTGACTGGAGATACAGCACCATGTATACCGCCTATGCGGACGTCACGTCATTCGTGCAGGCGGATGCAAGCCCTTACGGCACTTATTCGGTCTGTAATCTTCCTATTTGGAAATACGGCGAAAATGGCGATGAAGGCCTGGGCGAGTCCATCAGTGCGTGGCAGTTAGTCATTGTGGAGGAGGGGAATGCCCTCCCCATCCGGGCGGTGCAGATTGGCATCGGAGCGGTATTTAACCAGGACTATCAGCTGGAAAGCAAAAAGGTGTCGCAAACACTTTCTTTAATGGAGATCCTTACGATGGCGAATATCGGGGATGATAACCGTATCACGGGGCAGCTTTTGGTAGGGGCGACGTCCTCTAAGGCAGACAATGACGGGTTTAACGAAAGCGTCCAGTTCAGTAAGGACGGGAAGGACAGAGGAATCTTTACGGAAAAGGGGATTGCAACAGGAAACAATGGAATGGTGTTGGACTTAAAGTCTATCGCGTCGAAAGAGAAGGGCTTTGATGCCAACAACGTGAAGTTTACGATGTCTGCGGAGAAGGGTATCTGGAGTACCTTTTTCCTGTATGGTGTCTCGGTGGATCTCCAACGTGAGGTGGTCAGCGGGGCGCAAACTACAAAGGTGAACAGTGCTTCATCCGTGACCGTGTCGCAGAAAATTACCAATACCTCAAGCCAGAGTAGCACGGGCTTTTATGAGGGGAAGCTGATTATTACGTTGGATTCGGCGCTTACGCCGGACGGTACGCAGTATCTGTACGTTTATAATAAGAATGGAAAACAAACAGCTAAGGTTGCTGGAAACTGGGACAGTGCAAATCATAAGCTGATATTTAAGGATGCAGATAAAAGTATAAGATGTTTGGATAAAAACAGCTATCTGAAATACAGCATTTCCTGCACGGTGGCGCTAAATTCCGGTAAGGAGAAATTCCAGAACAGCGCCCAATTATCGGGGAAGTTAGAATCCAGAGGATTTGATACGGATGTTACGATTGATAATCTGCTGAAAGTGGATTCAAAGGATGTCCCTATGTACACGGTGACAGTGGTTCCCGGGGAACATATCAAATCCGTGACGGCGGGCAGCACGGCAAAGACAGGGACGTTTGCGGTTGATTATAAATATAACGCCAGCGTTTCCGTGACGGCGACGCCGGACAGCGCCAGTGAGTTCACGAAGTGGACGAGACAGAACGCAAAGGATGGCGGTACGTCGGAGGTAAAGAAAAATCCGTATACGTTTACCATGCCGGCTCAGAATGTCACGTTGACAGCGGAAGGCAAGCTCATCGAACGGACAGTGACGCTCCATGCCGGAACTGGCATCGCGTCGGTGAGCGGCGGCGGTAAATATAAGGTCGGGACAAAGGTTAGTATAACGGCAACGTTGAAAGAGGGTTACCATTTCCGGGATTGGACGGGCACATACCAGACCGGGGAGATTAATTACAGCTTTACCATGCCGGCACAGGATGTCGATATGACGGCAAATGCCGAGGTAAATCAGTATACCATTCATTTTCACCCGAATGACGGCGCGGAGCTCTCACATGTGGATGACATTGTAGCAGAATACGGGCAGGAAATCACGCTGCCGAACATTATCACATCGAAGGGTACGGCGGCTTATGTCAAGTACACGCTGGACGGAGAGAACGTGACGGAAGGCGTATTATCCGGCACTATCCCGGAAAGCATGATGTACGGGTACATAGAGCCGGAGCAGGAGGAAGAAGCATCCGAAACAGGACAGACAGGGGATGAGACAGAGGATTCCGAAACGGAGCCGTCAGAAAGTGAAGCAGAAGCTTTAGAGGAAGAACAGCCGGAGGAAACGGAGCAGGAGACGGTAGAAACTGAAACAGAAGTCCTGGAGACGGAGAATGAGACAGAAACTTCGGGGACGGAGCCGGAAAGCAAAGAAAAAGCAGCCGGAACGGAACTGCCTGGAGAGGAAACGAAT
The DNA here is from genome assembly GCA_944375975.1 of uncultured Roseburia sp. Classification (GTDB taxonomy): domain Bacteria; phylum Bacillota; class Clostridia; order Lachnospirales; family Lachnospiraceae; genus Roseburia. The sequence goes on from CALWBG010000148.1 coordinate 6,796, forward strand.
CCGCAGCCGACGGTTTATCCGTCAGTATTTCTAGGATGGGCTCTGGAGGAAAATAAAGATAAGCCTACGGCACAGTGGAAGGCGGATGAAACCGTGAAAAACCTTGTCACGGAGCACGGAGGGGAAATTACGCTGTATGCTGTCTGGGATGACTGCCCGTGGATTGTAGCGGAAGATTTGTATTACACGCTGGAAGAGGCGCAGAACGGCTTTATTACCGAGGCGGAGATTTTAAGCCATGCGACAGCTTCCGATCGGGAGGACGGCAGCCCAATCAACCCCGGCTTCCATGAGGACGGCACGTCCTGTTCCATCCCGGATTACCGGGCCGAAGATTTTACCGCGTTGTCAGCCAATCCCGATTATGCGGAAATATTTGAAATCAAAGAGACTTTGACAGTCGTTGACAGCGTCGGCAGCATGTACAGCAAGGAAATCACGGTCTATGTGGTTGACACGACACCGCAGCCA
>CALWBG010000149.1 GCA_944375975.1 uncultured Roseburia sp.
TCTTCCAAAAACGGACACCGGCGATTTTCATTCAATGCAATGATATGCTCTCCCTCTTTTTCCTCCACGGCATTGCACAGGGACGGATTCACCTTTTCCCACCGGGCGCGTGTCTCCCCGTCCACCGCGATTTTCCACTGCTGACAGCAGGTGAAGCCGCAGTGCTCTGCCGTACAGCGAAATTTATCGTAATAATTCGGCTTCATAAAATCCCCTTTCGCCGCAGCAAATCAGCCGCCCGCATACACTCCGTCTCTCTCCAGCATACGCTTTGTCTTCCGGAAGACATACCGGTACGCCGGAATCAAAAACAAATCCGCACAAATCCATGCAACCGGGCTTGCAAAGCAGGCCGCCGGAAAACCGAAAAACGGAACAAGCGCAAAGCCGACCAGCGTCCGCGCCGCCATTTCGCAGACACCCGCCAATACCGCAAACTTACTGTAGCCCATTCCCTGAATCAGGAAACGCACGATATTGACAAACGCCAGTGCGATATAAAAGGCGCTGTTCACCAGTAAAAACAACTGTACATTTTCAATCACTCCCGTCTCGGCGCTCTCCACAAAAATGAGTGCGAGCTGACGGCCGAAAATCGCCAGCACGCCAAATGCAATCACCGCGTAGCCGATACCGAGCATCGCACAGGCTTTTAAGCCCCTGGGTATACGCTCAAGCTTCCTTGCGCCGACATTCTGCCCCCCGTAGGTCGCCATCGTAGAGCCGAGCGCATCAAACGGACAGCAGAAAAACATTCCGATTTTACTTCCGGCTGTCATGGCCGCCACCGCGTACGAGCCTAACGTATTCACCGCGCTCTGTAAAATGACGCTGCCGATTGCCGTAATGGAATATTGAAGTCCCATCGGAACGCCCATACCGCACAGCGTTTTCATATAGGACGGATTGATTTTACATTCTTCCGCGTCGGGATGAAGGATGTCAAACTTCTTCCAGCTATAAATCAGACAGCCTACGCCGGAAACCACCTGCGCGATTACAGTGGCAAGTGAAGCTCCGGCCACACCCATACCGAAATTAATGATAAAAACCAAATCAAGCACAATATTTACGATGGACGCCAGCACCAGAAATACAACCGGCGTCCGGCTGTCTCCCATCGAACGGATGATTCCCGAAATCAGATTGTAAAGGTATGTCGCCGGGATTCCCGCAAAAATAATCACAATATATATGTATGCCCCGTCGATGATATTGTCGGGCGTCTGCATCAGCCTTAAAATCGGACGGCAGAAAACCACCGTCAACACCGTCATAATCACCGCGAAAACAGCGGAAAGATAAATGGCGTTCATCATAAATGCTCGAAGTCCGCGGTAATCCCCGGCCCCGAACCTGTGCGCCAGCGGAATTGCAAAGCCGTTGCAGACTCCCATACAGAAACCGATAATCAAAAAGTTCAGGGAACCGGTAGAGCCTACCGCCGCAAGGGCATCAACTCCAAGAAACCTCCCGACAATCAACGTATCCACCAGATTGTAAAACTGCTGAAACAGATAACCGAAAAAAAGCGGAATCGAAAACCCGAGAATCAGCTTCATGGGAGAACCATTTGTCAAATCTTTTGTCATATACTACACCTCAGATCTCACTGCAATATTTTTCAAAAACTTCAAAAAAGCTGTCCGTCGTAATCGTTCCGTCTGTCACCGGCCGCAGCTCATTCCAAAGCTCCTGATTGATATTGGAAGAAAGCCCGTCCACATATGTATGGTACACGTCGTCAAAGGCCTCCTTCTCTCTTTTTTCCACAATATTTGATTTGTTTGCCTCTGTTAATTCTTCATTATAATTATTGATGCACTTGATGAAATAATAGCCGTTTTCCACCGAAATCATCCCGGAGGTCTCCCCGTTATCCAACTGAAAGGCAACCTCCTCCACCTCATCCGGCAAATCATCCCGGCAAACAGTGACCTGAATGGAAGAAAGCTCATTATAGTTATTTGCCACCGCGGCAAAATCCTCGCCGTCGTTTAATTTTTTCTCCGCCTCCATCGCCGTTGCTTCATCTGAAATAAACATCTGCATAATTTCGATGACACGCGCTTCATCGTCACTGACTTCCTCGTTGACACTGTCCGTCAGGGAATTGTAAAGCTTCTGCGCCAGGGCATAATGGGAATAATATTCGGCTATATCGCTCTCTGTCACTCCCATGTATGCGATCTCCTCCTCCGAAAGAGAGTCATAATACTCTGCCGCCGCTTCCCCGGTCTTTTTGACCTCCTCCTCCGAAAGAGAGACCTCCTCGGATTCAGCCAGCAGATTCATACACACCATCTGCGTCAATTCCTCAAGCGTGATTGACTTGACATACTCTACCAGGGAATCATCCCCGAAATCATGCTCCCACAAATCAACGCCGTAAGCCGTTCCATAGATATTCTGATAATTGCACAGATACACCCGTGCCTCCTTGATGCCGCACGTCATCCCGCCGATTTTAAATACCTGATGATTTCCCAGCGTACCCGATACAATAATATCCCTGTTTCCAATCTGGCAGCCGCCCAAAAGAAGAGCCATGCCAAACGCGGCGGCCGCAGCCTTTATCCATCTTTTTCTCATCGCACCTTACCCGATTTTGTCTTACGCCAATGTTTTTAAAATACTCCTTGCCACAGAAATTCCGTTTGCGGACGCCTGCTGAAGTCCTCTCGTGACCGACGCCCCGTCACCGATTGCGCGCAGTCCCTTCACACTTGTCTCAAAATCGGAATTGACCACGACCTTATTGGAATAAAATTTCACCTCCACGCCGTAAAGCAGCGTCTCATCACTTGCAATACCCGGCGTCACCTTATCGAGGGCCATTAACATTTCCTCGATATCGACCATAATACGGTGCGGGAAAACAAGCGACAAATCGCCAGGTACCGCATCCTTTAACGTCGGAATCAGATTGTTTCTGCAAAGCCTCTCCTCGGTCGTCCGTCTGCCGCGCTTGAAATCTCCGAACGTCTGCACCAGAATTTTGCCATCACAGAGCATATTGGAAAGCTGCGCAATCTGTTTTCCATACTCAATCGGAGTTTTAAACGGTTTTGTAAAATTCTTTGATACCAAAATCGCAAAGTTTGTATTGTTCGTCTTTAAATCCTTTGACTTATAGGCATGACCGTTGACCACCGCAAGTCCGTCGTCATAATACTCCGTCGCCACCTCACCGGACGGATTGGTGCAAAACGTCCGCACCTTATCATCAAAGGTCGGCGTGTGGTAAACCAGCTTCGCCTCATAGAGATTTTCATTTAAAAATTCCATAACCTCATCCCGGACCTCCACACGGACACCGATATCCACGGTTCCGACCTGTGTCTCAATTCCGTGCTGCCCGCAGATATGAGAAAACCAGTCGGCTCCCTCGCGCCCTACCGCGGAAATAATCTCGGATGCCAGGTATGTCTCACCTTTATCCGTGACCACTCCCTTCACCCGGTTATCCTCAATCAGAATATCCTGCACCATCGTGTAAAATTCCATCTCTACGCCCTGCTCAAGCAAATGCTCCTGAAGTCTCGCGTAAATCTTATATCCTTCCTCGGTACCGAGATGACGGATGGGACATTCAATCAGCTTTAAATTCGCATTGATAGCCTTCCTGCGGATTTCCCGGATTTCCTTTCCTTATCCACACCGTAAACTCTGGTATCCGCCCCGAATTTCAGGTAAATATCATCGGATTCTTTTAACAGCTCCACCGTTTTGTCATATCCGAGAATTTCCGGAAGGTTTCCTCCCACATCGGGAGAAAGCGAGAGCTTTCCATCGGAAAACGCGCCCGCACCCGCGAAACCGGTCGTAATCGAGCAGGGTTTGCAGCCGACACACACCTTTGTTTTCCGTTTCGGGCACTCCCTCTTTTCAATCGGCCTGCCCTTTTCAATGATCAGCACCTTCAAGTCCTTTTTCGCGTGAATCAGCTCGTACGCGCAGAAAATTCCGGACGGCCCCGCCCCGATAATAATGACATCATATTGCTTCATATTTGTACCCCTTTCTTTCTATATCCAAAATACCGTTATGCTTCCACAATCAAAAATCTTCCGTCAGGTACCGCAAATACCTCCTGCGCGTCCGCAAGCTCTACGTCGCTCATACCGGTGATATCCGCTCCCTCATCCTTAAAATAGGCCCGCACCTCTTTGATATTGGCGCAGACTACCGCCATACAGTCCTCCAAAAACTCCTCGGCTTCCTCCGGTGTCTGTGCCACCGGCTCACGGAAAAGCTGCCCCTGCCGCTCCAAAAAACAGTTTAAAATCTGTTCGTCATACATAGGCTTCCTCCATCACTCATACGGGTCAATCCCCAGTTTTTTCAGCTCCCGGTACAAAGCCGCCACCGGAAGCCCTACAACATTATTATAGTCACCGTCGATTTTGTCAATATAAATCGCACATTTTCCCTGTATTCCGTAGGCTCCCGCCTTATCCATGGGCTCCCCCGTCGCGATATAACGGCGGATTTCCTTTTCGCTCATCTCCCGCATGGAAACAACCGTTTTTTCGTAAAAAATATGCTCTCCCGCCCGGCCCGACTGATCCAGAAATACCAGGGCGACTCCGGTGTACACGGCATGGCTGCGCCCGGAGAGCATGGAAAGCATCCGAAACGCATCCTCCTCGTCCCCGGGCTTTCCCAAAATCTGTCCGTTCACGGCAACTACCGTGTCCGCCCCAATTACAATCATATCCTGCGGCGTCACAAGCTCTCCGTGCCGTACGCCGTACTGGCGCACCATAGCGGCAACCTCCCTCGCCTTTGCGCGCGCAAGCTCCTGTACCGCCTCCCCAGGCGCGCTTTTGGTGATAATCTCCTCCCCCTTTGCCGGGCAGACCTCAAAGGTAAGCCCGATTTGCTCCAATAATTCCCTGCGCCGCGGCGACGCGGACGCCAAAATAATCTGTATCACAGCAACCTCCATTTCAAATCAAACTCTATTTCCGCGGGAGCGGCGCTTCCACGGGAATCGTCATCCCCAAACGGAACGAATACAGCAGTTTTTCCCTGACACGAAGCCCCTGGCCGCGGTAAAGCCGCTCCAGCGCCTCCGCATAGAGACAAAGCTGCGCCTCATAACGCTCCAACAGCTCCAGCGGCGTCTCCACCCGGTCCGTCTTATAATCGAGAATGACAATTCCGTTATCCTCTATCCAAAAGGCATCGATAATTCCCTGAATCAGGGTCAAATCCCCGTCAGCAGCATCCGCCAGAAGCTCCCCGGGCTTCTCCGCAAAGCCAAACGCCGCAAGTTCTTGTGTGGTAAAGCCCATCACAAACGGCTTTTCCCGGTAAAGCTTTCCACATTCCTCGGCGCGCTTCATCCGTTTTCCCACATCGGATTCCACAAAACGCTCCACCAGCGCTATACGGACTAATTCCTTCATTTCAGGAGTAATCTTTTCCTCGCGAAGCATCCGCTCGATTTGCTCTGAAACACCCGCCTCCGACGAAAACCGGTAGCACTCCATGACTCGGTGTACCGCCGTTCCGCGCAGCGCTCCCTGATTGACTTCCTCCGTGCCGTCCTCCATTTTCCGCGCAAACGGCGGGATATACGGAATAATTTCATCCTCTGGAAAAACGGGCGTCAACTCGTCCTCTTCCCGCTGCATCCTCTCCCTCATCGCACGGTGCTTAAGCTCCGAAACCGAATATTTATTTTTCCTTGTAATATCCTCCGGATGCGCATAGCCATCGGAAAAACGGCGCGCAAACTCCTGTTTCTTTGCTTCGTCAGCGTGCCCGATTTCCTCCATGCAGCTTACATAATCCCATTTCTCCTGCACCTGTTCCCTGATTTCGCCGAGCACCAGCTCCGCCGCCGGAACCAGCCGTACCAAAGAGTCCTGCCCGCAGGAGAAAACCGCCGGAAGAATCCAGTCCAGATATCCTAAGGCGCTTTCTCTCGCCAGATAGGAAAGCTCCTTCCCGGCAGACGCGCGCATGGCGTTTATTGTTTCCTCCGCCTTTTTCACCGTCCCGGTCAAAATCAGCTTTTCCTTCGCCCTCGTGAGCGCGACGTAGAGCACCCTAAGCTCCTCGCCCAGATTTTCCGCATCAATCTGTCCCGCAATCGCCCGCTTTGCCATCGTAACGCTTTTCGTCCGCTTTTCGCCGTCCATATAATCAAGGCCGATTCCAAGCTCGGGATGCAGCACCATCCGGCTTCTCGTATCCTGGCGGTTAAACTGCTTCCCCAGCCCCGCCGCAAACACAACCGGAAATTCCAGTCCCTTGCTCTTATGGATACTCATAATGCGCACGACATCCTCATTTTCACCCAGCAGATCCGCCTCTCCAAAGTCAACGTCATATTTCTGCAGCTCATCAATATAGCGCACAAAATGAAACAGCCCCTTATAGCTGGTATTTTCATAGGCAATGGCCTTCTCCACAAGCATCAGAAGATTTGCCCGCCTTCTTGCCCCCGCGGGCATTGCCGCCGCATAGTCGCCGTAGCCCGTCTCCTTTAACAGCAGCTCAATCAGCTCATGAATCGGCGTATCAGGCACCAGCGCCCGCAATTTCAGGTAAGTCCGGTAAAACGCATACAGCTTTTTCTCCATCTGGCTGCGCGTTTCCTCCCTTTCACCGGTTAAATCATCGCGTGTCAAAAGCCGCTCGCACTCCCGAAGAACGCAGACGTGAAATTCCGCGTTTTTGTCCCTGATTCGCAGCAGCGCCAGTTCCTCGTCGGTCAGGCCCGCGATTGGTGAGCGCAAAACGGCGGTCAGCGGAATATCCTGTCTTGGATTGTCCAGAATCCGGAGCATGGAAAGCACGGTCTGCACCTCCACCGTCGAAAAATATCCGGTCGCCGATACCGTATGCGCCGGAACCCCGGCATCGCAGAGCGCCGCCGCAAACGAATCCGCATAGCCGCTTAAGCTGCGCAGCAGAATTACAATATCCGAATAGCGGAGCGGACGCAGTTCACCGGTCTGTTTGTCCGTCACAAGCTGTTCCTGCTTTAGCTCCGCGATTTTTGCGGCGATAAGACGCGCCTCCAGCAGCTTTTTATCCTGCTGCCCCTCGTCCGAAAGAAGCGCGTCATCCGCGTCCACAAGAAGAATCTCCGGCGCGAACATGCCGTTCCCTGTGTCCTTTGGGAGGGAAGCGGGCACGGGATAG
>CALWBG010000150.1 GCA_944375975.1 uncultured Roseburia sp.
CCGTACCGCCCATCCACACCACGCCAATTACCGCGATAAAGGAAAGCCGAAACCCCGCGTCGGACAGAATCCCCGGATTATTCCAAAGCAGCAGCAGAGCCGCAACACCCAGGGCATTTAAGGAATCATAGCTGCGCCCGATTGCCTGTGCCAAAAGCATCAGTAAAAACATACACGCCGCGCGAAAGACCGACGTCCCCATACCGGTCATGCTTCCGTAGCAGCCCATAAATATGCCGGAAAGAATGCCAGCACCCCAGAATCCGAGCCTTGCCCGCCGAAGTAACCGGTACAGGCTCATGCCGATGACGGAAATATGCAGGCCGGAAATCGCAAGAATATGCGAGATGCCGGATACCTGATAAAGCGTCTTTACCTCGGCGTCCAGAAGCGATTTATCCCCAAGCACCATAGTCGCAAGGATACCCGCATCCCGTTCCGCCATTGCCGCGGCATACACCTCCCTTAACCGTTCACGCAGCAAAAACAGGTGCTCCTTCATCCGGTTTTCTTTCCCGTACACTCCCCGCACCCTTGGATTTTTCACTGCAAAATCCATTTTCTTCGCCTCATAATAGGCTTTTCGGTCAAAATTTCCCTCATTGGCCGCTGTTTCCCACAATACCGCTGTTCCGTCTAATACCAGGATTTCCCCGATTGCATACGAATCGGAATCGAAATAAACAATGATTTGATTACAAGATACCTGCCCCACCCGGCAGGATGAAAGATAATAAAGATATTGATCGTTTTTATATTCCTTTTGGTCGATTCTGCCCTGTACGGAAATCTGCTCTCCATCCGTCATATACGGCAGATACCGCTCCCGAAACTCCTGCTCCTGAAGACATCTGCCCCACCCAAGAAAAACAAAAAGCAGAAATATACCCGTCAAAAGCGGCTTCTCCTTCCGCCGAAAAAGCCGCCGGGCAATCTCCAGGATAAGCACGCCCGCGGCTGTCCCCAAAAGCCCGCCCACGCCGTACCCCGCAGCCAGGATGCCGGCAGACAACCCTGCCGCCACCCACAAACATGGTCTTTTTCTCAATCTATTCTCCATTCTGGAGCGTTTTACGCGACGGCGGCGACGCAAATATCAGATTTGCGTCTGCCACCAGGGCTTATTTGTGACGCTCCGGCACAATATAGCAACGCAAACAAGTTTGCGTGTAAAAAATAAACTATCAAGCTTATTTTTTACACTATTCCTCCTCTGTCGGCTCCTCCGTCACCGCTTCGGCCGGACTTTCCATATAATCCAGATTTCTGTCATACATATCGCTTAAGGCAAAATTGTCCCGGTAAGCGCCGCTGGTGTCACCGTTTACCGATATCTGTACCTTACTGATATTGGAAAGCTCCGTCAGGGAATCCACAATCGAATATATCACGATTGCTTCGCTTACCTGATAATCCTGATTGCGGAACGTCTCATCCAGGCTGACGTAACACACTCCATCCACCACCGACACGTTCATCAGCTTTGTTCCGACCGGAATCGCCGACTTTGCCCCTTCTATCTGAGGTCCCTCCAAAAGCTGCTCCATAATCAGTTTTTCCATGGAGATATTACTGCTGTAATAGACGTCCTCTCTGGTTTCCACCACAAGTCCGTCCCCGCTCTCATTGGAAAAATACAGGGTAAGCGTCGTATTCTGAATAGAATTAATCTGCTCTCCCGGATTCTCAACAAAGCTGTCCTGATTCATGCTGCCGATAATATTGCCCTTCGAATCCGTAAGCGGCGCATCTGCCACATAAAATGAGACACAGTCCACCCCTTCTATCTGCGTCATTGTCCGGACAACGGCGGCACGGCAGAGCACCTCCTCCACCTGATTCATCTTATTATAATCCTCGTCAAAATGAATCGATAAAAGCACGCCATCCAGCGAAAAATCCGTAACCTCCACATCACTCGGAATCGGCTTGCGGTACTCTACCCAATCCGTATCGGAGCTGAGCTGTGCCAAAAACTCCCGAATCAGCCCTTCCGTATCAGACGCCTGCGGCTCGTAGGCCACCTCTACGATTTTCGTTTTTTCCTTATTCAGATATTCAATATGATATTCACTGCTTACCTCCTCCTCTCCGCATCCGGCAGAAAACAGAAGTACCAGCAAAAGCAGCGGCAGTAATTTTCGAGTCATTCTCAATCGGCTCCTTCCTGCTTAAGCAATATAATTGAGCGGAATGCGGACGTTAAAAATCGTCCCTTCTCCCTCGGTACTGAATACCTTAATCGCCCCCCTGTGCATCAAAACGGCGTTTCTTGTTATGGCAAGGCCAAGACCGGTTCCGCCGATTTCACGGGAATGCGACTTATCCACACGATAAAATCGCTCGTAAATATGTTCCAGTGAATCCTCCGGAATCCCAATGCCCGAATCCTCCACCTTCAGATAAAAATACTGATGGTCGGCATTTAAGGTGACATGCACCCAGCCGTCCTCCTTGTTATACTTAATCGCATTTTCAATCAGATTCGTGATTGCCAGCGTAATCTTTACTTCATCCACGTCAGCGCTGACGGGACGGAAGCTCTCGAGCACCAGCTCCACCTTCTGTTTATCCGCAATCGGCTTTAAACGCTTTAAAATCTGCTCCAGCAGCTCATTGATATTCACGTTGGAAATATTCAAATCCGCAGCCGCCTTATCCATCTTCACGAGCGAAAGCAAATCGTTGATAATCTTTGTCTCACGATCCACCTCGTTCCCGATGTCCGCCATAAACTCCTTATAAAGCTCGACCGGCGCGTCCTCCATACTGTTGATGGAATCCGCCAGCACCTTCATGGAGGTCAGCGGCGTTTTCAGCTCGTGAGACACGTTCGATACAAACTCCTGTCTGGAATCGTCAATCACCTTCATTCTTCCGAGCATACTGTTAAATTTTTCACATATCTGCCGCGTTTCGGTGTAAGTATTGATGGATAGCTCGTCCTCCCCGTAGCCGGTCTGAATTTCCTCGATGGATTTTGACATCCTGTGGAACGGCTTGACAAGCTGAATCGATAGAATGACGCTGAAAAAAATGACGGAAAACACACAAATCATTTCGATGACCATCGCGTTTCTCGCAAGGTATTCCGCATTCAGCCGAATACTGTCCGTCGACACGCTTACCATAATGACTCCCAGTGTCTGTTTGATTTCCGTCTCCTTATCCGTGCGTGTAATCGGCACCGCAAGCTCGATATAGCGGTACTCCGGGTCATATTTTGTAATCTCCTCCCCGTTAAAGCTCTTAATGACCTCCTCGGAAATAATCGTCTTTCCGTCGTCAATCCGGTACGTGTCTTTCACCACACGGAAGGTTCCGTCAATAATCATCACGCGTCCATCGTATATATTGGAGAGCTGCTCCAACTGTGCGTCAATCAATGACGTGTCATCCGCATTAAAATAGTCGCTGGAAACAATCTGATTTGTCAGAATCTTTGCCTGACTCAAAATCTCACTGGTACGGATGGAAACCGCACGTTTCTGATAAGAATTGAGCATCCCGACCCGGATCAGAATGCCCGGCAGGACACCGATTAGAATAAAAAGAACAATCAATCTGAACTTCAGACTGCCGATAAAATCAAATAATTTCCTGAACTTTGTCATCACTGCACCTTACTAATTCTGCGAATAATAATAGCCCACTCCCCACTTGGTATGGACATACTTCGGCTCACTCGGATTACTCTCAATCTTCTCCCGAAGCCGCCTCACATGCACATCCACCGTGCGGACATCACCTGGATACTCATACCCCCAAACCAGATTCAAAAGGTTCTCCCGGCCGTATACCTTGTTGGGATGATTCACCAAAAGCTCCAGAAGGTCAAACTCCTTCGCCGTCAGGTTTACTTCCCTGCCCAGAATGAACAGTCTCCTGCTCTCGCAGTCCAGCTTTAAATCCCCGGCCTCAATCAGCTTCCCTTCTTCCTTTTTGGGCTGCCCCGCCGCGGTTCTTCGCATAATAGCCTTAATTCTCGCCTTAACCTCAAGAATATTAAAGGGCTTTGTAATATAATCGTCCGCCCCGTATTCCAATCCGAGAATCTTATCCATGTCGTCGCCTTTTGCGGTCAGCATGACAATCGGCATATTGGAAAACTCCCGAATCTGCTGACAGACCTCAAAACCGTCCATCTTCGGAAGCATTATGTCAAGAAGTATCATATCATAGGAATTCTCCTTGGCCATCCGAAGAGCCTCCTCCCCGTCGTAGGCACAATCCACCTCCATGCCGTCCTGCTCGAGGCTGAAACGGATTCCCTTTACAATCAATTTTTCATCATCCACAACAAGAACCTTTTTTGCCATTTTCTATTTCACCTTTATATGCTCTTTGATTCGATTAAATACGCCTTCTTTGATTCCCTCCACATTCATAATATCTTCAATGGAGGAAAACCCGCCGTTTTCTTCACGGTAAGAGATAATGCTGTCCGCCTTGGACGCTCCGATGCCCGGCAGCGTCATAAGCTCTGCCGCGTCCGCCCGGTTAATATCGACAAGACCGTCCTGCGCCTCTGTCCCTTCGTCCCCGAAGGACTGCTCCGCCTCACCCGCAATCAGCTCCTCTTTTGTCGGCACCCGTATCATCTCCCCGTCAACGACCTCTCTCGCCTGATTGACGGCCTGCTCCCCTGCCTCCGCAAGAAGACCTCCCGCAAGGGAAATCACTTCATATACCCTGGCATGGGAGGGTACCGCGTACACCCCAGGCTTCGCCACGGCTCCGCAGATATAGACATAGCACAGCGTTTGCTGCGTTTCTTCCTCAGTGGATTCCTTTCTTTCGTCCTCCTCCGTCTGTTCCTGCTCTGTTTCCCCGGCCTCTTCGTCAGCCGATGTTTCCAGATATACGGTTTTATTATTATTGCACGCAGAAACAGTTGTCAGCAGAAACGCCCACAACAGCACCATCCAAATTTTTCTTTTCACAGACATTCTCCTTCCCATCTGACGGGAAGGAGCCCTCAATGCCCACTGTATTTATTTTAACGAAATTTTTGATTGATTACAAGAGCATAAAAAATATATTTCGAAATTTTTAAAAATATTCTGCAATCGTCTCCTTCAGATTGACCCAAAAGTCGCGTGCATCCTGAGAATTCGGGGCCGGCACGGACGACTCGTACGCCCGATATGCAATTTTTTCCACCTCATCTGCATCGTCCGGCAAAAATACGGAATACCGGCCGGACGTGCCATGCAGTTCCCCGGAAAGCTCCGCCGTGACAAATTCGGCAAAATCCGACGCCTCGTCCGCGGATTCGGAAAAATCATTGACTACCAGCATATCAGTCAAGCCGCAGGCAGACGCCAAAAGCTCTTCATTCAATGCCGGCAGCTCCATAAGCGAATAGGAATAATCCTCGAGTTCTGCCAGAGAGTTGGTATCGATGATGGCGCATAACGTCCTTCCTGAGAGAAAATTTTCAATAATGCTCTCCTCGGAAACCGCATCCGCATCAATCGAAAAGGAGGTGAGGATTTCCTCAAAGTAAGCAAGATCGCTTTGGTAAAGTTCCTCGTCGTAAACCACGTCAACACTCCCCGCTTCCTCCTGCACAAAGGTAACGCTGTTTGATATGAACAGAAAATCATAAAAGGCATCATTGACATTCCACTCCAGCAGATATTCCACATGCTCCTCAGGCTCGTTTTCATCCGAATAGTCGATGATTGCCTGCAAAGAATCCGGCGCGGCATCAAAATAACCGTTCTGATATACCAGCACACAGGTATTGTAGCTTAACGGGTATCCGAGCATTTTCCCCTGGCAGCAGGATGACGCCACGGCATTGTCCGCGGCGTCCCCATAGCTGTCTTTCCGTTCATTTACGGCAACAAGACCATAGAGGTAAGCTTCCTCCAGATTGTCCCCCGAAATCAGGTAGACATCCGGAGCCGCTTCGCCCCGCATGGTCTCACCATAAATATCCCCGCTATAACCAACCGTCTGCCGATACGAAACAGCAGCCTTTATGCCGGTCTTTTGATAGTAGCGTTCTGCGGCCAGTTCAAAAAAATCCGCATACGCCGCATCCTGATACCAAAATACCAGATCAGTCTTCGCGTTTCGGTATGCCTCCCGCTCCGCCGTTTCATCATCCATGACAGACCCTTCCCCGCTCCGCCCAAAATTCCCCTGGGCCGCAGCCGCTGCCGCCGCGACGGCAACGCAAACGCAGACTGCCGATATGAATCTCTTACGTAACAAATTCATTTTACATGCGCTCCAGTACTTTTTTTAATTTTTCCGTCATTTCATCCACATGCTTTTTCTCAATGATAAGCGGCGGCACAAAACGCAGTACATCCTCTCCCGCCGTAATCACAATCAGTCCTACTTTCAGCGCCTCCGATGCAATCTGTCCGACCGGCTTTTTTGACACCACGCCCTGGATCAGGCCCAAGCCCCTGCGCTCCGTGAGAAAATCATACGAATCGACCAGCTCATCGAGACGCTTTTCCAGATAAGGAGCGATTTCCTTCACATGCTCCGTAATGTGATCGCGCTCCATCATTTCCAGCACCTTATCCACCGCCGCGCCGACAAACGGATTGCCTCCGTAGGTGGTGCCGTGGTCACCAGGCTTTAAAGACTTTTCCGCCACACGCTCCGTCATCAGAAAGGCGCCGACCGGAACACCGCAGCCAAGCGCCTTCGCGCTCGTCATGATGTCCGGCTTTACGCCGTAATGCTGCCAGGCGAACATTTCCCCGGTTCTTCCCATCCCGCACTGGATTTCATCGAGAATCAGCAGAATATCATGCTCGTCGCAGAGCGCCCGCACACCCTTTAAAAATTCCTCCGTGGCGGGATAGATTCCGCCCTCTCCCTGCACTGTCTCCAAAATAATAGCACAGGTTTTCCCGTTAATCAAAGCCTTTACGCTCTCCAAATCGTTAAACTCCGCAAATTTCACGCCCGGCATCAGCGGCTCAAACGGCTCCCGGTAATGGCTGTTCCCGGTGACGGAAAGCGCTCCGATGGTCCTTCCGTGAAAGGAATGATTCATCGCTATGATTTCATGTCCCGCGTGCCCGTCTCTCGTATACGCGTATTTTTTTGCCGCCTTAATGGCACCCTCGATGG
>CALWBG010000151.1 GCA_944375975.1 uncultured Roseburia sp.
CAGAGCATATGACAGCAAGTTTGACACGGAAGAGATTGCGCCGCTGGTACAGGCGGACGGGGCCTATTATCTGGAGCTGTTTCACGGCCCCACCATTGCGTTTAAGGATATGGCGCTTTCCATTCTTCCCCATCTTTTAATTACGGCGGCGAGAAAGAATCAGGTAAAGAATGACATTGTAATTCTTACGGCGACCTCCGGAGATACGGGAAAAGCGGCGCTTGCCGGCTTTGCGGACGTTGCGGGTACCAAAATCATCGTATTTTATCCGAAGAACGGCGTCAGCCCGATTCAGGAAAAGCAGATGGTGACACAGAAAGGGGACAATACGCTTGTAGTCGGCATTCACGGTAATTTCGACCAGGCACAGACCGGGGTAAAGGAAATGTTTTCTGATAAAGCCCTGGCAAAGGAGCTTGATGCGGCGGGCTATCAGTTTTCCTCCGCAAATTCGATTAACATCGGTCGTCTGGTTCCGCAGATTGCCTATTATGTATACGCTTATGCAAAGATGTACGAAAACGGTGTGATCGAGCAGGGGGAAAAGATTAATATCGCGGTTCCGACCGGAAACTTCGGAAATATTCTGGCAGCCTTCTATGCAAAAAATATGGGCCTGCCGGTTGCAAAATTAATCTGTGCCTCCAATGAAAATAAGGTGCTTTATGATTTCTTTACGACGGGCGTTTACGATAAAAACCGTGAGTTTATGCTCACAAGCTCCCCGTCCATGGATATCCTGATTTCCAGCAACTTGGAGCGTCTGATTTACCGCATTGCGGGTGAGGATGCCGGGAAAAACGCACAACTGATGGAGAGCTTAAGCACAAGGGGAAACTATGAAATCACACCGGAGATGAAAGCGCAGCTTGCGGATTTTTACGGAAATTATGCAAGCGAGCAGGAAACGGCAATGGCCATCCGCTCCTTATATGAGAAGACGGGCTACGTGATTGACACCCATACGGCGGTGGCATCGGAGGTGTACCGGAAATATAAAAAGGATACCGGAGACACGGAGACAAAGACTGTCATCGCTTCGACGGCAAGTCCTTTTAAGTTCAGCAGAAGCGTGATGTCCGCCATTGACAAAAAATACGAATCCATGTCGGAATTTGAACTGGTCGATGAGCTTTCTAAAATCGGGAATGTGGCGGTGCCGAAAGCGGTAGAGGAATTAAGGGATGCAGAGGTGCTTCATAAGACTGTATGCGAAGTGCAGGAGATGCCGCAGGTGGTAAAGAAATTTCTTAAAATGTAAAAAGTGACGTAATTTCCTGTATTAAAAAAGATTGCCGCAATGCCGCGGCAATCTTTTTTTGACCCAAAAGCTGTTACATTTTTATGCGTCTGTGGCAAGCAGTTCAAAAATGAAATAAATCGTTCCGAACGGGTAAATAATCGGGAGCAGATAGCTTTCTTTTTCGAAGGTTAAAAGCTCACTGGTTTCGATGTTCGGCACTTCAAGCTGCAGTTCAATGCCGTATTCGTTCGACATATTAACGCTGAACAGACCGTTGTGGAGGTTCAGAAAATCCTCTATCGAAGCCTGCACGTATTCATCAAATGAATCGAACGTCTCGTCCACATATCTGGAAGCGAAAGCGATGCAGGTGCTTTCCGGCATATCAAGATAGGTTCGAATGGAAAAGCGCCCTTCGACTTTCTGGGAAACGCAGTAATTCGTCGGATATTCCTGACACAGACAGGGGCAGGTAGGTGTAAAGTCATCTCCGATAAAGCGTACCAGATTATTAAAAAGTAGATGAATGAAGGAAAGCTCATATCTGGAAAGAGCGCGCTCCGTCACTACGAAGAAATTCTCAACCAGCCGGTCAATAATCTCGCGGGTCTCGTTCGAATAGTCTGATTCGCAGATTTCATTTTCCGACTGATAGTCGATAATCAGGGACTGAAGCCGTTCATTGTCAATCACCCCGTCGTCAAGCAGGGCCTGTCCGAGAAGGAGGAAATCCGCATTCTGTATTTTCAGCAGCTCCGTTACCTGTGCCTGCGTGAGATAGCCCTCGCTGACGGCAAGCTCGCCGAAACGTTTATCCTGATGCGTCTGCAAAATGATAATCTGATCCACTTCGTTTGCAGTCATATAACCAGCATGGATGGCAAGCGTACCGAGCTTTAAATGTACCGAGGATTTTTTTTGCATGGCATGCACAAGCTGTTCCTTCGTAACGACTCCATGCGACAATAGATAATTCCCAAAAAACTGAGCGTACATGTTTATCTCCCTTCAAACCTTGAAGTAATAATGTGATGAATCTGTTCGGCGTTAATCGGCTTCTGGATGAAGTCGTTGGCACCGGCGTCAATCGCGGCACGAAGCTGTGACTGTGTGCCGACAGAGGACACGATGATAATGTCGGCGTCCTTATCAAAGCTTACGATTTCGCGGATAGCGGCGTTTCCGTCCTTGACCGGCATTACAATGTCAAGAAAAACGAGCGCCGGCCGTTCTTTTTTATAAATGTCAATCGTATCCTGGCCGTTGGTTGCTTCAAGGAAGGTTGGATTTCCGTACCGGGCAATAATATCCTTTAACTGCTTTCTTGCTAAAATAGAATCGTCACTGATGAGAATTTTTGCATCGTCTAAGGTCATGTTTTTCTCCCCCGTCCCAAATATATTTATTATCATTTTACACCAGTTAAAAAAATAGTTCAACGTCTATCCGGGAAAATATGTTATTTTATGAGAAAATTTTACATTTGATTGCGCTGGCAGATATTAATGTTTATAATTAAGGCAAAAAGAAAAATGAGAGGCAGGATTATGGTAATTATCATTGACATTGTGATAGCGGTTTTTGGAATTTATATGATAGCGGCAGGACTGAAAATGAAAAAAACCGGCAAAATCAGCTCAATCATACTGGCGGAGGAGGAAATGAAAAAATGCAGGGATGTGCAGGGGTTTATTTCTTTTATCTACTGGAAGGAGGCGCTGGTTGGAGCGGTGCTCGTCATTGTAGGAGCGCTCGGACTTGTGAACAGGCTCATAGAGCTTCCGAGAGCCGTGGATTTTGTGGAAATACTGGTGTTTTTGGCGGTATTTTTCTGGTTTTGGCGTGCGCTTCAGACAGCGCGGGAGCGTTTTTTGTCTCATTTCTAAAAAAATAAAAAAAATTGCCTTGCTGTCACATAGCCATCACAAAAACACGGTATGCTGATGGAGAAGAAATAAAGGAGAGTAATCCATGAAGCAGAGAATATTGGTGGTGGACGACGAGGATAAAATCCGTGCAATTATCCGTAAATACGCCGAATTTGCAGGCTATGAAATCACAGAGGCGAGAGACGGGATGGAAGCGCTGGAAATGTGCCGTAAAGAGGATTTTAATCTGATTATACTGGACGTGATGATGCCGGAGCTGGACGGTTTTTCGGCATGCAGGGAAATTCGCAAAATCAAAAATATACCGGTTATCATGCTTTCCGCAAGAGGAGAGGAATACGATAAAATCCACGGCTTTGAGCTTGGAATTGACGATTATGTGGTAAAGCCCTTTTCTCCCCGGGAACTGATGATGCGGGTAAAGGTCGTGATTGGCAGGAATGAGCCAAAAGACAAGAGGGAGGAGCATGAGATTTTTCAGGCGGAGGGACTTGTGGTTGATTTTACCGGGCGGACGGTGACGGTGGACGGTAAACGCGCCGGGCTTTCTCCAAAAGAATATGATCTGCTGTTTTATATGGTTCGAAACCGTAATATTGCGCTCGAAAGGGAGCGGCTGATTACAGAGGTCTGGGGTTACGACTATTACGGTGATGACAGGACGCTGGATACGCATATTAAACTGCTGCGGAGCAGCCTCGGTGAATACCGCAGATTCCTAGTGACGCTCAGAGGGGTGGGGTATCGGTTTGAGGCATGAAAAAATCAGCATGAAATGGAAAATCTTTACGTATCTGCTGGTCTTTACCGGAATTTTGCTCGTCGTGCTCTGGCTGATTCAGATTTGTTATCTGGATTCACTTTATAAAATGATAAAGAGCAGGGAGGCGGAGAAAGTTATATCGGAGACGCTTGCGATTCTTCAGTCGGATGCCGGTGATAAAAACGCTATGATTGACGAGCTTGCCGCAAAGAACAATATGGCTGTGTTTGTAACCGATACGGACGGAAACGAGCGGTACAGTGCCGAGTATATTGCAAATTCGAGGCTTGGGGCCATGCCAAAGGAGCAGCTCGCGGCTTACTATGAGCAGGCGAAGGAAAACGGGGGTACTCTTAAGGTGGAATATGAGGGCGGCAGAAATCTTACGTTTCCGAATGAAGACTTTCCGCATTCGGAGCCTCCTGATTTCATTAAGAACGGATTTATGCAGAACCACGGGCAGGAACGGGTCGAGAGCGTTATTTACGTGAATATTGTCATGGTGGAAGGCGAGGAACAGATTCTGATGGTAAATACCCAGCTTACACCGGTGGACGCGACGGTCAATACACTGCGGATTGAGTTGATATGGATTACGGTCATTATGATTTTTTTGTCGCTGGCGATTGCGTTTCTGATTTCCAGACAGATTTCCAAATCTTTAATTAAAATCAATGAGTCGGCCAGAGAGCTGGCGAAAGGGAATTTTGATGTTCGTTTTGAAGGAAAGGATTACCGGGAGGCGGCGGAGCTTTCCGATACTTTGAATGCTACCGCGGTGGAGCTGGAAAAAAATGAACGTTTCCGCCAGGAGTTGATTGCCAATGTGTCCCATGATCTGCGCACACCGCTTACCATGATTATTGCCTATGCGGAGGTAATGCGGGACCTCCCCGGAGAAAATACGCCTGAAAATGTGCAGGTGGTCATTGACGAGGCGGGACGGTTGACGAACCTCGTCAACGATATGCTTGATATTTCCAAGCTGCAGGCGGGCGTTATGGAAAAAAACGCACAGTGCTATAATCTCACCGAAAGCATACAGGCGGTGCTGGAGCGGTATGGCAAGCTGAAGGAGCAGGACGGATATGTGATTAACTTTGAGCAGGACGGTAAGGTTATGGTGGAGGCGGACGAGTATAAAATGTTCCAGGTCATGTATAATCTGATTAACAATGCCATTAATTATACCGGGGAGGATAAGACGGTTTGGGTCCGTCAGAAAATGCGAGGGATGAAGGTACGCATCGAAGTGGAGGACAGCGGGGAGGGAATCGCGCCCGAGGATATTCCATATGTGTGGGATCGCTATTATAAGGTGGATAAGACCCACAGGCGCGCCGTCATGGGAACGGGGCTTGGGCTTTCCATAGTAAAAAATATACTGGAACTGCATTGCGCGGAATATGGCGTGGAAAGTCCGCCGGGAGGCGGAACAGTATTCTGGTTTGAGCTTACGGCTGTAAAGGTTTAAAAAAATGGCTGCACCGGTATTTTTGGCGCAGCCATTTTTTTGTAGTCGTGAGTAAGTAATTTAACGCATATCCATCGGGATATAAGCCTTGTGCTCTCCAATATTTTTGTATGCGGGACGCATGATTTTTCCGTTGTTGGCAACCTCCTCCAGACGGTGAGCACTCCATCCTGCAATTCTTGCAATCGCAAAAATGGGGGTGTAAAGCTCTACCGGAAGTCCTAACATGCTGTAGGCAAAGCCGCTGTAAAAGTCCACGTTTGGACTGACACCCTTGTAGATTTTGCGCTCCTCCGCAATAATCTGCGGCGCCAGACGTTCCACGGCGGAATAGAGCTCAAATTCTTTCTCATAGCCCTTTTCGGCGGACAGCCGCTCCACGAAGGAACGGAAAATCATCGCTCTGGGGTCGGAAAGAGAGTAGACGGCATGGCCCATACCGTAAATGAGTCCGGCATGGTCGAAAGCCTCCTTGTGTAGCAGCGCTTTTAAGTACCGGCGGATTTCATCTTCGTCGCCCCAATCGGCAAGCTTGGACTTCATGTCCTCAAACATTTTTACAACCTTGATATTTGCACCACCGTGCTTAGGCCCCTTCAGTGAGCCGAGGGACGCCGCGATAACCGAATAGGTATCTGTACCGGAGGAAGACACCAGATGCGTGGTAAAGGTGGAATTGTTGCCGCCGCCGTGCTCCATGTGGAGAATGAGCGCAGTATCCAAAAGCTTTGCCTCCAGTGGGGTAAACTGGCTGTCCGGCCTTAAGATATGTAAAATATTTTCAGCGGTGGAATATTCCGCTTTCGGCGGATGAATAAAGAGACTTGCACCGTCATGATAGTGCTTATATGCCTGATAACCGTACACGGATAAAAGCGGGAATAAACTGATGAGCTGCAGGCATTGCCTGAGAACATTCGGGAGTGATATATTGTCGGCCATATCGTCATAGGAATAAAGCGTGAGGACGCTTCGGGCCAGTGTGTTCATCATATCCCTGCTGGGTGCTTTCATGATAATGTCGCGTACAAAACTTGTGGGAAGGGTACGGTACTCACTCAGCATTTTTTTGAAGTCTGTCAGTTCCGTGCGGTTGGGAAGTCTGCCGAAAAGAAGAAGATAGGTACATTCCTCAAAACCGGAGTGGCTGCGTTCCGAAACGCCCTTTACCAGGTCCTTGACGTTATAGCCCCGGTAATACAGCTCTCCGTCGGCGGGAACTGATTTCCCGTCTACCATTTTTGTAGAGCAGATATCGGAAATTTCGGTCAATCCAACCAGAACACCTTTCCCGTTAATATCACGAAGACCGCGTTTGACATCATACTTCGTATATAAATCAGGATCAATCAACGAACACTGTTCGCTGAGCTTTGACAGATGCCGCAGTTCGGGGGTGATTTCGCAAAATCGATTTGTAGTCATAATAACCCTCCTTTATTTTATTTATTACTTTATAACGATAAAGTAATTTTTTTTATCATAACATAAAGTTTTCCATGAGCACAAGAAAATTATGTCAATTTGTTTTAAATTTGTAAAATGGAAAAGACTTTTCACTGGGGTCTTTATCAGTTAAAATGTTGTTATATGCATATGAAGGAGTGGTAGAAATGGATATTGGATTGCTGGCAGAAGAGGCGATTGCGGCAAAGGAACGCGCGTACGCGCCCTATTCGCATTTCAGAGTAGGGGCGGCGCTGTTGGCGAAAAGCGGGAAAATCT
>CALWBG010000152.1 GCA_944375975.1 uncultured Roseburia sp.
TTAGCTCAGCTGGGAGAGCATCTGCCTTACAAGCAGAGGGTCATAGGTTCGAGCCCTATAGGTCCCATTCCATCAAAAAAGATGGTAAATGATATGGCGGAATAGCTCAGTTGGCCAGAGCACACGGTTCATACCCGTGGTGTCGAGAGTTCGAATCTCCCTTCCGCTATTATAAAAAAGCACAGTCCGGTATCCATCTACCGACTGTGCTTTTTCTTTTTCCGACAAGCAATACCGCTATCTGAAATATTTTAAGGATGCCGATTCACAATTCCACACCTGCTCCCCACGAAGCCATGCCGCCGGCAGCCCTCTCCAATATTGTCCCTGCCTTTTACCGCACAGACCCAATATTCCCCATTCTACACAGTTCATACGCTACCTCCTTCCCAGGATCGGCGCTTATAAATGGTAAACATCCACGCAGATATTCACGCCGTTCTCCTCCAAAACCTCTTCTGCCGCATCATCCGTCACCGAAATTTTTGCCACATTTTCACTGACCAATTCCACCGCGCTCCGCTGTTCTCTCGTGCAGGAAACCTCCGCACAGCTGACAAACTGCAAAAGCTCTCTGATTTGCGCGGCGCTCACCGTCTCCCCAATGTGCACCTTGACACACTGCTCAAAACAGATTCCGCCGGTGTAGGCTTTCAGCATTTCCTCATCCACGGTAATGCTCAGCTTTCGCTCAACACGGTTTTCCTTCTGCACCTGAATACGCTCATATTCCGCATCCAATTCCAGGAACGCCGCCCTTAAGCACTCCGGCAGTTTCACGCTACCTGCCACGGAAAGATACTCCATCCGCCCCAGCAGGGACTCGCTCTCCTTTTTTAAAATCAGATCGCCGTCCACGTACAATCTGCCGCCGCTCTTATGAACCAACGCTTCCTCCAGGCAAACGTCTCCCTCTATATAACAGCAGCCATCTGGCACCACTTTAATGTCTGTCTCCATATTAAACATCGACAGGACACTCTGCGCAAGCTTCTCTGTCACAAGCACCCCGGGGGTCACAAACCGCACGCCTTTCTGCAGCAGCGCCTTGGCGTCCAGCTCCTTATCCGTCATAATAACCTTTTTGGCCGCATAGTACTTCGCCTGCTCCGCCGCACGTACCGGAAAATAGCGGTCAATCACCGCACGTTTCTTTAATATGATGCAATCATCCGGATAGTATTCCGTTTTTCCGTTGACCACCGTTTTTCCGAGGCACGGCTCCAGACTTTTCGGACAGCTTAACATACCGTTGACTATGATCGCTGCATATTGTTTCAGCGTCTCCTGCGTTCCCGGAGCGATGGAAAGCATTCCGTTTACTATCAAAACGCTCTTTTTCCCCCCGGCACTCCCGCTCTTTATCTCTGCCGCTCCGTTCTTTATCTGAACATCCACATCCTCATCGCCCAAATCAAGCGCCAAATCCGCGCTTAAAGAAACCCGGCAGCGCTCAAACAATCGCCTGCTTTTTTCATTCATAAATATGATGTCCGCACAAATCTCCGCCTGGTCATAGCCCTCAAATTCATCCTCACGCATTTTTCTTGCGTCACACACATCACAATTCAACCGAAATACCTTTTCTTCCGCCATTTCTTATTCCTCCCATTCCTTTTTCAAATGCTTTCTCGCCGAAGCGAGCTTCATACGGACGGTAGCCGCCGGCATGGAAAACAAATCTCCAAGCTCTCTGGAATTATAGCCCTCCAGATAGCGCATCGTAAAAAGCGTCCGTTCCTCCTCGGGCAGGCAGGAGAGAAACTCGCTGTTTTCAAACTCCTCATAACCGGGCTGCCCTTCCGCCGTCTCCGGAAAATCCTGCGTTAACGTCTCAAAACGTTTCCTGCGGAACTTATCCACATACAAATTTTTGACGGTACGATAAAGCCATGCACGACACTGGTTCAGTGTAAGTCCGCAAAGCAGCTTTTCGCTGTCAAGTGCCCGCAGATAGGCTTCCTGTACCAAATCCTCCGCCGCGGCCGCCTCCTGCGTCATCCCGGTACACCATGCCGTAAGCTCGTCATAATATAATCGGTAAAGTTTTTCCACCACGGCTTCGCTTTCTCCTTTCTGACCGTCTTCACTTATATAACGTTTGAAGCATACAAAGTGTTGGGATTTTTTATAAAAATTTAAAGAAAATACCTATAAAGCGAAAAAATAACAGATGACATATCACTTATATCATCTGTTATCCTTCCGTCATCCTAAGCCTCCGCCAGCAGACGCTCCACCAGCTTCACACATTCCGCAGCATCCTTTGAGTAGCCGTCCGCTCCGATTTCCTCCGCAAAGCTCTCCGTAATGGCAGCGCCGCCGATGACAATTTTACAGCGGCAGCCCTTCTCCTTTGCCAGCTCAACCACATCCTTCATGCGCATCATAGTCGTTGTCATGAGCGCCGAAAGTCCGATGACGCTCGCATGTTCCCGCATCGCGGTATCCACGATGTTCTCCGCCGGAACGTCCTTGCCCAGATCAATGACGCGGTAGCCATAATTTTTCAGCATAAGTACAACCAGATTTTTTCCAATGTCATGGATATCTCCCTCCACGGTCGCTGCCACAATCACGGCTTTCTGTTCTCCCTCGTCCCTTTTCAGCATCGGTTCCAGATATTCAATCGCAAGCTTCATGGTATTGGCCGAGGAAATGAGCTGCGGAAGAAAATATTTCTTTTTGTCAAACAGGTCACCGACCTCATTGATTGCCGGGATCAGATGGCCGTTGATAATCTGCTCCGGCTCCTCCCCTGCATCCAGCATCTGCCTGACCTCCGCCAGCACATGCTCCTTATTACCTTTTAAAACCGCCAGAAATACGCCGCTTTGATTTGCGGCAGTTTCCTGCCTCTCTACAGCCGACACCCCGGTCTTTGCGCCGGACGGAACAAAAACGCGTTCCATCCCCGCATATTTTTCCGCCAGCGCGTTCATGCGCTCAATATAACGGACATCACTCTCTTTCTTATTCAAAAGCATGTCCGACGCAAACGCCGCATTCATCAAAAGCTCCTGCGAAGGATTTGCAATCGCCATCGTAAGTCCGCTGGCAATCGCCATCGTAAGAAACGCCGTATTGACGTAAGCACGCTCCGGCAGGCCGAAGGAAATATTGGAAAGGCCGCATACGGTCGGCAGTCCCAATTCGTTTTTGCAGTAGGAAATGGTTTCAAAGCACTCAAGCGCAGCCCCCGGATTCGCACCGACCGTTGCCACCAGGCCATCCACGATGATGTCCTCCTTCTGCATTCCGATACGGAGCGCCTCCTTTAAAACGGTCCGAATAATCCCATGCTTCTCCTCAGAATTTTCGGGCAGCCCCTTATCCGACAGCGGCAGCAGGATAAACATCGCTCCATATTTCCGGGCAATCGGAAGAAGGCTGGTAAGCTTTTCCTCTTCCAGGGAAATGGAATTAATCAGCGCCCTTCCGGGATAAATGCGCAGCGCCGCCTCAATAATATCCACATGGCTGGAATCGATACAGAGCGGGCAATCCACCGTTGAGGTCACCTCGTAAATTGTGCGCAGCATCATTTCCTTTTCATCGATACCGTTCATTCCCATATTGATGTCAAGAATCTGCGCGCCGTTTTCCTCCTGCTCAAGCGCCATCTCCCGCACGAGACTTAAGGAGCCCTCACGAAGCTCTGCCTGAAGCTTCTTTTTCCCGGTCGGGTTGATGCGCTCGCCAATCACCATAAACGGACCGGAAAGGTCGATTTCCACAAACTTTCGCTCCGACGTTAAAACCCTTCGTTTTTCCTGTAAAGGTATGCGGACCGGAATATCCCGCACCGCCTCCTTTAACGCCCGGATATGCTCCGGTGTGGTTCCGCAGCAGCCGCCGATTACGGAAGCCCCGGCTTTTACCAATTCCCTGCCCGCTTCAGCAAACTCCTCCGGGCCGACATGAAATACCGTTTTCCCGTCCACCAGCTCCGGCATTCCGGCATTTGGCTTTACCAAAAGCGGCACCATGGCATATTCGGCCATTTCCGCGACAGGCGCAAGCATTGCCTCCGGCCCTGTGGAGCAATTCATCCCGACCGCATCCGCGCCGAGACTTTGCAGCACGGTCACCGCCGTCACCGGGTCGGTACCGTAAAGCGTCCTTCCGTCTTCATTGTAGGTCAGAGATACCATAATCGGAAGGTCACAGATTTCGCGTATGGCAAGCACCGCCGCGCGGCACTCCTGCAAGCTCATCATGGTTTCCACCACAAACAAATCCGCGCCGGCCTCCGCAATCACACGGGCCTGCTCCTTATAAACCTCCACCAGCTCTTCAAATTGCAGGTCTCCCAGCGGATAAAGCTGCTCTCCGGTCATCGTGAGGTCCCCGGCAACCAGCGCCTTCCCTCCCGCCGCCTGCCTGGAAAGTTCCGTCAGCTTACGGTTCATCTCAGGAAGCTGTTCCTCCAGACCATATTCCCTCAATTTGATGCGGTTTGCCGTAAAGGTAGGCGCAAACAAAATGTCCGTTCCCGCCTCCACATAACGCCTCTGCAAGTCCACCAGAACATCCGGGTGCTCTAATATCCACTGCTCCGGGCAAACACCAACCGGCATCCCCGCCTTCTGTAAATTTGTTCCCGTCGCGCCGTCCAAAAGCACCGGACCGTTTTCCACCAGACTTTTAAATTCCTCTCTTGTCATCCCTGTCAGCTTCCTTTCCCCAAACAAACGCACGGAGAGCCGCACGCTTTATTTTCCTATTATGCCATTTTCCCCCTGTGAGCGCAACTGTTTTTCCCTTTTGGCATGTGGAAGGATCGGGGATTGTCTTTTCCGCAAATTCAGCTATAATAGGAAACAGTTTGAAAAAGAAGGGACAGCAGCCATGAAAAAAAAGATAAGTCTTATCGCCCTCGACATGGACGGAACATTATTTGACGGCAGCAGCCGTATTTCACTAGAAAATCAACACGCCATCTTAAGCGCACATAACGCCGGAATTGAAATTGCCGTTTCCACGGGACGCCCCTACGCCGGACTTCCCACAGAGCTGCTTTCTGACATCGGCATCCGCTTCGCAATCACATCCAACGGGGCTGCCATCTACCGCCTTGCGGACAAAAAATGTCTGGCCCAGGACTGCATGCCGCCCGAACTTGTCTGCCCCATTTTACGGAAAATCCAAAAAAAGGAGCTTCATATGGACGCCTTTATTGACGGTGGGTGTTTCAGCCAGCTTTCCTGCAAGCCTCTGATTGACCGACTGGCCGTTCCGGAATCTGTCCGTACTTACATTAAGGAAACCCGTACCTTTGTGGAGGACCTCGCCGCCTTCATTTCCGCGCAAAAGCTTGCGGTTCAGAAAATGACGCTGCAATTTCTCCCCCTGCCGGACGGTACCATGCAGGAGCGTGAAGCGGTAAAAGATATCTTAATAAAATGTCCCGATATCACGTTCTTATCCGGGGGCTTCCGCAATCTTGAATTTACGAAAAAGGGCGTCACAAAAGGTATGGGACTGAAACACCTGTGCACACTCCTTGACATCCCGCTGGAAGAAACCTTAGCGTGCGGCGACAGCGAAAACGATCTGGATATTTTAAAAACCGCGGCCGTAGGGGTCGCCATGGCTAACGCTGACGACTGTGTCAGGGAAGCAGCGGACTTTATCACACTCTCCAATGAAGAAAGCGGCGTTGCCTTTGCCATCCGTCATTTTACCGGACTCATTTAGGCAGCCACGCCGCTTCCAAAATATGATACCGCTGTCAGCGGACGATGACGCCGCCTCCCGCGACATATTCGCCATCATAAAGAACTACCGCCTGTCCCGGCGTCACCGCGCGGACAGGCTCTAAAAATTCACAGTGCAGCCCGTCTTCTCCGATTCTTCGCACCTTACAGGGCGTCCCCTCATGGGAATACCGGATTTTCGCCTTCAGCACCATACCATCCGTAATATTTGCAAGAGACATTAGGTTCAACTGCTCCGCATACAGTTCCCCGGCAAACACATCCTCGTTTTCTCCGAGCACCACCTCGTTGGTTTCCGGCCGAATCTCCGTCACAAATACCGGATGACCAAGCGCAATGCCAAGTCCCTTGCGCTGTCCGATTGCATCGTGCGAAACCCCTTTATGCCGTCCGAGAATTTCCCCGTCCGCCGAGACAAAATTCCCTGGCGGCGGTGTCATGCTGCCGCACTCCCGCTCAATAAAGCCCGCATAATCATTGTCCGGGATAAAACAAATTTCCTGACTGTCCTTTTTATGCGCCACCATAAGTCCGATGTTCTCCGCTATTTTCCGAATCTCATCCTTACGGTACGCCCCCACGGGCATCAGAGTACGGGAAAGCTGCTCCTGCGTCAGACTGTAAAGAGCATAGGTCTGATCCTTCGCAGCAGTGACGGAATTTCGAATGGCATATCTGCCGTTTGCAAGACGTTCCACCCGCGCATAGTGCCCCGTTGCAATATAGTCCGCACCGATGGCAAGGCTCCGTTTGAGCAGCGCCTCCCACTTCACATAACGGTTGCACGCAATACAGGGATTCGGCGTCCTTCCCTTTAAATACTCGGCGGAAAAATAATCCATAACGTGCTCCCGGAATTCTTTCTTAAAATTCATCACATAGTACGGTATGCCGAGACGCTCCGCCACCCTTCTTGCGTCCTCCACAGCGGAAAGGCCGCAGCAGCCTCCGTTTTCCTCCTGCACTGCCTCATCCTCGTCCTGCCAAATCTGCATGGTCACTCCGATTACCTCATACCCCTGCTCTTTCAATAAATATGCCGCCACCGATGAATCCACACCGCCGGACATGCCGACCACTACCTTTTTTCCTGCCATCTTACTCTCCATTCCCTGTTGCCCAAAAATTCCGCCGCTGATACCGCTATCCGGCCGCGCCATTTCCTACGAAGCAGAAAAATCGCCACCCCGTGGCGATTTTTCCATAGTAATCCTCATTCCGGAACGTTTCTCTCACTAATCCGCTCCTGCTATACATGCGTGACAATACATGTTCCCC
>CALWBG010000153.1 GCA_944375975.1 uncultured Roseburia sp.
GGTGCCGGGGACGAAGCCGATATTTGCGGAGAAGAAGGGGGTGGCCCTTAAGTCGCTGCCTTTTTTTAACGGAAAGCCTTATCTGATTTCGTCAGATTCCATGCTGCCGGACGAATTCGGCCGCCTGTTTGAGCGGCAGCACCTGACGGCGGCGCTGTTTCTGCCGATTGAGGTGAGCGGCAGAACGGAGATGTATCTTAGCTTTGCGGAGAGAGAAGAAAAGCGGAACTGGGATGTCGGAGAGATAAAGTTTGTCAATGACGCGAAGCGGATTATGCATAGTATCCTCGTGAAACGCATAGCGAAAAATTCGCTGGCAAGTTCCTATGCCTCGCTCGAGGCAATTCTCGAAAACGTGGGGTGTGGAATCTATGTGCTGGATCCGGAGAGCGGGGACACCCTCTATACCAACCAGCGTTTCCGCAGTACCTTCCGCAGGGGAATAAAAAGCGGCACGATGGAGCGTTATTTCCGGCAGGGGACAAGAACGGAGGACAGCCTTTCTTTTCGTGAGGTCTATTCTGAGGAGGAACAGCGCTGGTTTGATCTGCACAGCACCAGAATTCACTGGGTTGACGGCAGGAAAGTACTGCTCGGCACGGTGTATGACGTGACGGACAAAAAGCTGTATCAGCAGAAAATCGAAAAGCAGGCGAATAATGACTTCCTGACAGGGCTTTATAACCGGATGCGCTGCGAGCAGGATTTGGAGCGCTGTATCCGGCAGTCAAAGGAGCGCGGAGGCGAAGGAGCGCTGCTTTACATTGATTTGGATGATTTTAAGCACATAAATGACGGGCTCGGACATCAGTACGGCGATATTCTGCTGAAAAATATTTCCGGAAGCTTAAAACAGATTCCCGGCGTGGAAAATAACTGCTACCGCATGGGAGGAGATGAATTTATCATTATCCTTACGCATCGGAGCGTGACGCTGCTGCAGCAGATTCTGAACGAAATCAAGGTGCTGTTTACAAGACCGTGGATGTTAAAGGGGGCGGATTATTACTGTACGATGAGTATGGGTGTCGTCCGTTTTCCGACGGACGGCGATACCGTCGAGGAACTGATCAGAAAAGCGGATATCGCGCTTTATACGGCAAAATGCGCCGGAAAAAACAGGATTGAATTTTACGATGATAATGTGGAATCTACCTCCTATAAGCGGCTGGATCTGGAAAAAAATATGAGGAATGCAACGCAGCGCTCCTTTGAAGAATTTGAAGTGTATTTCCAGCCGATTGTGGATATATCAAAGGAAGGAAGTCCCTGTGCCGGGGCGGAGGCGCTGGTGCGCTGGAATTCCGGGGAACTCGGGCTGATTCCGCCGACGGATTTTATTCCGCTGGCGGAGTATCTGGGGTTAATCAATCCCATCGGAGATTATGTCTTGCAGCAGGCGTGCAGACATTGCAGATACTGGAATGATATGGGCCACCCGGAATATAAGGTCAATGTAAATCTTTCGGTTGTCCAGCTTTTGCAGAACGATATTGTGGAACGGATTCGAAAGGCCCTGGAGGATACCGGAATGATTCCGCAGAATCTGACGCTGGAGGTGACGGAGAGCCTTGCCATCAACGATATGAACCGTATGAAGAATATACTGGCCGAAATCAGAAAGCTTGGCGTTCGGGTGGCGCTCGATGATTTCGGAACCGGATATTCTTCACTCAATCACATCAGGGAAATGCCGATTGACGTTATCAAGATTGACCGGTGCTTTATCATTGATATCGGCAAGGACGACTTTTCCAATGCTTTCGTTAAGATGGTGGCCGAGCTGGCAAACGCCATTCATGTAAATGTCTGTGTCGAGGGTGTGGAGACGAAGGAGCAGCTTGAGGCGCTGATGGGAAACAGGATACAGCTTATCCAGGGCTATTATTTTGGGAAGCCGGTGAAGGCTGAAATGTTTGAAAAGCAATATCTTTAAAAACGCAAAGAAAATTGAAAAAATATAAAATTACCCATTGACATTTTTTGCGCTGTTTGTTATTATTAACAAGTCGTCACGAGAGAGTGATTTGCGGAAGTGTCGGAACTGGCAGACGAGCAAGACTAAGGATCTTGTGAGCATTGCGCTCGTGTGGGTTCAAGTCCCATCTTCCGCATTTGAATTTTCTTGTATGACAGGTTCGCAGGAGTGGCGGAATTGGCAGACGCGCAGGCTTCAGGTGCCTGTGGTAGCAATATCGTGTGGGTTCAAGTCCCATCTCCTGCATTTTCGGAAAAAGGAAGCTTTGGAAAGAGCTTCCTTTTTTTCTGTCGGGATTTTTTTGAAGAGAAACAGGTTCCATAATAAAAATAAAGGAAATAAAGACGGAGCACGGAATATATATATTGTAATTACTGTGTGACAGGTTGTCCGAAAGAGGAGATGAAAATGTCGATACGGGAAGAAATCGAAAGAATGGAATGCGAGACGTTAAGCCCCTATGCGGCTTTGAGCGTGAATTCCAGAGGAAGGGATGTCTGTGAAGAGCAGTGTGACATCCGTCCGGTCTTTCAGCGGGACCGGGACAGAATCCTCCACAGCAAGGCGTTTCGCAGATTAAAGAATAAAACACAGGTTTTTTTGACACCCAGGGGCGACCATTACCGGACAAGGCTCTCCCACACACTGGAGGTTTCCCAGAATGCGCGGACTATTGCAAAGGCGCTGCGTCTCAACGAGGATTTGGTGGAGGCCATTGCGCTGGGGCATGATTTGGGACATACTCCCTTCGGCCATGCGGGCGAATTTGCACTCAATGAGGTATGCTCCGATGGCTTTAAGCACAATGAGCAGAGTGTGCGGATTGTGGAAAAGCTGGAAAAGGACGGTCAGGGATTAAATTTGACCTGGGAGGTGCGGGACGGTATTTTGAATCATCAGTCGAGACTGATGCCGCATACGCTTGAGGGGAAAATTGTCAGGCTATCCGATAAGATTGCCTACATTAACCATGACATAGACGATGCCATCCGGGCGCAGGTGCTCAGAGAGGAGGATATTCCGCTGGAACTGAAAAAAACGCTCGGTTTTACTACGCGTCAGCGGCTGAACACGCTGATTCATAATATTATCAGGAACAGCATGGGCAAGGACGACATTATCATGTCGTCGGAGGTTGAGGAGGCAATGATAGAGCTGCGCAGATTTATGTTTCAGAATGTCTACGAGAATCCCGTGGCAAAGGGCGAGGAGATTAAGGCAAAGGCAATGCTAAAGCAGATGTTTTATTATTATATGGAACATATTGAACTGCTGCCGGAGAAATTCCTGCGCATGCGCGGCGAGGGAGAAAAGGAGGAACGTATTGTCTGCGACTATATTTCCGGTATGACGGATCAGTACGCCATCGCCAAATTTTCCGAGTATTTCCTGCCCCAGGCATGGCAGGTAGATGGATATTGATGATTGATGACTGGTTTCGGAAAGGAGGAAGAGATGCCGTATTATTCAGATGACATCATAGAGGAAGTACGTTCGCGCAATGACATTGTCGATGTGATTTCACAATATGTACGCCTGCAAAAGAAGGGCAGTACATATTTCGGTTTGTGTCCGTTTCACAATGAAAAGACCGGCTCCTTTTCCGTATCTCCAAATAAGCAGATGTATTACTGCTTCGGCTGCGGGGCCGGCGGAAACGTATTTACATTTTTGATGGAATACGAGAATTTTACGTTTCCCGAGGCAATGGAGGCGCTGGCGGAGCGGGCGGGCGTAGAACTGCCGAAGCAGGAGTACAGCGAGTCGCAGCGCAGGGAGGCGGATAAGCGGGCAAGGCTGCTTGCGGTTCAGAAGGAGGCGGCGAAATATTTTTATACGCTGCTGCGGAGCAGCCGGGGCGCGCGGGCGCTTGATTATTTTCGGAAAAGAGGCCTTTCCGACGAGACTATGCATAAGTTCGGACTTGGCTATTCGGATCAATACAGCGACGATCTCTACCGGTATCTGCGGGCAAAGGGCTATGAGGATGAGCTTTTAAAGGAATCCGGCCTTGTCGGTATAGACGAGAAGCGGGGCGGGCATGATAAGTTCTGGAACCGTGCGATGTTCCCGATTATGGATGTACATAACAAGGTCATCGGTTTCGGCGGCAGGGTCATGGGGGACGGTGAGCCGAAATATTTAAATTCGCCGGAGACAAAAATTTTTGATAAGAGCCGGAATCTGTACGGTCTGAATTTTGCGCGGAGTACGAAAAAGCCGCAGCTTCTTTTGTGTGAGGGTTATATGGATGTCATCGCCCTGCATCAGGCAGGCTTTGACAATGCCGTCGCCTCTTTGGGTACGGCGCTCACCGAAGGCCATGCCAATCTGCTGAAGCGTTATACAAAAGAGGTCTACCTGACCTACGACAGCGATGGCGCCGGGGTTCGGGCGGCTCTGCGGGCAATCCCGATTTTAAAGGAGGCGGGAATCACCGCGAAGGTCATCGACATGAAGCCTTATAAGGACCCGGATGAATTTATCAAGGCGCTGGGGGCGGAGGCGTATCAGGAGCGAATTGACCGTGCCGAGAACAGCTTCCTGTTCGAGATTCGTATGCTCGAGCGGCAGTATGATATGGCAGACCCGGAGAGTAAAACGGAATTTTACAATGAGACGGCAAAGCGGCTGTGCGGTTTCCCCGAGAAGCTTGAGCGCGACAATTATATCGACGCGGTTGCATCCAGGTACATGATTGCGGTGGAGGATTTGCGCAGGCTTGTCAATGAATACGGTGCAAGGCTCGGAGGAGCCGGGAGGATGTCTCCGGGGCGGGAGCCCGAAAAACGGAAGACCGGTATCCGTGAGAAGAAAAAAGATGATGGAATGAAGCAGTCCCAGAAGCTGCTGCTTACGTGGCTCATCGAGCATACCGGCTTATTCAGCAAGGTAGAGAAATACATTTCCCCGGAGGACTTTACCGAGGAACTCTATCACAAGGCGGCGGAAATTCTGTTTTCACAGTTCCGTGAGACAGGGACCGTAAATCCGGCAAAAATTGTCAGCATGTTTCCCGCGGAGGAGGAACAGCGCGAGATTGCGGCGCTTTTTAACGCCACAATCCCCGGCGGTTTTACAGAAGAAGACAAAGAATCCGTCCGGGACGGCTCACAGCTTTCGAAGGATTCCTTTGAAAAAGCACTGAAAGAGACCATTGTCCGGGTCAAGAAAAACAGTATTGAATACCGTTTAAAAACCATGCCGCCCGCCGATATGGCGGCGCTGCAAAAATCCGTGGCGGATAAGCGGGCGCTGGAAGAATTGGAGAAAGTGCATATTTCCATTGATTAAGGACAAAATACTAGAAAACCTGAGAGGATGAAACAAAATGGCAAAAAAGAAAGAAAATAACGGGAATAATGGTATTTCCGGGGAGAATTTAGAGGCGGTAAAAAACGGCGCGGATAAAAATGCGGCGGATTTGGAAGCCGAAAGAGCGAAATTCCAGGAAAAACTAAAAGAACTTTTAAATTTGGCCAAAAAGAAAAAGAACATGTTAGAATATCAGGAAATCAGCGATTTCTTTGCCGATATGCAGCTTGATTCGGAAAAATTTGAAAAAATCTTGGATTTTCTGGAGGCGAACAACATTGATGTACTCAGAATTACCGATGATGACGTAGACGACGATATCCTGCTGGATGTGGATGACGAGGAGGAAATTGAGGTCGAAAAAATTGACCTTTCCGTGCCGGACGGCGTCTCCATCGAGGACCCGGTGCGCATGTACTTAAAAGAAATCGGAAAGGTTCCGCTGCTTTCCGCGGAGGAGGAGATTGAACTTGCAAAGCGCATGGAGCTGGGCGACCAGGAGGCGAAAAAACGCCTTGCGGAGGCAAACCTGCGTCTGGTAGTCAGCATTGCCAAAAGATATGTAGGGCGCGGCATGCTGTTTTTGGATCTGATTCAGGAGGGAAATCTCGGCCTGATTAAGGCGGTGGAGAAGTTCGATTACCGCAAGGGCTATAAATTTTCCACCTACGCAACCTGGTGGATTCGCCAGGCGATCACAAGGGCGATTGCCGACCAGGCGAGAACCATCCGTATTCCGGTGCATATGGTGGAGACAATCAACAAGCTTATCCGCGTCAGCAGACAACTGTTGCAGGAGCTTGGCAGGGAGCCGTCTCCCGAGGAGATTGCCGCTGAAATGAATATGCCGGTGGAACGTGTGCGTGAGATTTTAAAAATTTCACAGGAGCCGGTGTCTCTGGAAACACCGATTGGTGAGGAGGAGGACAGCCATCTGGGCGATTTCATTCAGGATGATAATGTTCCGGTTCCGGCCGACGCAGCCGCGTTTACCCTGTTAAAGGAGCAGCTCGAGGAGGTGCTCGGAACGCTCACCGAGCGCGAGCAGAAGGTGCTTACCCTCCGATTTGGGCTGGAGGACGGCCGTGCGAGAACCCTCGAGGAGGTCGGAAAGGAATTTAATGTCACCAGAGAGCGTATCCGCCAGATTGAGGCGAAAGCGCTCCGGAAGCTTCGTCACCCGAGCAGAAGCCGTAAGCTGAAGGATTATCTGGAGTAGGCATGATAAAAATATCAGACAGATTAATGACGGTTGCATCCCTTGTAAGCAGAAACCATGTGCTTGCGGACGTCGGCACCGACCACGGTTATGTACCGATTTATCTGATTTTGCAGGGAAAAATAAAAAAGGCAATCGCAATGGATATTAACCGGGGACCGCTTGAGCGGGCAAGGGAGCATATCAGTCTTTACGGCATGGGTGATTACATAGAAACCAGGCTTTCGGACGGCGTGGAAGCGCTTGCTTTGGGAGAGGCGGATTCCATTCTGATTGCGGGGATGGGGGGAGGCCTTGTCATCCGTATCTTAGAGCAGGGCAGGAAGGTGTGCCACGCTGCGAAAGAGCTGGTGCTTCAGCCCCAGTCCGAGCTGGCCCGCGTCAGGGAGTACCTGTTTTGGGAGGGCTATGTGACGGATGCGGAGGAAATGGTTTTTGAGGACGGAAAATATTATCCCATGATGCGG
>CALWBG010000154.1 GCA_944375975.1 uncultured Roseburia sp.
GCAGGGAATACCATTACCGGGGATACTTCCAATAATCTAAATCTGCTTGACGAAGATTTGAAGCTGACAGGAAAGCTAGAAAGTAAGGCGGAGGGGGAGGAAATCTATGCCGCAAGATACCTTGGAGATATGGCATATTTTGTGACTTACCGCAATACGGACCCGCTGTTTGCGGTGGATTTGTCGGATGCAAAGAACCCGGAACTTGTCGGAGAATTGAAAATTACGGGCTTTTCGGAATATCTGCATTTCTGGGGAGAGGATAAGCTGGTCGGCATCGGTTATGAGACGGATCCCGATACCGGAGAGCAGAAGGGAATCAAGCTTACCATGTTTGATATATCAAATCCGGCGGATTTAAAAGAAGAAAAGAGTGTTGTACTGACGGATGCGGATTACAGTCAGGCGCTTTACAATTATAAATGCGTGCTTGCGGATGCCCCCGGGAATCTTTTCGGCTTTACGACAGAAACTTACGGAAATACGCAAAGTCTGAATTACAGGCTGTTTTCCTGGGAGGACGGAACATTTCGGGAGCTTTTGGATCTACCGCTGGATGGCAATTTAAACGCGCAAAGCTATCGGGGAATCTATGCCGGAGATTATTTTTATCTGGTGAGTCCGTCGGGAATTATCTCGTATGACAGGGAAAATGATTATACGTTGTCTAAAGAACTGAAGTTTTAGAGAACCAAATTTTCATAAAGCTGCTTAAGTCGCATATACTGATATTGTGTCAGGCGACTTAGCCAAGCGGTAAGGCACGGGACTGCAACTCCCTGAGCATCGGTTCAAATCCGGTAGTCGCCTTTTTGCTACAGGCATGTTCTATTTGGTGATATTATCACGGAAGGCTCCGAAGCTTTCGGCTATAATAAGACCATAAAGAAGAAGGAGGATAAGAATATGTCTGTTATGAATATTACAAAAAATAATTTCCAGGAGGAGGTAATAAACTCCGAAAAACCCGTTTTGCTGGATTTCTGGGCCGAATGGTGCGGTCCCTGCCGAATGATGAGCCCCGTTGTGGATGAGATTTCGGAGGAAAGATCCGATATTAAGGTAGGAAAAATCAACGTGGATGAGCAGCAGGAGCTTGCCGCTAAATTCGGAATTATGAGCATTCCGACCCTTGTTGTGATGAAAGACGGAAAAATTGTCAATCAGAGCGTAGGCGCCGGGCCTAAGAGCCGTATTTTGGCTATGCTCTAGGAGGTGTCGGTATGGGTTTGTTTGATTTTCTGAAAGGTCCTGATATTAATGAGGGAATCAAAGAGTATAGCGCTACGCCCGGTTCCATTCTGCTGGATGTGCGTACGGCAGATGAGTACCGGGAGAGACATATTCCCGGCAGTAAGAATATTCCTCTACAGTCTATTGATAAGGTAAGCAGTATCATTACCAGGAAAGATACCCCTATTTTTGTTTATTGTTACAGCGGAGGCAGGAGCCGTCAGGCGGTGGGGATTCTTGCCGGAATGGGATATACGAATGTGAAAAACCTGGGAGGAATCGCCGCTTATTCCGGAAAGGAGGAACACTGAGATGAAAGTTGTCATTGTAGGCGGTGTTGCCGGCGGCGCGACTGCGGCCGCCAGAATCCGCAGGCTGGATGAACAGGCAGAGATTGTCGTATTTGAGCGTTCGGGTTATGTTTCGTATGCCAACTGCGGTTTGCCATATTACATTGGCGGAGTCATTGAACGCCGGGAAGATTTGACCCTCCAGACACCGGAGAGCTTTTTTTCCAGGTTCCGGGTGAGCATGAAGGTTCATCATGAGGTGACCGCCATCCATCCGGAGCGCAGGACAGTTTCGGTTAAGAATCTGGAAACCTGTGAAGAATTTGAAGAAAAGTATGATAAGCTGCTTCTTGCACCCGGTGCGAAACCCGCGCAGCCCAGACTACCCGGAATCGGTATGGATAAGCTTTTTACCCTGCGCACGGTGGAGGATACCTTCCGCATCAGGGAATATATTGATTCGAAACATCCCAAATCGGCTGTTTTGGCCGGCGGAGGCTTTATTGGCCTGGAACTGGCGGAAAACCTGCGTGAACTCGGAATGGAGGTTACCATTGTCCAGCAGTTGAATCATCTGATGAATCCTTTCGATTCTGATATGGCTGCTTTTATCCACAATGAAATGCGCAGACATGGGGTAAAATTGCTTTTGGGGCATACTGTGGAGGGCTTTGAAGAAAAGGATGAGGGTGTTGATGTCCTTTTGAAGGACAAAAAGCCGCTTCATGCGGATATGGTTGTAATGGCCATCGGTGTTACACCGGATACGCAGCTTGCAAAAGATGCAGGCTTAAAGCTGGGAATTAAGGGAAGTATTCTGGTGAATGAACGAATGGAAACCTCTGTTTCGGATATTTATGCGGTGGGTGACGCGGTGCAGGTAAAGAATTATGTTACCGGGGAGGATGCTCTTATTTCACTGGCAGGTCCTGCAAACAAGCAGGGACGTATTGCCGCCGATAATATCTGCGGAGGTGACAGCCGTTATTTCGGTTCGGGCGCAACCTCCGTTATAAAGGTATTTGACATGACCGCGGCAACGACCGGTATCAGCGAAACGACAGCGAAAGAGGCCGGAATCGACACGGATAAGGTTATCCTCTCGCCTATGAGCCATGCCGGCTACTATCCGGGTGGCAAGGTAATGACGATGAAGGTGATTTTTGAGAAGGACACCTGCCGGCTGCTGGGAGCTCAGATTGTTGGCTACGACGGGGTGGATAAACGGATTGATGTTCTGGCCGTTTCGATTCAAGCCGGGCTGAAGGCGACACAACTGAAGGATTTGGATCTTGCCTACGCACCGCCTTATTCTTCGGCAAAGGATCCGGTAAATATGGCCGGCTTTATGATTGAAAATATCTCAAAGGGGATTGTAAAACAGTTTTATCTTGAGGATGTACCAAAGCTTCTCGGGGATGAAAGTGTAATTCTGCTGGATGTGCGGACCCCAGAGGAATACAACGGTGGCCATATTGACGGTTTTATCAATATTCCCGTCGATCATTTGAGGGAACGGCTGGGTGAGCTTGATTTGGGCAAGCCTGTGTATGTGATGTGCCAGAGCGGACTGCGCAGCTATATTGCCGCCCGGATTCTGGCGGGACATGGCTGTGACTGCTATAACTTTACAGGCGGTTTCCGCTTCTATGATGCGGTAATGAATGACCGCTGTCTGGTTGAGAAAGCCGCTGCCTGCGGTATGGATCAATAGCAAAATCCGCCGGTGTGAAACCGGCGGGTTTATTTTATGTATCAAGCAGTTGTTTGAGCTTTTTTGTGTCTGTAAGTTCTATTGTTCCGCGTGCCAGTTTCACCATCCCTTCTCTCTGAAAATAATGAAGCATTCTCGTGATGACCTCCCGGGCGGTTCCCAGGTGGTTGGCAATGGTCTCATGCGTAAGCTTTAGGCTGCCAGTTCCCTCCAGAGCCGATTCTTCCAGCAGAAACGATGCAAGACGCTTATCCACACTTTTCCACATAATCTGTTCGATGAGCCACATGACCTCGCTGAAGCGGGCCGCCATAATTTCATTGGTATAGTTGGCGGCTGCTGCGGAGTTTTCCATGATTTTTTTATATACATCCGCAGGAATCAGCCAAAACTCAGTGTCCTTTTCGGCTTCTATACAGATGTCAAATTGGATACTGTTCATGATGCACGAAGCGGAAAAAAGGCAGATATCCATTTCAAACAGACGATAGAGGGTAATTTCCCTGCCTTCCTCCGAGAGAATATAAGCCCGCAGTTGACCGGAACAAATGAGAAGAAGGCCGGTACAGTTTTCCGAGCCGTTGTGGAGCACGGTTCCCTTAGGAACTGTCCGCAGCGTTGCCGTGGAAGTCAGTGTATTCTGTTGTTCTGTTGTCAGTTTATCCCAAATCGGAAAATAGTCCTCAAAATTCATTTTTATCTCCATTTCAAAGCATTTTATAACGCATAGTAACGCGGATATCAGTTACATTCAGTATAGTTTACATAATGATATGTGTCAATAAAAGCCTACTGTTCATTTTCCGGATAATACTGTATGATAGAAAAATAGAAAAAAGAAAAGGAAAGAAGGGTAACAGTGATGCTGACAGAAGTTTTTGAAATCAAGGCGGAGGGCTCACAGCCGTATGCGAGGTTGTGTACCTATATTTTGGACGGCTCGGACGAGCTTTATATCAAAAAAAGGCCCCTGATTCTCATGTGTCCGGGCGGCGGGTATGAGTGGACCTCGGACCGGGAGGCCGAACCCCTTGCGATGCAGTTTTTAAGTATGGGCTTTCATGCCGCGGTGCTGCGTTATTCGACTGCGCCCGCAGTCTATCCGACCGCGCTTTTGGAAGCGGCGCAGGCAATGAAGCTGATACATGAATATGCCGATGAGTGGAAGGTTGATACGGAAAGGATTGTGGTTCAGGGCTGTTCCGCGGGCGGTCATCTGGCGGCGAGCCTGGGAGTGTTCTGGCATGAGCCGTGGCTCGCGGAAAAGGTTGGCGTGAAAAATGAGATGTTAAGACCCGCTGCGATGCTGCTTTGCTATCCGGTAATCACGTCCGGGGAATATGCGCACCGGGGTTCCTTTGACGCACTGTTAAAGGGACAGAATACCGCAGAGCTTCTGGAGCGGGTATCTCTGGAAAAACAGGTGACGGAGCACACGCCGAAAGCATTCTTATGGCATACCTGGACGGACGAGAGCGTTCCGGTGGAAAATTCGCTCTTATTTGTTCAGACACTCAGAAAATACCGGATTCCGACTGAGTTTCATATGTACCCCGTCGGAGGCCACGGACTCAGTACCTGTGATATGTTTTCCGCCAATGCGGAGGGCTACGGTGTACAGGAGGAATGTCAGAGCTGGCTTATGCTGGCAAAAAAATGGCTCGAAGAGGTGTAGTCATACGGCAGGAAGGTTTCTACACTATTAAATTTCGCTGTGTCCGACGTTTATGTACGGACACAGCGAAATTTATTATTTTACAAGCACTTTTACGAATTTCTTCTTGCCTCGTTTTACAATCAGCCCTTCTTCCCCGAAGGAATCAGCGGTATACATGGTTTTGATGTCCGTGATTTTTTCGTCCGCGACCGAGACACCGCCCTGCTCGACCGCCCTTCTTGCGTCGGAGCGGGAGGGAGCAAGCCCTGCTTTGACGAGAAGGGCAAGAATATCCATGCTGCCTCCCTCGAAATCAGCGGCGGAAAGCTCTGCGGTCGGCATATGCGCCAAATCCCCTCCGCCTGCAAACAGCGCGTGGGAGGCGTCCTTTGCCTTGTTGGCTTCCTCCTCGCCGTGTACCAGCTTTGTCAGCTCGTAGGCAAGAATTTCTTTTGCCTGATTAAGCTGTGAGCCTTCCCAGCTCTCCATGGCGTCAATTTCCTCCAGCGGAAGGAAGGTCAGCATCCGGATGCATTTTAATACATCGGCGTCGGAGACATTTCTCCAGTACTGGAAGAAGTCAAACGGAGAGGTTTTCTCCGGGTCAAGCCAAACGGCTCCCGACTGCGTCTTACCCATTTTTTTGCCCTCGGAATTTAACAGGAGGTTAATGGTCATGGCATAGGCATCCTTGCCGAGCTTACGGCGGATTAATTCCGTGCCGCCGAGCATGTTGCTCCACTGGTCGTCGCCGCCGAACTCCATGTTGCAGCCGTATTTCTGGTAAAGGATATAGAAGTCGTAGCTCTGCATAATCATATAGTTAAATTCCAGGAAGCTTAATCCCTTTTCCATGCGCTGTTTATAGCACTCGGCGGTCAGCATCCGGTTTACGGAAAAGTGGGTGCCGACCTCGCGCAGCACGTCGATGTAATTTAAGTCCATCAGCCAGTCGGCATTGTTTACCATCAGGGCTTTTCCCTCCGAAAAATCAATAAAACGGCTCATCTGCTTTTTAAAGCATTCGCAGTTGTGCTGTATTGTTTCCGGCGTCATCATCTGGCGCATATCGGTGCGCCCGGAGGGATCTCCAATCATGGCAGTTCCGCCGCCGATTAAGGCGATTGGCTTATTGCCTGCCATCTGAAGGCGCTTCATTAAGCATAAGGCCATGAAATGACCGACATGGAGACTGTCAGCCGTCGGGTCAAACCCGATGTAGAAGGTAGCTTTTCCGTTGTTGATAAGTTCCTTGATTTCTGCTTCGTCGGTCACCTGGGCGATTAAGCCTCTGGCAACCAGTTCGTCGTACAGGGTCATAGTTTTCTTTCCTTTCTTCTTAAAATAAAAAATGTGCGCATACGTTAGTACAACGGGGTATTTCCTATGCAATAAAAAAGCCCCGTCCTATGAAAAGGACGAGGCATATACCCGTGTTACCACCTTTGTTCATAAACGGCTCGCGCCGTCTATCTCTGCGAGTGTCCGACAACACTCCGGCGCGGATAACGTGCGCCACTCCGTCGCAGCCTACTGGAATATGCGTCTTGCGGTGAAATACCGAAAAAGACACGCCATGTTCGGTGCGCGGCTCGGGGATGTATTCAAATTAAGGTTCCTGCGCGCCTCTCATCAGCCGGCTGCTTTCTGTTCATTCCGCTTAATCCTACTTCTTCCCGTCAAAGCCTTTTGTTTACTTTGATTATCGTCATTATAGGCGCGGGAGAATAATTTGTCAACCGTTTTTTGTCCGTCGATTTTTATATATTATCCAAATCGTTTGCCCTGCGCTTATACGAAAATGACGTTATAAGGGTGATAAACAGAAGAATGGCGGCGCATTGAACGGGGCTTTCGCCATAAAGCGGATTCAGCGTAATTATAATTTGCCGTAAAAGAACTACAAGCAGGGAGCTTGCCACTGTAGCTGCAACCGATTTCTTTTGTATTCCGACCGAAAAAGGAAGCAGGGCCCACGCGCCGCAGCTTATGATACTGGTGATGCATACCGGCAGATAGGTGCGCAGGGTCAGGAGGCGAAAGCTTCCATCAATGACATCAAAGCCATA
>CALWBG010000155.1 GCA_944375975.1 uncultured Roseburia sp.
CAGGAATACTGGAATACGCCGGTGTCATGGATGATTCCCGTGTAAATACATTCTGCAATGGCTTTGTTCAGCCGTTCACCGGGAATCAGGTCAAAAATCAGCTCGGAAGTAGAACTCGCCTCCGGAAAAATATAATTTTCGTCCGCAAAGCTCTGATTGCTGATATGGTGGTCGATGCAGATTGTCTTTTTTGCCGCCCGAAAATATTTCGCCGCATCACCGAGTCTCTCTGCGTCGCCGCAGTCCTGCGCGATAAATAAATCATAGCACGGGCCGTCGGGACATTCGTTTTTGATTTCTCCCGAGCGTGTCAGAAATTTAAAAATATTCGGTATCGGCTCTAAATATAAATCCACACGGACATGCGGATAATAGGTTTTAATATAATTGTAGGTAGCCAGGCAGGAGCCGACACAGTCGCCGTCGGGGCGGACGTGCCCCGCAACGCCTACCGTATCCGCCTCGGCCAGAAATATATCCAGATTTGTCATACGCTTTTATTCCTCTGTTTCCATGCCGTCATCCGCATGGG
The DNA here is from genome assembly GCA_944375975.1 of uncultured Roseburia sp. GTDB lineage: Bacteria > Bacillota > Clostridia > Lachnospirales > Lachnospiraceae > Roseburia. The sequence continues at coordinate 533 of CALWBG010000155.1, forward strand.
TATCCCTGGTAATGTCGTCAATCATTTTTGACATTCTCACGCCGTATTCAATCGACTGGTCAAGCACAAACCGGATTTCCGGCGTGTTCCTCAGATTAATCGTCTTTGCCAGACGGGTACGGATAAAGCCCTCCGCACTTTTTAAGCCCGCCAGCGTGTCTTTCTGGGCTTCCTCATCTCCCAGCACGCTGATGTAGGCCTTGCAGGTCTTTAAATCAGGTGCCACTTCCACCGCCACCACACTGGTGAGCTCATGAATCCTGGGGTCCTTGATTTCCCCGCGTATAATATTGGACAGCTCGCGCTGTACCTCGCCGTTGATTCTTGTATTTTTGATGCTGTTTTTTCTCATTTCTGTCTCCATTCAGGATGGCTTTCTCCCGGCGTACCCCGCCGGGCGTCTGCCTTTTTTGCTTTACCTCGGCACCTCGACCATCGTGTAAGCCTCCACAATATCAAGCTCCTCAATATCCCCGAAGCTCTCAAATACAAGACCGCATTCGTAGCCTGCCTTTACCTCCTTCACGTCATCCTTAAAACGCTTTAAGGAAGCAAGAGCGCCCTCAAAAATCTGCTCTCCGGCGCGGGAAATACGCACCTTGCAGCCTCTCTGGAAGACACCGTCAAGCACATAGGAGCCCGCGATATTGCCGACGCCGGAGGATTTGAATATCTGGCGTACCTCCGCATGGCCAAGCACCTTTTCTTCGAAAATCGGGTCCAGCATACCTTTCATCGCTGCTTCCACATCCTCGATCGCATTGTAGATTACCTTGTAAAGCCGGATATCTACATTCTCCTTGTCTGCGGTTACCTTCGCGGTCGGATCCGGACGAACATTGAAGCCGATGATGATTGCATTGGAAGCGGACGCCAGACTGACATCGGATTCGTTGATGGCTCCCACGCCGCCGTGGATTACCTTTACAACCACTTCTTCGTTGGAAAGCTTGACAAGACTCTGCCTTACCGCTTCCACAGACCCCTGAACATCTGCCTTTACAATAATATCCAGCTCTTTTACATTGCCGGACTGAATCTGCGAGAACAAATCGTCCAGAGACATCTTAGATTTAGTATCTTCAATCAGACGGTTTTTACCCTCGGAAATATAAGTTTCCGCAAAAGCTCTCGCCTCTTTTTCCGTATCCATCGCGACAAAGGTTTCCCCTGCCTCCGGAACCGCGGACAGCCCCAATATCTCAACCGGCATGGACGGTCCTGCCTCTTTGACTCTCCTGCCCTGGTCGTCAATCATCGCGCGCACCTTACCGTGACAGCTTCCGCAGGCAATCGGCTGTCCTACCTTTAAGGTACCCTTCTGCACCAGAACGGTTGCCACCGCGCCGCGTCCTTTGTCAAGCTGTGCCTCGATTACAAGTCCTCTCGCGTTCCGCTTCGGATTTGCCTTTAATTCAAGCACCTCTGCCGTCAGGAGAATCATTTCCAGCAGATTGTCAATTCCTTCCTTCGTATGTGCGGATACCGGACAGAAAATTGTACTTCCGCCCCAGTCCTCGGGAATCAGTTCATACTCGGAAAGCTCCTGCTTTACACGCTCGATATTCGCGCTCGGTTTATCAATCTTATTAATCGCAACTATGATTTCCACGCCCGCGGCCTTGGCATGGTTGATTGCCTCCACCGTCTGGGGCATTACACCGTCGTCGGCCGCAACCACAAGGATTGCAATATCCGTAGAGTTGGCGCCGCGCATACGCATTGCCGTAAACGCCTCATGTCCCGGTGTATCCAGGAAGGTGATATTCTGTCCGTTGATGGATACCACGGAAGCACCGATATGCTGCGTGATTCCGCCCGCCTCTTTGTCCGTCACACGGGTAGAACGGATAGCGTCCAAAAGGGAAGTCTTTCCATGGTCAACGTGACCCATGACACAGACTACCGGCGGACGCGGCACTAAGGTATCCTCCGGGTCATCTTCCTCTTTCAACAGCTCTGCAATCACGTCAATTTTCTCCTCCGGCTCGCAGATACAGTTGAACTCCAGTGCGATTTCCTCCGCCGTGTCATAATCCACTTCCTGATTCACCGTAACCATAGTCCCCTTCAGGAACAGCTTCTTTACAATCACGGACGGCTGAACCTTCATTTTATCCGCAAGCTCTTTGATAGTAAGCTTCTCGGGAAGCACCAGGGTACGGATTACTTCCTCCTCCTGCTTTTGCTGCGGCTGCTGCGGTTTCTTTCTGCCGCCATTCTTTTCCAGGTTGATAAAGCGCTCCTGCTTCTTTCCGCCCAACGGATCGTAATCGTTCCTCTGTTTCGCACTCTTGTTTCTGTCCTTATCGCGCTCTCTCGACTCTTTTCCGCGGATTTCGTCCGGCGCTGCCGCTGCGCTTTCTTTGTTAAAGCGGTCAATTTCGCGCTCCAGCCTGCCGGAACCGGATTCCCTGCCGCGATAGGAATTGCCTCTGTTATTGTTTTGATTCGGCTTTCCATTCTGATAAGCCCGGCTTCCATCACCTCTGCCGCCTCTTTCGCCGTAAGGACGCTGCTGCCTGTCGCCTCCGCGGCCTGTGCCGCCGTTTCTCGCCGCTCTCTCGCCCTGCGGACGGCCGCCGGATGTTCTGCGATCTCCGCCCTGCGCGCGCCGCTCATTGTTCTGCGGACGGTATTCAGGATTCTGCGCATATACATTTTCGTATACGTTCTCCCTGGGCTTTTGCACCGCCTCCGCCGCTTTGCGCGCTTCCTCCGCCTTTTCCTGCTGCTGCCTCTGCTGCTGCGCCTTAAGCTCCGCCGCCTTTGCCGCCGCGAGCCGTTCCGCCTCCTCAGCCGCTTTTGCCGCCTCCGGATTAATCGCGCGCTCAAATGCCTTTCTCACATCATATCCTGTTGTCGGCCTTGACTGGGCCGGTCCCCGCTGTCCGCCAACTCCCGGACGGCGCTCTCCATTCTGCGGGCGTCCCTGTCCGCCGCCCGGACGCCTGTTTTTGCCGCCGCGCGCGCTTCCCTGTTTACTGTACTGTGCATTATAAACCGCCGTAATACTCGATTTTTTCTTCGGACGCTCTCCCTCGGCTTTTGCACCTGCCGTATGGGGCTTTGCCTGTGCCGGCCTCTGCTGTCCCTGTGCAGTGTTTGCCGTAGTTGCTCCCGCCGCCGTTCTTTCGCTCTGCACGGCTTCCGTTTTTTCCTTCGGCTGGCTTTTTGCCGGCTCCTGCTGTGCTTTTACGTTCTCCGGCTTTGCATTTTCCGCCTTTTCGCTCACCGGCTTATCACTTTTTTCCGGAGCCTTCGCCGTTTTTCCAAGTGTCTCCCGCACCAGCTTCTGCGCGTCTTCATCTATGTTGCTGCTGTGAGATTTCACCGCATGCTCCGTGGTGCTCAGCAGTTCTATTATCTGCTTATTTTCTATTCCTAATTCTCTTGCAAGTTCATGAACTCTCATTTTTGCCATATATTCTGATTCCTCCATTATTCAGTTGTGATTGTCTGTTTTAATCTATTCTCTATTGAACGCGCAAGCCCCTCATTTGTAACTGCGAGCGATGCGCGGAATTCTTTTCCGATGAAGTGTCCGAGCATTTCTTTCTCCGAATAAACATACATCGGCACCTCATAAAACTCCGTCATATTGCGGAACATTTTTTTTGTATTATCCGAAGCATCTTTCGCCACAATGACAAGATATGCTTTCCCTTCCTTCACCGCCTTTTCCGTTGAAAATTCTCCGCTTGCGACACTACCCGCCTTGGCGGCAATGCCCAGCATGGACAACACTCTATCTGGTTTCAAGCTGTTCCATCTCCTTTGCCAGCATTTCATAGACATCCTTTGAAATTGCCATTTTAAACGAACGTTCCAGTCCTTTATTTTTCATTGCCAGCTCCAGGCAGTCACGATTCGGACAGATATAAGCCCCCCTGCCGTTTTTTCTTCCTGTTGCATCCAGGATAATTTCCGGGCTTTCATTCTCCGCGGACGCGGTTTTCAGCACGCGTATCATATCTTTTTTGGCTTTCATCTCACGGCAGCCGATACACTGGCGCATCGGAATTTTTTTATTTGCCATCGCTTTTCTCCAACCTCTTATTCTTTATCGGAGCCGTTGTCCGCATAGTTTTCGTTCTCTTCGACGTAATCCTCTCCGTCCGCATAGGTCTCGCCTTCTTCGGCGTAGTCCTCGTCGCCCATATAGGCTCCGTCCTCCGCATAGTCCTCTCCGTCCGCATAGAGTTCATCGTCCTCCGCGTAACCGTCCTCGTCGTAGTAGTCATCCTCATACTCGTTTTCATAGTCGAGGAAATCGCCGGACTCTCTAGCCTGGGTCTCGCTCTTAATATCAATCTTAAAGCCTGTCAGGCGGGCTGCAAGCCTTGCATTCTGCCCTTCCTTGCCGATTGCCAGTGAGAGCTGGTAATCCGGCACTACAACCTTTGCGGATTTTTCCTCCGCATCCGCAATCACGGAAATTACCTTCGCCGGGCTTAACGCATTTTCAATCAGCATTGCCGGATTTTCATTCCAGGTAATGATGTCGATTTTTTCTCCCCGCAGCTCATTGACAATAGCATTGACCCTGGCTCCGTTCATACCGACGCAGGCGCCCACCGGGTCTACGTTGGGGTCGTTCGACCAAACCGCAATCTTTGTTCTGCTTCCGGCTTCCCGCGCGATTGCCTTAATCTCAACAATACCCTCTCTGACCTCGGCCACCTCGGACTCAAACAGGCGCTTCACCAGCTCCGGATGTGTCCTTGACACCAGCACCTTCGGTCCCTTCGGGGTAGCCTTTACCTCCAGGATATATACTTTGATGCGCTCCGTAGGCTGAAATACCTCGCCGCGCACCTGCTCGTTCTCCGTTAAAATGGCATCCACCTTTCCAAGGTTGATGCTGACATTTCTGCCGAGATACCGCTGCACAATACCGGTCACCACATCCTTTTCCATGCTGTAGTACTGGTCGTAAAGTACTTTCCGCTCCTCCTCACGAATCTTCTGAAGGATGACGTTTTTGGCATTCTGGGTCGCGATGCGCCCGAACTCCTTGGACTGCACCTCTATATTTACAATATCGCCCACCTCATATTTGGAGTCAATCATCTTTGCGTTGGCAAGACTGATCTGCTCCACCGGGTCCTCCACGTTTTCAACGACCGTCTTTTCCTGAAAAACGTGAAATTCACAGGTTTCCGGATCAATGTTGACTTTCACATTCTCGGATTTGCCGAAATGGTTTTTACATGCCGTCACAAGAGAGTTTTCGATTGCCTCAAGAAGTGTTTCTTTGCTGATGTTCTTCTCCTGCTCCAGTATGTTTAACGCTTCTAATAACTCGCTATTACTCATTTTTTTATCCTCCTAATTGATATGGTTATTATTACGCACAGTAAACTCAAAAATCAAACGCAAGACGGATAAGCGCAATGTCTGACCGGTTAAAGGTCCTCATTTCGCCGTCCTCCTGCTCTATCGTCACGGTAGTTTCATCATATGCCGATAAAATGCCGTAAAATTCCTTTTCCCGGTCGATTGCACGATAAGTGCGTATTTCCACCTCTTTGCCCATACTGCGGATATAATCTTTTTCCTTTTTCAGCGGTCTTCCAAGCCCCGGCGAGCTCACCTCAAATACATAGGAGTCCTCAATATAATCCTCCCGATCCAAAATCTCATTCATTTCGCGCGCCACCGCCTCACAGTCGTTCACGGTGATGCCGCCCTCCTTGTCAATATAAGCTCTCAAATACCAGGTACCGCCCTCTTTTACGTACTCCACATCTACCAGCTCAAAATTCATGCGCTCTAAAATCGGAGTAATCAGTTCCTCGGTGCGCGCTTCATATGCTTCGCGCTTTGACATGTGTACACCTTCTTTCTTCGATATTCAGTTTTCTCGCCCCGAATCTGCACAATTTCACTCCTGCAAAATAACGCAGTCCCTTAAACGTGAATTGAGAGAGGACGAAAGCCCTCTCTCAACCAAGTCATCGTGTTATCATCTATTACCATAACACTTTATTTTGCAAAATGCAAGCTTTTTGGGGAATTTTTACATATTTCTGTGCAGAAGCTTGTGCTCCTTTCCCTGTAGCATTCCTCCGTAAAGCTGTTTCACAATCGGATTTTCGTCGGGGAAACGGATATTCGAAGCGGCATCCACCCGGTAAATACCCTCCATACGTCCCCTTCTGGTGCGCGGCCCCGCCTGTGCCGGCTGTCCGCCGCCCATAATACAGCCTCTCCGGCACGCCATAACTTCAACGAAATCATAAGTCTTTTCCCCCGCCTTGATGGCATCCAGCAGTCTCCCGGCGTTCGCCAGACCGTGCACCACGGCGATTCTTACCTCGCGCTCTCCCACCTGCACGGTTGCTTCTTTTAAGCCTTCCTCTCCGCGAATTCCCGAAAAGCTGATGG
>CALWBG010000156.1 GCA_944375975.1 uncultured Roseburia sp.
AGAATCACCGTATCCTTCGGCGTCTGCTTTACAAATTCGGTATAATAATTACGTCCCATGCGGGCTCCGTCGCAGCCGCCTACCAGGAAGAAATGACGGATTGCCCCGGACTTTACCGCCTCCACCACCTGGTCGGCCGCGCCGAGCACGGCTCCGTGACCGAACCCGGTCATCACCTTCGTACCGCCGTTGATTCCCGTAAATGTCCGCGCCTCGTCAAATCCGCCAAGCTCCAGTGCCTTTGCAATCACCGGGGTAAAATCCTTATCCTCCCCGATATGCACCATGCCCGGATAGGAAACGACCTCCGTTGTAAATACCCGATCCGCATAGCTTTCCTTCACCGGCATCAGGCAGTTCGTGGTAAAAAGCACGGGAGCCGGAAGCTCTGCAAATTCTTTCTGCTGATTCTGCCATGCCGTTCCGAAATTGCCCTTTAAATGCGGATATTTTTTCAGTTCCGGATAGGCGTGTGCCGGAAGCATCTCGCCGTGCGTGTAAATATTGATCCCCTTATCCTTCGTCTGCTCCAGCAGCAGCTTTAAATCGTAAAGGTCATGCCCGGTGATTACGATAAACGGTCCCTTCTCTACCGTCAGAGAAACCTCGGTCGGCTCCGGTATCCCGAACGTTTCCGTGTTGGCTTTATCCAAAAGCTCCATGCAGGAAAGATTTACCTTTCCTGTTTCCATGACGAGCGGCAGCAATTCGTCCATACCCCAGTCCTCGGAGAGCGCAAACAACGCCCGGTAAAAAAATTCGTTGACCTCGGCGCTCTCATAACCGAGCACCCTCGCATGATAGGCATAGGCAGCCATTCCGCGGATGCCAAACAAAAGCAGCGACTTTAAGGAACGAACGTCCTCATCCGCCTCCCACATACGCTTCATGTCATAATTGTCGGTATTGCCGCAGCGGGACACACAGGACGCGCAGCCCGGCACAATCCTGTCCTTTTCCTCATTGACGCGCGCAATCATCTCCCGTAGCGTCTCATCATTAAAATTGACGTTTGTAACCGTTGTAAAGAGTCCCTCCAAAATCAGGCGGTCAGTCTGCCCCGTCTTAGGGTTATTCGCACACGCGTGCGCAAGCCCCACGAGCGCTCCTGTCAGTTCATCCTGCAGCCTCGCGGTTTCCGCCGTCTTTCCACAGACGCCCGCGCCTCCCGTACAGCCGGTGCACCCGGCAGTCTGCTCACACTGAAAACAAAACATCTGATGATTCATTCTTTTTTCCTCCCTGTTCCTCTAATCCAAAATCCTGCCGTCCACGGCAACCGTGACTACCTGCCACGGAATAAATTTTCCGCTGTTTTGCAGCGCGCTCACCGCGGCACGCTCGATTCCCCCGCAGCACGGAACCTCCATGCGCACGATGGTAAGGCTTTTCACATCATTCTGCCGCAAAATTTCCGTTAGCTTTTCACTGTAATCCACATCGTCCAGCTTCGGGCATCCGATGAGCGCAACCCTTCCGCGGATGAAATCCCGATGAAAATTTCCATATGCATATGCACTACAGTCGGCCGCTACCAACAGCTTCGCGCCTTCAAAATAAGGAGCCTTCACCGGAGCAAGCTGAATCTGCACCGGCCACTGGCGCAGCTCGGAGACGGTTTCTGTGGTGGAAACCTCCGCGTTGGAGACCTCCGCCCTATGTGCTGAAATCTCCCTCGCCTTCATGCCCGGGCAACCTCCTGCATGGGCCTGCTGCTGTTTCTTTTTATTCTCCAGCACTGCCGCCTCATCGTAGGCTGCCGCCTCCCGCTCTACAAAGGAAATCGCACCCACGGGACAGTTTGGCAGACAATCGCCCAGACCGTCGCAATAATCGTCCCGAAGCAGCTTTGCCTTCCCGTTTACCATTCCGATTGCCCCCTCGTGGCAGGCTTTTGCACAAAGGCCGCAGCCGTTGCAGATATCCTCGTTAATCTCTATTATCCTACGGACCATTTTTCTTTTCCTCCTGCTGTTTTCTTGACTTTCCGTGTACACTATACTAAACTGACTGCAAAAAGTATGTTGTTATAACAACAAATGGAGAAAAAAGAATGGATTATGAATTTTTAAGTAAAACCATGCTGTTTTCCGGGGATTCCCCGGATGAAATCAAAACGATGCTCGATTGTCTCGGCGCAGCAAAGAAGCACTACGCCAAATCAGAAGTGATTTATCACGCCGGTGAAACGGTTTCCTCCATAGGAATCGTACTCTCCGGCAGTGTCCAGATTGAAAATGATGATTTATGGGGCAATCACAGCGTATTAGACAGCATTCCGCCGGGATTCGTCTTTGCGGAGACCTACGCCAGCCTGGGCGATGAGCCGCTGATGGTGACGGTCACCGCCATTGAGGACACGGAGGTCTTATTTTTAAATGTAAAGCGGCTGCTTAAGACCTGCCCAAACTCATGCTCCCACCACAGCAAGCTCATACGACGGCTTTTTATGGTTTCCGCGCAGAAAAATTTAAACCTCTCGCGTCGGATTTTCCACACAACGCCGAAATCCATCCGGGGGAGACTGCTGTCATATTTATCCTTCCAGGCATCCGCACAGGGAAGCCTGGACTTTACAATTCCGTTCAACCGTCAGCAGCTCGCGGATTACCTGAACGTAGAGCGCAGCGCGCTCTCGGGTGAGCTCGGCAAAATGCAGCGGGAAGGGCTTTTAAAAACAGAAAAAAATCATTTTATCCTGTATGAGATCAGGTAAACTCAGATTTCGTCGTCGACACGAATTCCTTTCAAATCCGCCTCCAGCAGCTTCATGCTGCTTTTAATTTCCGCAAGGCTCTGCTTTGCCTCCTCGGATAGCTGCTGCTTTGCGGTAATTGTAAGCATATCGGTAAAATCCATATCCGGCATCTCAACCTGTCTTTGCTTTTCCTTCGCCCGCTCGGCAGCCTCCCGCGTTCCCTCAATAAGTGCTTCTTCCATCGCCCGCTTCCCGGCCAGCTCGTCGAGCCGTTCCTCGCGCTGCTCCTTTTCCTCGGCAGCCTCTTTTGCGGCCTCCTTTTCCTCCTCAAGCTTATCATCCGCATGATCGACGGCATCCTGTACAAGCATCCCGATTATTTCCCCGTTTGCTGCCTCCAGAATATCCTCGGCCGCTTTTTGGGCATCTACCATGGGGTGCGATTTCAGTTTTTCCAGAAGAATCTGCTTCACAGCACTGACCGCTTCCTGCATTTTCCTCTGCTCCTGCTGCGCGGTCTTTTGAAACACCGCTGCACGGTCATTCAGTTCAAGCGCACGCTGCTGATACTCCGTCAGGTTATTTAAATCAATTTCAGCCAGACGCTCTTTTTCCTCCTGCGTCAACGCCTCCCCGATATGATTTTTCCAATCCTGCGCTTTTTTAAGCAATTCCAGCTCCTGCTGTTCCCTGGAATCCGCCGGCACTTCATATAACTGCTGCAAAGTGCTCTCATCCTTACGCACATCCGCAAGCTGCTCCTGCGCCTCTTTTTTACGCTCCTGCATCTGCGCATACTGCTCTCTTCTGGTCTGAATATCGCGGTTTACCGACTGCTCATTTTCCCATGCATCTCCCACAACCTGAAGCGCCCGTTTCTGCGCCATTCTGCGTCTCTGCTCAATCGGATCCGCAGTCAGATTGCTCTCACCCGCAAAAAATACGTTTTTCCCTTTTCCCGCAGCCTGGGCCTTCTCCTGCTGCGTCCCGAATATTCCGTTTGCCGAAACTGACAGTGATACGCTTTTCATCCCTCATACCTCCCGAAATCTCCCTGTTTACTATCTTTATCGGTCATTTGGCATGAAAAGGCAACCTTATCCGTCAATCTTCGCCCAGCAGGCTGCGGCGCACGGCGTCCATATCCATTCCCATCTGCACATAATCCGCCTCCGGCTTTTTCGTAAGCTCCGGCGAAATATTGGAATGAATGTAAAACGTGTGAAGTCCTACCTGCTTTGCCCCCTCAATGTCGTTTTGCAGGTCGTTTCCAATCATAATGCTCTCATCCGGCAAAAGGCCATGCCGCTTTTGCAAAAGCTCAAAAAAGCGGCTGTCCGGCTTGCGCACGCCGCACGATGAAGAAATCAAAATATCGTCAAAGTATTCCGCAATCCCAAGTATGTTCATCTCGTACTCCGTAAAAATGCGCTGCGCATTTGATAAAAGATATATGTTCCCTCCGCGCTCTGCAAGCGCGGCAAGCAGCTCCTTCACTCCGTCATAAAGCTTCAGATATTCGGTAGAAAGAATACGGAAGAACTGCCCCGCATGTACCGCAAGGGTAACGTCCGCCTCCACTCCCCTGCACCGGAACAGCTCCAAAAACACCTGCTCGATTTCAAGCTCCGGAAAGACCTCATGGGCATCCGAGCGCAGCTTCCCGGCTCCGGTTTCTTTCCGCATCGCCGCCTCTCCGCTCTCCACCAGCTCATAGAAGCTGCGCCGCAGTTCCCCCGGACCGTAGATTGCCCCATAATAACCGTAAAACAATGTCAGCTTGTCCCAAACCTCAGGCTTGTCCTCATCCGTCCGAATATCAACCAGTGTCCCGTATAAATCAAAGATATAATTTTTGTACTTCATTTTTTCCTCTTTCTCCGCTGATTTATCTTTTTTGGTATAAAACTCTGTCTGTTTAGGGTAGCATTTTTTTGCTCCGAAATCAACTGAGGTTTTCACGCAGCCGGAGCAATATTTTTTTCTCCGCCCTGCTGACCTGGACCTGTGTCATTCCCATGGCTGCCGCCGTCTCGCTCTGCGTTTTTCCCTCCAAATAACGAAGACAAATCAGCCTGCGCTCCCGCTCCTCCAAAAGCCCCAGAAGCTGCTCAATCACCATGTGGTTTAAGACTGCCTCTTTCTCCGGCTCCTCCCTGCCGCCGTCGCCGCCGCAGAGCTGGTCAATCATCAAAAGCTCGTCCCCGTCCCGCTCGTAGACCGGCTGGTATATGGACTCCACCTCGCGGTTGGCCTCCATTGCCATGACGATTTCCTCCGTGCCAAGTCCTGTCGCCGCCGAAATCTCGGATAAATCGGGCTCCCTTCCCAACTCTCTGGTCAGACGTTCCTTTTCCTTTCCGATTTTACAGGAGTTTTCTTTTAACGTCCTGCTGACCTTTACCATGCCGTCATCCCGCAGAAACCGCCGTATTTCTCCCATTATCATCGGTACCGCGTAGGTGGAAAACGCAAGGTTTAATGATAAGTCAAACTTATCCACCGCCTTCATCAGACCGATGCAGCCAATCTGGAAAATTTCCTCCCTGTCGTGCCCTCTGTGCTCGAACCGCCTGGCAATCGCGTGAACAAGTCCGAGATTCTCGGATACCAGTGTGTCTCTTGCCGTCTTATCACCGCCGTGTGCCCGCTCCATCAGTTCCCTGAAATGCTCCATACTCAAATGCCTTCCCGAATACCGATTTTTTTTCGCATGATGACCCGTGTTCCACGCCCCGGTGCGGAATCCACGTCAACCGTATCCATAAACGCTTCCATAAACGCAAAGCCCATCCCGGAGCGTTCGAGCTCGGGCTTCGTCGTAAAAAACGGCTCCATGGCCTTTTTGACATCGGCAATTCCCCGACCGGTATCTTCTACGATAATTTCGACTTCATTTCCTTCGATGCGGCAGGACAAACGCACCTTTTCCTCCGGATTATCATACCCGTGAATAATCGCGTTTGTGACGGCCTCCGACACGGCCGTCTTAATATCGGAAATTTCATCGAGGGTGGGATTTTGCTCTGCAATAAACGCCGCCACCGCAAGACGCGCAAACCCTTCGTTCGCGGAACGCGCGTCAAATTCAATCTTCATTTCATTTTTACTCTGCATCCTGTCTCTCCATTTCTATATTCATTTAAAAATCCGTTTTGACGATTTTCTGCAATCCTGAAACAATAAATATTTTTTTTAAACGTTCATTTAAGTTTCTGGCAGATACCTCTCCGCCGGCAAATCCCATGCTCTTGCAGCGCCCGATAATCACGCCGATACCGGAGCTGTCCATAAACTCCGTCCCGGAAAAATCAAATATCAGCTTTCTGACATGATATGCCTCAATCAACAGATCCGCCTCCGCCTTCAACTGGCTTGCCTGGTGATGGTCAAGCTCTCTGGGCATGAGAATGGTGAGACAGCCCTCCTTTAATTCGTAATGATGTTCCATATGTAGTCCCCTTTCTTTGCTTTCTTTCCTGTCATACAAAAAACGCCCGTTGAATCTCAACAGACGTCTTTTGTGTATGAATATCATTCCTCGGTATTCAGATAATTCTGGGCGGTCGCCGCGCGCTCCGTGCCCGGATATAAATCAACAATCTTCTGGTAATAGGTCTTTGCCGTTTCCAAATCATTATTTCGCCGGTAAGCCTGTGCGAGGTAATACAGCGCGTAGCCGTCACTGTAGGTCTCATCCATTTCCACTACCTTTTCCAGATTGGTAATTGCCTCCTCATAGTTCTGGCTGTTATAAGCGCTGTAGCCCGTGTCATAAAGTGACTGGATATATTCCGCATTCACCTGCGCATTAATCGTATTGTAAATTTCCTTTGCGCTGTCGCTTAAATATTCCTCGTTAACATTGGAAAGCGCTGTTCCCGCCGCCTCAATATCCTCTGCGGCATATGCCGCATATGCGGTCAAAAGCTGGTCATAGCTGGTGATTCTGCTCTCCGCTCCCGCCGCGCCCTCCTGGGCCTCGGTAACCTGGGCGGTCAGTTCCTCAATCTGTGCCTCGAGGGAACTGATTTGCTGATTCTTGGACGAAACGGTATTATTCGCCTCAAGTACCTGCGCCTGTGCCTGATTCTGCATCTGGCGCCTTACGCCCGGAACGATCAAAAAACCGGTAATCGCAGCCCCGATTGCAATTCCTATGACCATATTGATAATCGTTCCGACCGCCGAATTTTCCTTGAAGTATCTCGGCTGGAT
>CALWBG010000157.1 GCA_944375975.1 uncultured Roseburia sp.
ACCTTGACCGGTTATGCTAGAATATAATTTGATTTACTATTTGGCATCAGCCGTATTGCTTCCGGGGAGAGTGAAAGGAAGCAGCTATGAATGGAAACACAACAGTCAAAGAACTTCCGGATTCGGAAAAACCCTACGAAAAATTTTTAAAATACGGAGCTGAGGCGTTAAGCGACGCGGAGCTTTTGGCGGTCATTATCCGTTCCGGGACGAACGGTATAAAATCCGTGGAGGTGGCGCAGAATTTTCTTGGGATTGGAGGCCGCAGTCTCTTAAATCTTTACGAAATTCCGTATGAAAACATGCTTACGCTGCGCGGAATCGGCCGGGTCAAGGCAATCCAGCTCAAATGCACGGCGGAGCTGGCGAAACGGATTTCACAGACGAGGTATGCCGCCAGAGTCCGTCTCAGTCATCCGCGGACGATTGCGGATTATTATATGGAGCGCCTGCGGCACGAACGGAGAGAGCAGCTTCTTTTGTGCATGTTTGACAGCAAATGCCATCTGATGGACGACAGGCTTCTTTCCATCGGCAGCGCGGAAGAATCCATAGTCTCCCCCAGGGAGATTTTTGCCGCGGCCCTGACTTGCCGTGCCGCCCAGCTTGTACTGCTTCACAATCATCCCAGCGGCATACCGGAGCCGTCAAGGGCGGACGATGCCGTCACGGAACGTATTTGCCGGTGCGGCAGGATGATGGGGATTCCGCTTTCCGACCATATTATCATCGGGGACCATTCTTACTATAGTTACAGAGAAAAAAACAGGATCGTATCTTAAGATGCCATCCAAAGGGAGAGAACAATGATAAACAACGTATACGGTATCGACTTGGGAACCTGCAACATGAAAATTTACTGCAAGGCGTCCAACAAGATTTTGAATGAGAAGAACACCATTGCGCTGGTAAATAAGGACGAGATTTACGCATACGGCGACGCGGCATACGCTATGTATGAGAAGGCGCCGGAATCCATCAATGTTACCTTCCCGGTGACGAGCGGTGTCATTGCCGACTTCAATAATTTACAGTCCATGCTCCAGCTTTTTCTGGAGACGCATGCCAAAGGCAAATTAAAGGGGGCGGAGTTTATCGTCGCTGTGCCGACCAGCATTACGGACGTGGAGAAAAAAGCATTTTTTGATATGTTTTATAAGAGCAAATTAAAACCGAAAAGTGTGCTTCTCTGTGAGAAACCGATTGCCGATGCCGTAGGGCTCGGGCTTGATGTCAACGAACCAACGGGAATTATGATTGTGGATATCGGAGCGGACACGACGGAAATTTCCGTCATCTCCCTTGGGGGCCTTGTGTTGAGTGATCTTCTTCATTTTGGCGGCAATAAGATTGACGAATCCATCATCACCTATGTAAAACGCAATTATAACCTTGTCATCGGCCAAAAGACGGCTCAGAGCTTAAAGGAGCGGCTCGGATCCGGCGTTCCGGGCAGACAGGATACGATGGTGGTTGTGGGCCGCGACGTGGTGGGCGGCCTGCCGATTGAGATGGAACTGTCTGGGGAAGTTGTCTATGAGGCAATCAAGGACAATTTAAACAGTATCTGTAATTCCATCAAAATGATTCTGGAAAAAACGCCGCCGGAGCTCGCAAAGGATATTATCCATTCCGGTATTTACATCACGGGCGGCAGCTCGCAGATTCACGATTTAGACCAGTTGTTTGCACAGATTACAGGTATTAACATCAATACCTGCGAGGAGCCGGAGGAGTGCGTGGTGCGCGGGCTCGTAAAAATTGTTTCCGACAATAAATACAAACATCTGGCCTTCAGTATGAAAAGCAAGATATTGATTTAGGGGAAAACATGAAACGAAAACCGAAATTTATTCTTCCTACCAAATACATACTGCTGATTATGACCGGAGTATGCATTGTGGCTATGCTGCTTTGCTTTACGCTTGGAATCTCCGGCGGACCGTTAAACACCGTCGCAGGGTATGTATTTATCCCGATGCAAAAGGGTATCAATTCCGTCGGTGCCTGGTTTGGAGAGAAATCGGACAGCTTAAAAAAACTGAGCGATGTCATGGCGGAAAATGAAGAACTGCAACGGCAGGTAGACGAATTGACTACCGAGCTGAATACGATAAAGCTGGAGCAGTACGAGCTGGAGAATTTAAGAGAATTGTTTGAACTGGATCAGAAGTACCCCAGCTATGATAAGGTTGCCGCCAATGTCATCGGCAAGGACGGAGGAAACTGGTTTACTAATTTTACCATAGATAAAGGTTCCAATGACGGAATCGAGGTGGACATGAATGTCATTGCCGGCAGCGGCCTGGTAGGAATTGTCACCGATGTCGGCCCGAACTACGCGAAGGTTTCCTCCATTATCAATGATACTACGAATGTCAGCGGCATGGTAACGACAACCTCGGATAATCTCATCGTGAACGGAAGCCTGCAGAATATGAATGAAAACATGGTGATTGAATTTTCCAATCTCAATGACAAGGACGATGCGGTAGCCGTCGGTGACGCGGTAGTCACCTCCTATGTTTCGGATCAGTATCAGCAGGGAATCCTCATCGGCTATATCAGTACGATTACCACGGACTCCAACAATCTGACAAAATCCGGCACGTTAACGCCAGCGGTTGATTTTGAGCATATTCAGGAGGTCCTTGTAATTTTAAATAAAAAACAGACAGCAGAATCCTAGGAACCGAGGTTTTTTATGAAAAGAAAAATTATCGTATTTATCATTATCGCCGTTTGTTATCTGCTGCAGACCACGCTGTTTGAATGGCTTGCTTTTGCGTCCATCTCGCCGAATCTTTTGATTATCGTGGTGGCTTCCTTCGGCTTTATGAGAGGGAAGAAAGAAGGCATGTTTATCGGTTTTTTTGCGGGGCTTCTGCTTGATATTTTCAACGGGAGCATCCTCGGCTTTTATGCTCTGCTTTACATGTACATCGGATATTTTAACGGCATGTTCCGGAAGCTGTTTTATCCGGAGGATATTAAGCTTCCGATGCTTCTGATTGCCGGAAGCGATTTGAGCTGCAACCTGTTTATTTACTTTATCATGTTCCTGTTTCGAAACAGATACAACTTTAACTACTATTTTTTACAATTAATGATACCGGAATTGGTTTATACAATGGTTGTGACAATTTTTTTGTATTTTGCCATACTTAGAATCAACCGGAAGCTTGAAGCTATTGAGAAAAGGAGTGCCAGCAAATTTGTTTGAACATATCAAAGAAGGACTGCGCCTGTTTTTTAAATCGCGGCTTGCGGTAGCGGCGCTTGTTATGCTACTTCTGTTTTCCGCTCTGCTCTGGCGTATTTTCTCCTTGCAGATTGTAAACGGAAAGGAGTATCAGGAGAATTATACCTTAACCATTGTAAAGGAGCGTACCTTAAACAGCACCAGAGGAAATATCTATGACAGGAACGGAAATCTGCTCGCCTACAATGAACTTTCCTATTCCGTGACAATCGAGGATAACGGAACCTACAGCTCCACAAGAGTAAAAAATGCGTCACTGAACACGGAAATCGCCCAACTCATCACCGCGCTGGAAAAAAACGGGGATTCGATTTCCAATGATTTCAGAATCACATTGAATGACGACGGAACCTACAACTATAACGTGGAAGAATCCTCGACCACCTGGAAGCGTTTCCTTGCGGATGTTTTCGGAGAAAGCTCCTATGACGATTTGGAATACAATAAAAAGCTTGGCTTTAACGAGGCAGAGGCAACGGCGGAGCAGGTCATGGAATATCTGACCGGTGAATCACGTTTCGATATCGGAAGTGAATATGATAAAGAGATGGCGTACAAGATTACGGTTGTCCGCTATGCGATGGCCCAGAATGCATACCAGAAATATATTGCGACGACCATCGCGACCAACGTTTCCGAGGAGACAGTGGCCTATATCAGCGAGCATTCCCCGGAGCTTCAGGGCGTGGAAGTCATAGACGACACGGTGCGCCGATATAATGACAGCGAATATTTTTCTTCGATTATCGGTTATACCGGAAAGATTTCCACGGAGGAATATAACAGGCTCGTCGAGGAGGACGGCAGCTACACGCTCAATGACGTTGTCGGAAAGCTCGGTATCGAGCAGTACATGGACAGCGAATTAAAGGGCGAAAAAGGTTACGAAAAGCTCTATGTGGACTACCTCGGAAAAGAGGTGGAGGTTATCGAGCACGAGGAGCCGACGGCGGGCAACAATGTCTACCTTTCCATCGACCGTGATTTGCAGATTGCTGTCTATGATTTGCTGGAGCAGGAGATTGCGGGTATTCTGTATTCCAATATTGAAAACCCGTCATCCGACATCAATATTCCGATTACCGACGTATATTTTGCGCTGATTGATAACAATGTCATTGATTTTACGGAATTTTCCGATGCGGACGCCTCTTCCTATGAAAAGGAAGTACTGCAGCTTTTTGAAAGCAGGCAGAGTGCGGTAACCGAGCGTGTCCGCACGGAACTCACCGGGGACTCACCGACGAATCTTTCCGCGATGACAGAAGAATATCAGGACTATTTTACCTACATTATCCGGATGCTCAGGGAAAATGATATTCTGATTTCGGAAAATATCGATACCTCGGATGAAGTGTACCAGGCATGGAGGAATGGAGACATCAGCCCTCAGGAATATTTAAACCATGCCATTTCTCAAAACTGGATAGACATTACAAAATTTTCCGTGGAGGAAAAATATTCCGATTCCACTGAAATCTATGATGGGCTGTGCAATTATATTCTCGAAGATATTGCATCGGACACGGAATTTGCCAAGCTGATTTACCAATATCTGATAGAGACGGGAGCCGTCACCGGAAGACAGCTCTGTCTGATTTTATTCGATCAGGGCGTTCTTACTTATAACGAGGAGGAGATTGCCGGACTTGCTTCGGGACAGACAGCTCCGAATGCCTTCATAAAAGAAAAAATCAGGACGCTCGAAATCACCCCGGCACAGCTTGCGTTGGATCCCTGCTCCGGCTCCTGTGTGATTACAGACACCAGGACAGGAGAAGTGCTTGCGCTGGTAAGTTATCCGGGCTACGATGCAAACCGCCTTGCCAATACGGTAGATGCGGAATATTTCAGCAGCCTCCAGAACGACAAGTCACTGCCGCTTTACAACTATGCGACACAGCAGGGAACGGCGCCGGGCTCCACCTTTAAGATGGTAACCGCAACTGCCGGATTTGCGGAGGGGTATCTCACCACTACGGAGACCATACAGGATCGCGGACAGTATGAAAATGTCAGCAACCGTCCGAAATGCTGGATATATCCTTCCAGCCACGGACTCATCAATGTTTCCGAGGCGCTGCGTGATTCCTGCAACTACTTTTTCTACGAGGTCGGTTACCGGCTTAGCACAAATAATTATGCCATGAGCTACAGTGACGAGGCGGCGAAAAACGGAATCGAAAGAATTCAAAAATACGCTGCTCTCTATGGACTGGATGAGACAACGGGGATTGAGATTGAAGAAAATGCCCCGCAGATAGCGAATGATTTCCCGGTTATGGCCGCGATTGGACAGAGTAATAACAAATATGCGACTGTACAGCTTGCAAGATATGTCACGGCGGTTGCAAACGGTGGTACCGTGTATAACTATACTCTGTTAAACCGCCTGGAGGATTCTGATGGAAATGTACTCCAAAATTACGGGCCGGAAATTCGCAACACGGTTGACGTGCTTGATACCGGCGAATGGAACGCCATTCATTCCGGTATGCGGATGGTGGCGGAAAATTCAAGCGAGTTCAGCGGATTCCCCGTTCAGGTTGCCGGAAAAACCGGTACGGCGCAGGAGGATTTAAGCAGGGCAAACCATGCGTTATTTGTTGGCTACGCGCCGTATGAGAATCCCGAAATCTCCATTGCGACCAGAATCGCATTCGGCTATACCTCACACAACGCGGCGGAAGTTTCAAGAAATATTCTCGCGTACTATTTCGGCGTGGAGGATGCGGAAACGCTGTTAAACGGACAGGCGGAAGAGGTTGATTCCACCTCAAACGCAGTCAGCGACTGATATCAGTGCGGATAATTCCCGCCGGGACGCCTTTTTGTCCCGTCAGGGTTTTATTAATAAATAAAAACAGGAGGTCTTCCCTTATGGGTGAAGTAATTACTTTTACCTCAGGAAAAGGCGGCGTGGGCAAAACGACAACAACAGCCAACGTCGGCGCAGGACTTTCACTGTTAGATAAAAAAGTGGTATTGGTGGATACCGATATCGGTTTAAGGAATCTTGATGTTGTCATGGGACTGGAAAATCGGATTTTATACAATCTGGTAGATGTTTTAAGCGGCAGATGCCGTGTGAAGCAGGCAGTGATACGGGATAAGCGTTTTCCAAATCTCTCTATTATTCCGTCCTCCTGTACAAAAGAAAAAAATCCGATTGACTTGCAGAAGATGAAGCTGCTTTTACAGGATTTGCGGGAGGACTTTGATTATATTTTAATCGACAGCCCTGCCGGGATTGACCAGGGTTTTTCCCTTGCAACCGCGGATGTGGACCGCATCGTCGTGGTCACAACCCCACAGATTGCGGCAATTCACGACGCGGATTGCGTGCTTCAGATTTTAAAGAAACAGAAGCGGGCAGAGGTATGTCTCTTAATTAACGGTTTTCGCCGTCATATGGTAAAAGACGGGGACATGCTTGACGTTCCCGACATCTGTGAGCTTTTGGATGCTCCGCTACTTGGCGTTGTGCTTGAGGATGAGAATATCATTATTGCACAGAACCATGGAGAACTGAT
>CALWBG010000158.1 GCA_944375975.1 uncultured Roseburia sp.
AGGTATCTTGCGGCATAGATTTCCTCCCCCTCCGCCTTACTTTCTAGCTTTCCTGTCAGCTTCAAATCTTCGTCAAACAGATAAAGATTATTGGAAGCATCCCCGGTAATGGTATTCCCTGCCGTCGTGAGCAGCCGCAGACAGCCCTCGTACTCATTTACCGCAAAGGTATCCATCACGGAACCGTTTGCCGATGCCGCACCGACAGCATTCATCATTCCCTGCTCGAAACCGAACTTTGCAATCTGCGTTGTGGAACCGCTCTCCGAATAATTGGTCTGATACAGATAGAACGCTTTCGTACTGACATAAATATCCACATAATTATTTAATATCACGGTGTAATCCACAACCTTATCCGGCTTATTCACATCCACGGAGGTTACGATGAGCTCCTGTCCTCCACGCTCGGACAGATAAATATGGTCTGCCGACGCTGTCTCACCGTTTATGAGCGGAATCCATCCTCCCGTTTCTTTTTCGGTAATCGCTTCCTCTCTCTCTAAAACCGGCCTCGTGGTCTGTGAACAGGTAAAAAGATAAACCACATCCCCGATTTTTCTTGAGGTCTGATAATAGCCGTCCTGTTCAATGGTCCCTTTGAGCCTTGGTTTCTCGGGATTGCTGATATCGTAAGTCCGTACCTCTGTCTGCATCTGTGAATCAATATAGTAAACGTCCTCACCGTCCCCGGAATCTTCCTCGGAGAGTCCGGTCTGTTCCGTCTGCACGACTATATTCAAAATATCCCCGTTTACGTACAGCTCAAGCACCTGCCCGGACGCGTTTCCATCGGACAAATCAATTTCCCCCGCCTTCTGTAACACTCCTCCGCGGATATCCGTAATCACAACACGGTTTCCGCTCACCACATATATATAAGAACCGTCTGTTTTTACAATATCGCTTTCATCTACACCCTCGGTCTGTAGATTTGTCTCCGAAAATGTACTCTCTCCCGTGCCATCCTCCCAATCCAATGCGCTCTCCCCGTGGATAGCCTCTGTTTTATTTATGGAATTTTCCTGATATACCATATCACCCGAGGCATTCCCATCCGTATATGAAATATCCACAGAGCTTTCGTCCATGGCGTTTCCCTCCGTGCGCGGCATCGGAACCGGCTTGGTAACTGCGTCGTAAACTTCCCCATAATCCTTTGCAACGACATAAAGCTCTCCCGCATCCCTCTTTGCCTCATACGAATTTTCGCCCGCTTCTGTTTCTACTGCTCCGATACTTTTCCCGATACCCTCTGCAACGCTTCTTTTCCCGTCTGGCACCACGGTGGACGCGTCAGAAGCGGCAAGTTCCTGTGTATTTTGTGTCTTATCCCCAATTCCCGAAACATATGCCTGCACTCCCCCGATGGAAATAACACCTATCAGCAAAGCGGCAGCCGCAACCGTTCTGTGAAAATAACGCCTTTTCCTCTGCTGTGATTTTAGTCTTTTCCTCATCTGTTCCGGCTGGATACTCTCCGGTATCTCTGCCTTATGGGCGGACGCTTCTATTTTTTCCAAAATTTCTTTTTCTGTCATGAACCATTCCTCCTTTTCATGCCTGCTTTTTACTTCTCACTCAATCCCTCATCTTCACTGCCATTTTCTTTAAGCCACGGCTTTCCCTTGAGCGCACCGTGTTTTCATTCATATTCAGAATCTCAGCAATTTCTCGGCTGGTATACCCCGCAAACTGATGCATACTGATAATCAGTCGTTCTTCATCAGAAAGCTCAAAAAACAGCCTGCGCACCTGAATACATTCCACAAGCTCTCTCTCGGGTTCGGGCTCCGGCATATCCTCCGGTAATTCTTCATTTCTGTTTGCATATTCCCGCAGCCTGTCCCTGCATTTATTCGAAAGGATGCGAAATATCCAGCTCCTAAATGCCTCCTCGCTGCGCAGTCTGCGGATTGACGCAAATGCCGCCGTAACCGCCTCACTTACCGCATCCTCCGCGTCACTTGTATTACGCAGCGTATACAGTGCAAACCGATACATGCTCTCATAAATCCCGGAATATAATTCCGCAAATGCATCTGTATCTCCCCTTTTTGCTTTCTTCACTAACTGCAGGTAATTTTCCATAAACTTATCTCCGTAAACCTTCATCCTCTTTTTCTTTCATAATTATAGTCTAAAAAAGACTCCGCTTTGTTGCAATCAATCACAGAAAAACCGCATATTTTTTCTGAAACCCGAAAAAATATGCGGTCTTTTTTATGACTCTGTTCCTCCGGTTACTGCCTGCACCACTGCTGCCGTACAGCCAAACAACACTCCGGCAATAGGCCAGACAATCCAGGTAAATCCCCAATCCATTGTTGTAAAACTCCATGCCAGATAAACCACCGTTACAATCGGCCAATAAATTCCCGCGACAATATCAATGATTTTGTTGATTTTTTTTCCCTTTCTGGTAAACTCTCCCTCCTGGAGCAGCACCTTAAAACATTCCCTCTTTCCGCTGCCACTAATCATCAGATATACCGCCACACCGACAACCAGCAGTAATACAGCGGCAGAAAATCCACCCGCCATTCCGGTCTGATATATGCTGCCGATGACCAATAACTGCAAAACGGCAAAAATACAGAGCATTACACCAACAATGATTTTTATGGTAAACGACGTGCGCTCTCCCTCATCCATCTGACGAAGCTGCTTTTCCAGCGAAAATTCTATTTCTATCGACTCTTTTTTCAGATATTCAAAACGCTCCAAACGCATCCCGTGATAGATAAACAGTGCAACGGCAATACCAATCATTACAAAAAGCGGAACCAGGCCATAACACACATATTGTACCTCCGTAAACATACTTAATTTATCCAATGTTCCCAATATCACCAGAGGAATGGGAGACCAGATACAAAGCATTACACCGAGTCCAATCCACCTGATACTCTTCAACGTCACGGAAATATATTCTTTCGCCTCGCCACGGCTGACCCTTTTTACCGGCGTATCCTCCTCTTTCGTCTGCTCTAAATCACCAAGACCAAGCTCCTCTGACAATTCCTCCAGATTTCCAAATTCGGAAATGACAATTCCAACCGCTTCATTTTCCCGCTTTCCTTCGGCTATGAGTTCATTATATTTATCCTCCATCATAGTGGCAAGCTCCTCTTTTGCCCGAAGCACCTCAGGCGTACGCGGCAAATGCAAAAACATATTTTCCAAATAAGATAAGATTGTTTCCATAACTGTGTCCTCCTTTACATTTTGACAAACTTACCGACAATTTCCTTTACCAGCTCCCATTCCTCGCATTTTGCGCGATAAAATTCTCTTCCTTCTTTTGTAATCCTATAGTAGGTTCTCCTCTTTCCGTTTGTTTCTGTTCCATAATAAGCTTCAATATAACCTTCTTTTTCTAGGCGTGTAAATGCAGAATATAATGTGGTTTCCTTCATGATATATTTTCCTTCGGATATTTGTTTAATCTGCCTTGATATTTCATAACCGTAGGAATCTTCCTCCAGCAAAAGAAACAATATCATAAAATCATTGTAGCCCCTCATTACATCACTTCCAACCAACCAATCACCCCCGTTTCAAATTACTCTATTTAACGTAGTACTTCTGATGAAGTAATCATACCATAATTACTACGACAAATCAAGTAATTTCTAAATCAAAAAGGAGAGATGCAAACTGCATCTCTCCTGTACCGTTTTTCAAGATTATTCTGTTTTGAACACGGATATCTCTGTTTTTAAATCGTTCATGTTGTCACCCAGAGACTGTGCTGTCTGGTTCATGTTATTTACATTTTCCTGAAGCTTCGCCGCTACATCCTGCACCAGCTTCGTACCCTCGGCTGTCTCTGCAATAATCTCCGAAATGTTCTTAACGGCCGCCACAGCGTCTTCTCTTTCTTTGTCTGCCTGTTCTGTACTGGAAACAATTTCCTTCAAACCGTTAAACAGATTCTGCATACACTGGTTCATATCCTGGAATACGCCGATAACCTCCTGTACCGCTGCCGTCTGCAATGCAACCATATCTCTTGCCTGTTTTGCGTTTTCTACGCTGTTAATGGTCTGTTCACTGATATGCTTTACATTGTTCTGGATTTCTCCGGCTGCCTCCGCGGAATGATCCGCAAGCTTTCGAATTTCCTCCGCTACAACCGCAAAGCCACGTCCCGCTTCTCCAGCCCTTGCTGCCTCGATAGAAGCGTTCAGCGATAACAGATTCGTCTGCTCGGAAATGTCGGTAATGGTCTCCACAAACTGATTAATAATCTCGGATTCTTTCTTGAGTTCCTCGATACTGTTTTCTACCTTAACCGTAACATCTGTTGTCTGCGTTGCGCGGTCTCCCAACGCCTTCACCATCTCGGTACCATGGCTGATCATATTTTCGGCCTCGGCAACCAGTCCTTCCACCTGCTCTACGATACGGCTGACTTCCCTGATTTCGTCGGAAAGCGTATCTGTCTTTCTGACACATTCCTGTGCATGTTCCGACTGCTTCGTAATTCCGTCGTTAATCTCATCAATCGCCTGAATAATATTTACGGAATAATCCTGCATTACGTTGGAAGCAGCTCTTACCTCCTGCGCCGAATGCTCCAGATTATCCGTCGCCCCGCTTACCTTTTGAACGAGCTTCTTGTTATTGCTAATCATATGGTTGGCAACTACCGCCAGATTATTAAATTCATCGTGTCCCTTGACATTTACCCTGGTGGTAAGATTTCCTTCCGCAACTTCCTCAAGTCTGTGAGAAATGCGTTTCATATTTTTCTGGATACCTGTACTGATTATCACGCCAATCAAAACAGCCGCGATACATGCAACCACAACTACCGCCACTGTAATCTGACGGATGGATTCCGCCTGCCCGGTGACAACGCTCATCGGCACCAATGCGCATACGGCAGCGCCTGTCCGGTCACTCTTACTGTAAATAAATAAGTATTCTCCGCCGTTGTAGCTGACTTCCTTTTGTCCCTGGGTATCAGTGATACTGCTGAAGAAATCCTGGCCGTAAAATACATTTTGTCCGTCTGTAAAATTGCTCTCCTGGCCATCCGCCAACTGCTCGGAAATAAGCTCACGGCCATTCTTCGTAACAAATCCGAGAATACTTCCCTCTCCCATATCAATACTGTCCAAAAAGTTTTGAACTGCTGAAGCTTTAAGGTCAATAATGATATAACCTTTTCCGGTCTGAGGTGTCGTCTGATATGCCAGAATATAATCCGATTCCTTTAATTCCAGTTGTTCATCTAATGTCTTATGATAATCTATCCACTCCGGGAGCTTTTTTCCGTCATCGGAATACTGCATAATTTCTTCCCGGTAGTTATCATAAATTCCCATAACGGTACCACCGGATTTCGTGGTAATCATCTGAACATCCTCTTTTGTAACAATATGTATATTGCTGATAAATTCGTTTCCGGCCTGAGAAGCGCGTATACTGGAACCCACACTGCTGATAACCGCCTTTTTCTCGATAGGATCGGCCTCGTACATACCAATCATGTATTTTCCGAGGTCCGAATCAAAAGCATATTTTAACGCTTCCGCTTCAATAAAAGAATTTCCTACATCAATATATTGTGTGGCCATATTAATGGTCTGCTGGCTGGAATCACAAAATGTATCATACATTCCGTCCGCCGCTTTTCGATAGGAAAAGTACCCCACCAGAATCAAAAAAAGTATCGGCACCAGAAAACACAAAAATATTTTCGCCTGAATGCCAAATAACACTGTTTGTTTCTTATTGCCGCTCTCTGTCTTTATTTTTCTGGGAGCTTTCAAAGTCTCCGGAGTCCTTTTCTTCTTTTTGTTCATAAAAACACATCCTCCAAGTAAAATTTGCCACGTAAAAACCTTTTCTACATATACATATAGAATAGCACAAAAATGTAGATTTAAAAAGGAAATTTTTATCAATATTTTATTTTTAAGTAAAAAAAGACCTCAAAATATAACATTTTGAGGTTACTGAAAGGCGACTGACGGATTTGAACCGACGATCAGGGAGTTGCAGTCCCATGCCTTACCACTTGGCTAAGTCGCCATATTTCATTAAAACTTAATAAAAGAAAATCACGAAGTGATTCACTATTTAGCTCCCCGAGTAGGACTCGAACCTACGACAGCGCGGTTAACAGCCGCGTGCTCTACCGACTGAGCTATCGAGGAATAAAAATCCTTTGTTGCACAAAATGACGTATTCGATACGCCATTTACTATACAACATAATGAGTACAATTGCAAGTGTTTTGTACCCTCAAAACTTCATACAGATTTCCGATGATTTTTCCGAAAGTGGTCCGCTCGATTCCGCTTTGCTCCATCTCGCTGATTTGCTCCGCAAATCTCAAGCCGACTGTCAAACCTCTTCCGCAAGCAAGCTTGCTTCACAGCTTTTTCATCCGCCTTCCCACTTTCTCCGCTTTTGGTCAAGCCCTCGACCGATTAGTAACAGTCAGCTCCACATGTTGCCATGCTTCCACCCCTGCCCTATCTACCTTGTACTCTCCAAGGGGTCTTACTCCCTTTTGGGAGGGATATCTCATCTTGAGGGGGGCTTCACGCTTAGATGCCTTCAGCGTTTATCCCTTCCGGACTTGGCTACTCTGCCATGCCTTTGGTCGACAGCAGATACACCAGTGGTCCGTCCATCCCGGTCCTCTCGTACTAAGGACAGCTCCTCTCAAATATCCTCCGCCCGCGCCGGATAGGGACCGAACTGTCTCACGACGTTCTGAACCCAGCTCGCGTACCGCTTTAATGGGCGAACAG
>CALWBG010000159.1 GCA_944375975.1 uncultured Roseburia sp.
TGTACCTCACCTTTGGTAAATTTCCAAATAAGCCAGGTCTCCACCGTACCGAACAAAAGCTTCCCCTGATTGGCAAGCTCCCTTGCCCCTTCCACATTATCCAGAATCCATTTGATTTTTGTCGCGGAAAAATAGGCGTCAATGATCAGCCCCGTTTTCTGGCGGTAGCTTTCCTCCAGCCCTTTTTTCTTCAGTTCGTCCGCAATATCCGATGTTCTGCGGCACTGCCATACAATTGCGTGATAGACCGGCTCCCCCGTTTCCTTATTCCAGACAATCGCCGTCTCACGCTGATTCGTAATCCCAATGGCTGCGATATCGGCAGCCGCCGCTCCGATGAGATTCATCGCCTCGACCGATACCCCGAGCATCGAGGACCAGATTTCATTCGCGTCGTGCTCCACCCATCCCGGATTCGGAAAAAACTGGCGGAATTCCTTTTGCGCCATGGAACAGATTTCTCCTGCCTCGTTAAATAAAATACAACGGTTGCTTGTTGTCCCCGCATCCAATGCCATCACATATTTTGCCATATACCTTTCCTCCTGCTTTTCTTTTGCCCGGTCGTCAGGTGCCGCCCGGCCCACACAATTTCCTGTACAAAAAAGTGGAGATACTCAAACAAACTTATCCGCTGTCGTCGGCAACGGTAAGATTTTGAATCATCTCCACTCTCTGATTCCCGTAATTGTTAGATTCATTTTAATTATAGCATAATTCTCGTTAAAATCAACCAAAAACGCTGTTACAATATCTTAGAAAACGCGAGCACAAGAAACAGCACGCCGCCTACCCAGGAGAGGTCTGCCTTCTGTCTTTTCGACGCAAAAATTCCGACACCGCACCCCAGCTTTACGGCAAGAAAACTGACTAAAAAATTCCCCAGCGTAGTGAGCCAGAGGTTTATCCGCAAAAATCCTGCGCCCAAACCACCAAAAAATCCGTCCAACGACATTGCGAGCGCAAAAAAAACCGATTCCGCAACCGACATTGTGGCGGAATGATCTTTATCCGCCATGGCCGGATTATTATAGATGCTTAAAATGAAGTTGAGTTGGGAAAAAGAAATCTTTACCCTTTTACAGATGAATTTATACTTTTGAATATATTTTCGGATTGCATACTCCGTCAGCTTAAAGGCGCCCACCAGAAACAACGCGAGAAAGCACAGCACTGTGGTGTACCTCTCCATAATGATCCCATCCAGGGCTCTCCCTGCCAAAAGTGCCAAAAACAGCACGCCGCTGCAGATTCCGCTGATGCAAAGTGCCGCAATATTTCCGATTTTTATCTTTTCTGTCCCGCATGCCATGCACGCTAAGAACACGTCAATGCTCACCGCTATGATCAATAGAAACATTTGCACGATTATTACCTCAAAACTGAATCTCTCTATTGTATCATATTCGAGCAAAAAAATTTGGTATCGGGAATTGTGTTGTCAAACAAAAATGGCCTGTGCTATAATTTTATCAAAATATTAAAAAGAATAAAAAAGAAAGGAGCCATCACATGATAGCATTTGCAATATGGCTTTTCATCGGTTGTCTTTTTGTTCTGTTTGGAATTTATTGTTTTTTATCAAAGAAAAATACTGCATTCGGTTTCTGGGCAAATGCGGAAATGTTCCCCGTAAACGACATAAAAGCATATAACCAGGCAGTCGGCAAACTCTGGTGCTGCTTCGGAATCGTTTTTGTACTTTTAGGGTTTCCGCTTTTAAAAGGGCAGGATACAGCCACTATTATCTTTTCCGTCTTAGGCCTTATGGCGGAAGTGATTATTACCATGGCAGTTTATGTTACCGTTATCGAACCGAAATACCGAAAAAAACATGAATGAGTTCCGAGGGGCAGCTTCTAGGGGAAACATTCCCCTGTGCTGTAACTCTTTCACTCTTTCACCCTTTATCTTTGTTTTAGCGCTGCAGCAGATAATCCATGAACCGATGGCCTTCCGCAATCAGCTTTCCTGTCTGCTCCGCTTCTCTCTCATTATAATGCCAGGTTTCCCTGCGCTCATTTGTACTGTCATAAAGCAGATACGGCACATTATCCGCCGAATGGGTTCTGATGCAGATTGGCGTCGGGTGATCCGGCAAAACAGCCATGCGGAATTCCTCTCCCGCGGCCGTAAGTCCTTCAAATATCGGACGTATCACGCGGCTGTCTAAGTTTTCGATGGCTTTCACCTTCTTCTCCACGCTGCCCTGATGGCCCATCTCATCCGGCGCCTCCAAATGCACATAGACAAAATCGCAGCCGCCGTTTGTCAGCACATCCACCGCGGCCTGCGCCTTCCCCTCATAATTGGTGTCAAGCCCTCCGTTCGCCCCGTCCACGGTAATGACCTGCATGGAAGTACCGACGGCGATTCCCTTCAATAAGTCTACGGCTGAAATCATCGCTCCCTTCAATCCCGTACGTTCCTCAAACGGATAGAGCGCCGGCTTTGTACCCGCCCCCCAGAACCAGCAGGAATTTGCAGGATTCAAGCCCCTTTCCTTCCTCTTCTTATTAATTGGGTGATTTACTAATATCTCGTAGCTTTTTTTCATCATGCTGCGCAGCGCTTCATTTTCGGGCAGCTTATCTCCGATTTTCTGTCCCAGCACGTCGTGAGGCTGCACCAAATCCAGAACCTTACCTTTCTCCCAAATCAGGCAGTGCCGATAGCTGGTCCCCAGGTAAAAATGGAAATCTCCGCCCTCCAGCTCCTTTTTCACCGCATCCAGCAAGACGGCACATTCCTCAGTACTGATTTCCCCGGAGCTGTGGTCGATAATCGTGCGCTCCTCATAGCAAGCTTCCTCTTCGGAGAGCGTAACAAAATTACAGCGGAGCGCAATGTCCGTGTCCTTCATCGGAACGCCAATCGAAAGCGCCTCCAACGGAGAGCGCCCCGAATAAAACTGCCTCGGGTCATAGCCCAGCACCGAAAGATTTGCCGTATCACTTCCCGGCTTCATGCCGTCGGGAATGGTATGTACCATGCCAATCTCCCCTTTTGAGGCAAGCTCATCCATCATCGGGGTATTCGCATATTCCAGCGGTGTCTTGCCGTTTAAGCTTTCAATGGGACGGTCCGCCATTCCGTCTCCCAATATAATCAGATATTTCACTCTTCTTTCCACCTTCCGCTATTTTCCGCATCCAGGCCCTTACGCCATGCGAATCATCTGTAACACACCGCCAAGTGCTTCTGTTTTCTGCGCAAGCTCACCTTCACGCATGGCGTTTGTCACAAAACCAAGTTCTCCTGTCACGCCCTCCGCTTCCACATATTCTACCTCGCCGAAGCACTCCCTGATTTTATCTCTGTCAAGAACCTCAGTCCGAATGAAGAAACGGTTGACCACATTATTACTGTCTACCAGCTTCAGCTTTTTGGAGCTCCACTCCACCGGAATGTTTTTATCGGGATTCTTCGCCATCTCCACAACATCGGCAACCACGGCGCTCGCTGTCGGAAGCTTTCCTGCCCCGCTTCCGTAAAACATGGCATCCCCAAGTACATTGCCGTGGACGAAGATTGCGTTGAACACCCCGTTGACGCTGTAGAGCGGATGTTCCGGCGGCAGCAGAAACGGAGCGACCATCGCCGTATAGCCTTCCTCCGTCTTTTTACTTGTCGCGAGCAGCTTGATTGCACGCCCCATCGCTTTGGCATACTTCATATCCACCGCAGTGATTTTTGTGATTCCCTCAGTATGGATGTCTTCGAAATCCACCTGCTGTCCGCACACCAGAGAGGTCAGAATTGCAATTTTCCGGCAGGCGTCATAGCCCTCGATATCCGCTGTCGGATCCTTTTCGGCATAGCCCTTCTCCTGTGCCTCCTTTAAGACAGCGTCAAACTCCAGCCCCTCCTCCGACATCTTGGTCAGCATATAGTTCGTCGTTCCGTTGATGATGCCTGTAATCTCCTCGATTTCATCCGCAGTCAGGCAGGAATTTAAGGGACGGATAATCGGAATCCCGCCTCCGACGCTCGCCTCAAACATAAAGTTTACGTTTTTTTCCTTCGCAAGGGCAATCAGTTCTGCTCCCCTGGCTGCTACCAGCGCCTTATTGGAAGTGGTCACATGCTTCCCCGCCTCAAGCATAGTCTTTACAAAGGTGTACGCAGGCTCCACGCCTCCCATGGTTTCCACAACGATCCGAACCTCCGGATCCTCCGCGATCACCCTGTAGTCATGCACTATTTTCTCCTGAATCGGGTCACCCGGAAAATCTCTTAAGTCCAATATGTATTTTATTTCAATTGGCTCGCCCACGCGCTTTGCAATGCTGCCTCCGTTGATTTCCAATACCTCTGCCACACCGGAACCAATCGTTCCGTATCCCATGATTGCTGCTTTCATTCTGCTTTTCCTCCACTCTGTCCATATCTGTCAACACTACTATTCCCTTGCCAAAATTTTTACATACTGGATACCCTCCTGCTCTTCAATATGCGCTACCATCTCCGCCACATCCCCCGTCTGCGGCAGCACATCCACACTTAAGGTCAGAGACGCGATTCCGTTGATGGGAATACTCTGGTGAATCGTTAAAATATTCGCATGGAACTCTGCCACCGTCTTTAACACGACCGACAAAAGCCCCGGCTCGTCATCGAGCTGAATCACCATGGTAATTGTCTTTCCCTTCGCTGTCTCATGAAACGGAAAAATGTCATCTTTATATTTATAAAAAGAACTTCTGCTGATTCCGACCTTTTCGGTGGCTTCCTGAACGGAAGCAATCTTTCCGGAATCAAGCAGCCTTTTTGCCTCCACTACCTTTAAGAGGACCTCGGGAACTGCCTTCTCTTTTAAAACAAAGTATTGGCCTTTCTCTTTCATTCTTTTTTCATCCCTCTTTCTTAATTCTATTCTCGTCATTGTGTTTGTTGCACACTTACACTTGTCCTCATGGGGAAGATAATAACATAAAGAGGCTGCGGGTGCAACCTCTTTTTTCTATGTAATTTATAATTTTGTAACAGTTCAGCCATGTCTGATATGACTGGCAAATCATGCTTGCATGAATTTGACTGGCATGTGAGACATGGCTGAACTGTTACATAAGTTATCAATACGCCGGCCGGACTGTACGTAAACCTAAAATTTTCTGCCTCCGCCGCCGTGCCGTGCGCCGGAGCTTCCGGTATGTACACTGCTCCTCGAACCGCCTCCGCCGCTTCCGCCCGTATTCTTTGGAATCCTGCGGTGCGTCACAACCGTGTTGACAAGCACGTCTTTTTCATCCGTGATATTCACACTGCCAAACCTGTGACAATCATAGGTATAGCCCCCGAACTTAAGCCGGTATCTTCCCACGATTGCCGCAAATACACCGATTCCGGCAACGAGCGCAACCAACACGGCAATCACTGCCTCCAGCGGCGTGACAGAACGATACACCGATATTTTTCCCGTCTCCACATCATAATTGTACTGTCCGTCGGGAATCCCCTGTTCATACGCGCGGGTCACACCGTTTAACATTTCCGAAAAACAGTTCGCATAGTCCCCGTCCGACACATAGCCGTACGCATTATCCAGAATGGTATCGATTCTTCTGTCCGTCAGGTAACGGATTGCCTCTCCGGCTGTCGAAATATAAATTTCGCGGTTATCCATGTCAATGAGCAGTACCACACCGCTTTCATTGTCCGATGAAGCGTCGAAAAAATCATCCGCATACGCCTGCGCGGATTTTCCTCCTGCATCCAGGGTCGTCACGGCATAAAGATTCCAGCCGGTCTGCTGCTCCGCCTCCGTGACGGCTTCCAAAAGGTCGGCTCTCTGTGCATCCGTCAGCAGCCCCGCGCCGTCTGTCACATGGCCCGTCTCCGGTAAACTCCCGGTGCTATCCGCCGCATTTTGGGCCGACACTCCCCGCGTTCCTGTCAAAAACAGGCAACACAGGAAACAGACACACCATACACGGACCAGGAGTCTCCTCATTCTTATCTTTGTCATAGAAAGTACCCTCCTATCAGCCCGAGTATCAAAACAACGGCCGCTAAAATGCCGCTGACCGCCGCCACCTTACCGTAATCGACCGGAAGCTCCCCATAAACCTTGCCCGTCTGCCCGTTCATCGAGTAATAGTAAATCTTTCCGTTCTTTCCTTTGTATGTAAGCGTCCAGACCGGAAAAAGCACATACGACCAGTCCTCTTTTTCCGGGGTAAAACCGGAATTTCTTACGGAAACGGAATCGTAGCCGGTTATGGTTTCCCGGAGCAGACGCTCGGCACCCGAGCGCAGCTCACCCTGCATTCTTCCCTCAACCTCCTGGCGCTCAATGTCACGACGCTCGGCAAGAAAGCCGGAGAGATAACCCATCTGAAAATCCTGCATTTTTTCAAACTCGTAGGGCATGACCCCCGCCGCAAGCTTACTGTTTGCCTTTTTTAACGCGTTCTCCGTAAGGTTATCAAGCTCCGCCTGCCCCTCTCTCGACACGCTGTAATGCTTCGTCTCCGTGTACTCCATATCCCCCACGCGCCACACACGAAGCCGTCTGGCATCCGCCTGCAGCTTTCCGTCCAACACTGCGTGGTAATGCCAATAGGGGAAATATACGCCGGTCAGGCTCTCAATCTGCTTTTTGTTAAAAAACGCCTTCGGCACAAATTTCTTTTTGCTGATATATTCCTGAAAACCCTTCCTGGCCGCTTCCCTTGTGATGGAAAACGGAATCACCTT
>CALWBG010000160.1 GCA_944375975.1 uncultured Roseburia sp.
TTTCCCCGGGAGCCCCCCCCCCCCTTTTTCACCGCCCCCCCCAAAGGCGGGCGCCCCCCTTGCCCCGGCATCGGGAATATAGCGATGCCCGTCCGTCACGGCCCCCGCCATACAGACAAACATCGTTTCCTTCGCAAGCTTCCTGGAATCGTAGACGATGTCCCGCACCTCCGCCTCCATGCTGCCCTGCAGGCAGGTATATTCCAATCCGTTACAAATTTGATTTAATTTCATGTTTTCCTCACTTTTGCACTGCTTTTGTATTTATTTTTCCAGAATATGCGAGACGTCAAGCTCCGCCTCAAACACCGTATGAGAAGGTCCTGTCATATACAGATGATCCGTGTTTTCGTCCCACTCAATCAAAAGCGGGCCGCCGATCTGCTCCACCGTTACCCTGCGGTCTGTCCTCCCGGTCAAAACGCCGGCAACAACAGCCGTCGCACAGCCCGTTCCGCAGCCAATCGTCTCCCCGGTCCCCCGCTCCCATTCACGGATTTTGATGTAATCCCTGCTGACAAACTCCGCGAAGGTCACATTGGTTTTATTGGGAAACAACGAGGTCATATGCTCAATTTCTTTTCCGTAACGCTCCACGTCAAGCTCTGCCACCGAATCCACATACATCACGCAGTGCGGATTTCCCCAGGAAACAGCGGTAATCCGAAACATGCGGTCAAGCACCGGCACCGGCTGCTCCACAAACTCAGATAGCTCCGTGGCTACAGGAATCACTTCCGCAGACAGCCGCGGCTTGCCGATATTTGCCCGGATATTGGAAACCAGCCCGTCCGTCACCGTGAGCGTCAGATGCTGCATGCCTCCGAGCGTCTCAATGACAAGCTCCGTCTTATCCGTCAATCTGTGGTCGTAGACATATTTTCCCACGGAACGCAGCGCGTTTCCGCACATTTCCCCCTCCGTCCCGTCCGGGTTAAACATCCGCATCCGAAAATCTCCGTGCTCAGAGGGACAGATTAATACCATACCGTCGGAGCCCACGGCAAAATGCCGGTCGCTGACAAACCTTGCCAGCTCCGGCAGATGGGAAAGCTTCTGGTGAATTGCGTCAATATAAACATAATCATTGCCATAGGCCTGCATTTTTGTAAATTTCATCTTCTCTATGCGCCTTTCTCCTAAGCGTTCATTGCGCGGTCCAAATCTGCAATAATATCCTCCGCGTTTTCAATGCCGACTGACATGCGCAGGAAACAGTCCGTAATGCCGAGCTTCTCCTTGATGTCAAGCGGCGTATCCTCATGTGTCTGCGTCGTCGGATAGGTGATTAAGGTCTCGGTGCCGCCGAGGCTCTCCGCAAACATAATCATATCCACGCCCTTTAAAATCTTCTTCACCGTTTCAAAGCTGTCAACCGTAAAGGAAATCATCCCGCCGAAGCCCGTCGTCTGCTTTTTCGTAATCTCATAATCCTTGTGATCCGGAAAGCCGACATAATATACCTGCTTTACCTTCGGCTGTGTCCGAAGCCACCCGGCAACACGCGCAGCGTTTTCATTATGGCGGTCCATACGCACGGCAAGCGTCTTGATTCCGCGCAGCACCAGCCAGCTGTCAAGCGGCGCGAGCTGACTTCCGTGGGATTTGATATGGATATGGATTTTGTCCGCGATTTCCTGATCGTCTTTTACGACCACAATGCCGGAAATCGTATCGTTATGTCCTCCCAGATATTTTGTGGAGCTGTGGGTTACAATATCCGCGCCGAGCTGCAGGGGTTTCTGGAAATACGGTGTCAGAAACGTATTATCCACAACCGTCAGCGCGCCGATACCCTTTGCGATCTCAGAAACGGCATGGATATCCGCTACCTTCATCATCGGATTCGTCGGCGTCTCCACGAACAGCATCTTTGTATTTGGCCGGATAGCCGCCTTTACCTCCGCAAGATCCGACATATCCACATACGTGTGCTCAATACCGTATCTTCCGAATACATCGCCGATAATACGGAATGTCCCTCCGTAAATGTCATCCGATAAAATGACATGCTCTCCCGGATTTAACAGGGAAAATACCGCCATATTCGCCGCCTGTCCGCTCGAAAAGGCAAAGCCCTTAATGCCGCCCTCCAAAATCGCCATCGTGCGCTCCAACTCCTGTCTGGTCGGATTCTCCAGACGGCTGTACGCAAAGCCGGTGGACTGTCCCAGCTCCGGGTGTCGGAAAGTTGCAGCCTGGAAAATCGGCATGCTGACCGCTCCGGTCAGAGGCTCCGTCCCAAGCGCACCGTGCACGGCCTTGGATTCAAAATGTAATTCCTCTTTTGTACTGTAATCATTGTAATTGCTGAAGTTCTTCATCATACCCTCACATTCTGCGGACGCCCCGCCTCTTAATCGCCGTATGCCCGCGGCTTTCCCCGCAGACACCTGTCTCATATGTTTCTATTATATAGAACACTTTTTAAAATATATACTCGTCCGGTGCTCAAAATATTGCATATTGTGCTTTCTTATCCTGAAAAAACGAAACTGCTGCCAAATAAAAATTTCGTTTTTCTTATAGTATTTCCGTTTCAAATGTATTATAGTAGAATCAGTACCAACAGGTATATTTTAAAAGAACAGGAGAAGATAGCATGATGAGAGCAGAATTTGACGATACCCTGATTACGGGAAATGAAATGATTGACACCCAGCACCGTGAGCTGATCGACCGCATCAATCAGCTTTTGGAGAGTTGCGAAAACGGCAACGATAAGCTTGCCGCTATTAAAATGATGGATTATCTGGCAGATTATACGGAGTTTCATTTTTCCGCGGAGGAAAAGCTGCAGGAGGAAATCAACTATCCCGGCATTAAGGAGCACCGGCAGAAGCATGACGAACTGCGCAAGGTAGTTGCGGACCTTACCAGAATGCTTGAGGAAGAGGAAGGACCGTCGGACGCCTTTGTCGCACAGGTACAGAAAAATGTCATCGAATGGCTCTATACCCACATCAAGGGCTTTGACCGCTCCGTGGCGGAATACCGTTTTATCGTCGATAACCCGGACCGCCTGTAACCGGTTTTCCCGGCATTCTGCCGCTGCCCTTCCTTCCCGGCGGGGCGGCGGCATTTTTTTGCCGGCGCCGAACATGAATGGAGAAATGATATGCCAGAATACAAAAAAATCGGTTATCTGACCTCGAGTTTTAAAATGTTTCATTTAAAGGAGCAGAGCCGGACGGATTTTTCCTATCATTACCACGACTTTCACAAAATTCTGATTCTTTTAAGCGGCGATATTACCTACTGCGTCGAGGGGCGCTCCTATGAGCTTTTGCCAAACGATATCGTACTGATCCATGCGGGTGAGGTACATCGCCCCATTATCCGTTCCAATGCCACCTACGAGCGCATTATCATTTATGTCTCCCCGGAGTATCTCGAATCGTTTTCGGACGCGGACGGCGACCTCGGCTTATGCTTAAAGCAGGCGGCAAAGGAGCAGTCCCATGTGCTGCGCCTGCGTGGCTGTAAGGCGGCAAAGCTTACCTCGGCCATCAAGCTTCTGGACGGTTCCCTCACGGATGAGGACTACGCCGGCGCACTGCACCACAGGCTCCTGTTTCTGGAATTTATGATACAGCTCAACCGGGCGGCGCTGCACAATGGGCTGGCCTTCATTGAAAATTCGCCCTCCGATGAAAAAATCATAGCGGTTTTAACTTATCTGAGCGAGCATCTCACCGAGGATATTTCCATCGACGATTTGTCCGCCCGCTTCTTTTTGAGCCGCTACTATCTGATGCACACTTTTAAAGAGCAGACCGGCTATACCATCGGCGGTTATCTCTCCACGAAGCGGCTGCTTTTGGCCAAAGAGCTGATTGCGGAGGGCACTCCGATTACGGAGGTCTGCTATGCCTGCGGCTTTAAAAATTATTCGACCTTTTCCCGCGCCTACAAAAAAAGCTTCGGAGAATCCCCGCGGGACTTTCTCCAAAGCTTAAAAAACTGATGTCCGCTGCTTCTGTGCCGGACGTATGCGGCAAAATCCTCCGCGGCGCAAGGCGGGCGCTACAGGCGCTCCGCCATCTCATTCATCAGCGTCGGTATGAGCTGCTTTTTCCGGGAAACGATTCCCTCCAGCAAAATACCGTCCGAACCGTCCTCCTTCCGATGAAAGGCATTCGCCAGAATTCTTCCCGCGCCGTCTCCCTCGTAAATAATTCTTGAGGATTCCTCCAAAATATCAGTCAGCATCACATATACCATATCCAGCTTTTTCTCTCCGAGCGCCTGACCCATAAAGGGGCGGAGACGCTCTCCAAGCTTATCCAGCTCTTCCCTGCTCATCGCGCTGATCTGCGCCACTCCGAACTCACAGTCATCGGTATGAAAAACCTTAAAATCCTGGTAGAAAATTTCTTCCGTCGTCTTACCGGAAAAATCACTTCCCGCCTGAAACATGTTTTTGGCATGGGCTTCCATCTCCACCCCGGCAATCTCCGAAAGCTCCTGTGCCGCCGCCTTGTCGAGCGGCGTGCAGGTCGGTGAACGGAACATCAGCGTATCAGAAAGAATCGCGGAAAGCAAAAGTCCCGCAATCTGTGCCGGCACCTCTATCCCCTGTTCCCGGTACATCTGATAGATAATCGTCGATGTACAGCCTAACGGCTGATTGCGGAAATAAACCGGCGAGACCGTCTCCAGGCTGCCGAGCCGGTGATGGTCGATGATTTCGAGAATATCGGCTTCCTCGATACCGTCCACCGCCTGAGCTTTTTCGTTGTGATCCACCAGAATTACCTGCTTTTTCTGCATATTCATAAGGTTTCGGCGGGAAATCATACCCACATAATTACCGTTTTGGTTCAAAATCGGGAAATCGCGGTGTCTGATCTTTGACATCGTCTCCCTCACCTCGTCCACGTAATCATCGATATCGAAAGTAATCAGATTTTTTTTCGTCATAAACTGCTTAATCGGCATACTCTGGTTAATCAGCCTTGCCACCGAAAACGTATCAAAGGGTGTTGTAATCACAACACAGTCGCGCTTTGCGGCAAGCTGCCTTACCTCCTCCGCGACCTCAAGCCCGCCTCCGATGATAATACAGCTCGCATCTGAGCGGATTGCCTGAAGCTGCGCCTCCTCGCGGTCCCCCAGGATCACTAGGTCATCCGCCTCGATATAATCCGCCATATACTCGGGATTCGAGGTCGCGACCACAACCTTGCCGCGCATAAAATAGGCATGCTCATTTCCGACGAGAATCGTCCCCTCAAGCGTCTCCGCAATATTTTTGTACTGCGTGCGGGCTTTGGAAAGCACATGATTATCAAATACATCCATGTAGGAGGTAGCAATGTCCTTCGTCACGATCACTCCCTCCAGCTTCCCGGAGCGGTTCGTCACCGGAAGCGTCACAACCTCCAGTTTTTTCATCAGCTCCCATGCACGCTTTAATGAAATCCGGCTGCTGACTCCGGCCGTCTTTCGGATGCTGATGTCCTTAATCTGCGCCCCCGCGTAAGTCACAAGTTCCGGCTCCTTCTCACCAAAGCATTTTAACACATACTGCGTCTCTGCATTGATAGCGCCGGCACGCTTCGCCACATAGGTTTTTCCGTCCTTTGCCTGATTTTTCAGATACGCGTAGGAAATCGCCGCGCAAATCGAATCCGTATCGGGATTCTTATGGCCGACCACCCAAACTTTCTTTGTCCCTGTACTCATATGCTCCCTCTCACCCTTCTGTCACGCGGTATGTTTCAAAAAGGGAAAAACAGACGCCGGCAACCGCCCGCGTCCTCCTTTTCAACCACGTAAAACATTTTATGCAAAAACTACGGAATATAAAATAAACCCAATCAATACGACAAAATTCAGGATGGAAAACCATGTCAGGCATTTCACATAGCCCTTTACCGAGCCGACACCCGATTCCATTTCATCCATCTTTTCAATTTTCGAATCAAATTCGTTAAACAAATCCTGAATATTCCGGTAACACTTAACATTTTCGGTATGTACTTTCTCGGAAAGGTCTGTCTTGATGGATTCCAACTGTGCCGTCGCGCTTTCGAGCAGCTCCTTCACCTCGGCAATCTGCCCCTCGCTCAGCTTTTTATTCGCGATTGCCTGTTCCTCTAGAAACTGCTTATTCGTTGCGAGCTGTTCCTCGCTCAGCTTTTTCACCTCGGCAATCTGTTCCTCATGGAGCTTTCTGCCTGCCGCTGCCTGCTCCTCACCGAACCTTCGGTTTGAAGCAAACTGCTGTTCACTCATCTGACGGACCTCCGCCACCTGGCCGGAAATGCCTTTTTCTATTTCTGTCAGCTTGTCCGTAACCCTGCGCACCAACTGATCCACCTTTATATGAAAATCAGTCTCAATCCTTGTCGCCTCTTCCTGGCGCTCCGTTAAAATCTGCTCCAATTCCTGCGCCTTATCCTGTCTCTCATTGACAAGCGACTGCAACTCCTGTACCTTACTCTCCTTGGAAGCCAACAGCATCTGAAGCTGCTTTGCCTTCTCCCGGAATTCATCAATCTGGCTTAATAATAAATCTTCTTTTTCCACGTTCTCCTGTACCCTTTCCTGTTCTGCCCCGGTCTGTCCGTCCTCCTGCAAAACAGCCTGCGCCTTCCCCTGCGTCTTAGTTACCTCATGCATCCTCGTTCTTCTCCGTGTCTGTACCGTTCTT
>CALWBG010000161.1 GCA_944375975.1 uncultured Roseburia sp.
ACCTTTTCCGCCGTCTTTACCATAGAACCGAGCGCAACCAGCGCAACCCCGGACTCGCGGTAGATCCATTCACTTTTGCCGTAGGAAATCTCCTGACGGTATTCCTTTAAACCGTCGTAGGCCTCCCCTCTCGGGTATCTTATCGCAATCGGGCCGTCAAAATCAACCGCATATTTAATCATATCGGACAATTCCCATTTATTTTTCGGCGCCATGACCGTCATGTTCGGAATCGATGACAGATACGAAAGGTCAAAAATTCCCTGATGCGTCTCCCCGTCGCTCCCGACGAGCCCCGCGCGGTCTATGGCAAAGACCACCGGGAGATTCTGGATACAGACATCATGTAAAATCTGGTCATAGGCGCGCTGTAAAAAGGAGGAATACACGGCAAAAATCGGTTTCAGGCCGGCCGCCGCAAGTCCTGCCGCGAAGGTAACTGCATGTTCCTCCGCGATTCCGACATCAAAAAAACGGTCCGGAAACATATTGCGGAAACGCTTTAACCCTGTTCCGTCAGCCATTGCGGCCGTGATTGCCACAACCTTCGGATCCCTGTCCCCAAGCTTGCGCATCACGGTGGAAAAAATGTCCGTATAGTTGGCTTTCACCCGCGGCCTGCTTGGAAGCCCCGTCTCAATGTCAAACGGCTCCGTTCCGTGAAACCGCGCGGGATGGCGCTCTGCGGGCTCGTAGCCCGCTCCCTTATGGGTGAGCACATGCACGAGCACAGGACCGTCAATATTGGAGGCCTCTTTTAGCAGCCGCAGGATTCCCCTGACATCGCTGCCGTCCACCGGCCCCAGATAAATAATCCCCATCTCTTCAAACAGCATCCCCGGAATAAAAAGCTGCTTGATGCCGCTTTTGGTCCTGCGGATGCGATTGACCATCCTGCTCCCGTATACCGGAATTTTATTCAGGGAATTCATAACTCCCATCTTTAAATCCAGATAAGCGTCCGCCGTGCGGAATCCGGACAGATACATCGAAAGCCCTCCCACATTTTCGGAAATGGACATATTATTGTCGTTGAGCACCATGATAAAATTGGACGTAAGCTGTGCGGCGTTATTGAGCGCTTCAAATGCCATTCCCCCGGTCAGCGCGCCGTCCCCGATAACGGAAACCACGCGATAGTCCTCTCCCGTAAGCTCTCTGGCATGGGCATAGCCAAGCCCGGCGGACAGGGAGGTGGAGCTGTGTCCCGTATCAAAGCAATCACACTGGCTTTCCTTGCGCTTGGGGAAACCGCTCATTCCTCCGTATTTGCGCAGCTCGTCAAAGCCCTCCCTGCGCCCGGTCAGCAGCTTATGGGTATAGGATTGATGCCCCACATCCCAAATCAGCTTATCCTTCGGGAAATCGAGAAACAGATGAAGTGCGATTGTCAGCTCCACTACTCCGAGATTCGAGGCAAGATGCCCGCCGGTGACGGATATTTTCTGAATTAAAAATTCACGGATTTCAGAAGCCAGAATTTTCAGTTCCTCCTCCGAAAGCTCTTTGATGTCATTTTCTTTTTTGATTTTCTCCAATACCATACAGAATCCCTCCGCTTCCTCTTAAAATCCAACGGCGGGATACCCCTTCGCCGTTTCGCCGCGCTTTATTTTTCACGTGCAATCAGATAACGCAGCAATTCTGTGAGAAATTCATTTTTTACCACCAGGGAATTCATCTGCGCGATTGCCTGCCCGGAAAGCGCCGCGACATCCTCTTTTGCCTTTTCCAGCCCTTCATAGGCAACATAGGTCATCTTATGATTCTTTTCATCGCTTCCGATTGGTTTTCCGAGTACCTCCATCGTACCCGTCACATCGAGAATATCATCCTGTATCTGAAATGCCAGGCCTACCTTTCCCGCGACCTCCTCGACAATCTTCTGCTCACTTTGTGTGGCGCCCGCCAGAATTGCCCCAATCAGCATCGAGGCCTCAATCAGGGCACTCGTCTTCAGCCGGTAGATAAAATCCAGCCGCTCCTTTGTCATATCTTTACTGTCCTCGGACTCAACATCCACAGTCTGGCCGCCCACCATTCCGTAAATTCCCGCCTTTCGCGCGAGCACCCGCATCGAGTGTCCGATCCCTATATTCTGCGGCTCTATGTCAAACGCATTCGCCGCTGTTTCAAAGGCATAGGTAAGAAGCCCGTCCCCGGCAAGAATCGCCATCGCCTCGCCGTATACAACATGCGTGGTTTTCTTCCCCCTACGATATTCGTCATTATCCATCGCCGGAAGGTCGTCATGTACAAGAGAATAAGTGTGAATCATCTCGATTGCCGCCATAAAAGGCTCTATAACCCTGGACCTTCCCCCGAACAGGCGGTAGGTCTCCTGCATCAGCATCGGTCTTAGCCGTTTGCCTCCGGCCAGAAAACTGTAATTCATCGCTTCGATGACCGTCCGCTGCTCCCCTTCTGCCTTCGGCAGCCAGGCTGCCAGTATCTCATTGATTTGCTCGGTACGTGTGCCGATTTCCGCTCTGATATCCATCTTTTTCCTCCATTTCGAAGCGTTCTGTAAGGTCATTCCAGAAGGCGCTTTAAAATTCTTCCAGCGCCCCGTCCTCATTTAAAACCAGCATTTTTTTCTCGACTTCATCCAGCAGGGCATTGCACTGTTTTAATTTTCCAATGCCGCTCTGATAAAGCGCAAAGGAATCGTCCAGCGAAATATCACTGTCCTCCATTTTGGTTATAATTTCCTCAAGCTGTAAAAACAGTTTCTCCAGACCGGGAGTCTGTTCCGTCCTCTCACTCATGATATCCTCCATTCCGAGCGTTTTACGCAATCGGGCAGATTTTCTTTCAGAAAATCGCAAATATTAAATTTGCGTCTGCCATCAGGGCTTATTTGTGACGCTCCGGCACAATATAGCCAACGCAAACAAGTTTGCGTGTGAAAAATAAGCTATCAAGCTTATTTTTCACACTATCTCCGTCACGGCTGCCTTTAAGGAGCCTTTCCATAAATGTATCGACAGCGTGTCACCGACTGTCACGTCCGCGG
Source organism: uncultured Roseburia sp. (assembly GCA_944375975.1). Classification (GTDB taxonomy): domain Bacteria; phylum Bacillota; class Clostridia; order Lachnospirales; family Lachnospiraceae; genus Roseburia. The sequence goes on from CALWBG010000161.1 coordinate 3,017, forward strand.
CATCCGTCACCGCTTTTCCCGTCTCATCCGAAACCCAGGCATAGCCCTGGCTGAGCTTGCGCGCCGGCGAAAGTCCTTCCAGTCTGCCGGAAAGCAGTGCAAGGCGGTGCTTTTTCTCCAGAATTGTTTTCTCCATATGGTCTTTCAGCTTTTCCTCCAGCTCCGCCGCATAGCTGCGGTTTTCCCGAAGGCGTCCCGCAGGACTTACATAAGAAAGCTTTGTTCTGTAATTTGCGAGCCGCATTCTTGCCTGCTCCACATTCCGCCGAAGCAAAAGCTCCATCCGCCGCCGATAGACACTTAACTGTTCTTTTACGGTAAAATAATCAAATACCGCCATCTCTGCCGCCGCCGACGGGGTGGGCGCGCGCAAATCAGCCACAAAATCGGCAATGGTCGTATCCGTCTCATGTCCGACCGCGGAAATTACAGGCGTCCGGCACTCAAAAATCGCACGCGCGACCTCCTCTTCATTGAAAGCCCATAAATCTTCGATTGAGCCGCCGCCCCTGCCGACAATCAGCACATCCACGCCCAGGGCGTCCAGCGCCCGAATGCCGTTTACAATGCTTTTTACCGCTCCCTCTCCCTGCACCTGTGCCGGATATAAGATTAACTGCACGTACGGATTTCTGCGGGAGGCAATATTGCGGATATCCTGCACCGCCGCCCCTGTCGGAGCCGTCACAACCCCGACGCGACGCGCATACTTGGGAATCGGCTGCTTGTATTCGGGCGCAAACATCCCCATCTCCGCAAGCTCCTGCTTTAATGCCTCGAACTTCTGAAAAAGACTGCCAGCGCCGTCCAATTCAATTTCCTTCGCATAGAGCTGATATTTTCCGTCCCGCTCATACACCTCGATGGAGCCGGTTACAATCACCTTGTCTCCTTCCTTCATACGGAACGCAAGCCCTCTGCGGTTTCCGGCAAACATCACCGCGCCTATGGCTCCCGCCGCGTCCTTGAGCGTAAAGTAAATATGCCCCGAGGTGTGGTATTTACAGTTCGACACTTCTCCCTTGACACAGATGCGCTGTAGCATAAAATCCTGGGCAAACATATTTTTAATATATGTATTGACCTGTCCTACCGAATATATATTCCTTTTCATGCCAGCTTTGCCAGAACCCCGTTGACAAATCCCGGGGAATCATCTGTTCCGTATTTTTTCGCCAGCTCCACCGCTTCGTTGATTGCCACCTTCACCGGGATATCTTCCTCGTATTTCATTTCATAAACGGCAAGGCGAATCAGTGTCAAATCCACCTTCCCCATCCTTCCCGTCTTCCAGCCCTCCGACACCTCGTTAATCATACCGTCAAGCTCGGGCAGCTTTTCGATGATGGCATGAAACTTCTGCGAAATATATCCCCGCTCCTCCTCGCTCCACTCTGCGGAATCCTCCTCACACAATAAAAGCTGCTGCGGCAACTCCTCTACGTTATGAAACTCCACACGAAACAGCAGCTTAAAAATCTGTTCTCTGAGTTTTCTCCTGCTCATAAATTCATCCTTCCTGTCATCTTCTTTTTGCATAAGGAAAAAGGATGTCGCATCGACACCCTTCCATTACCTTAAGAAAAGTATTATTTATTATTGCCCATGTCCACGCTTGCGATACGGATGTTCACAACGGATACTTCCAGTCCTGTCATATTTTCAATCGCATTTTTTACCCTGTCCTGCACTCTGGCGGATACCTCCGGAATCGAATAGCCATAAGAGATATTCAGCGCAACATCCACACTGACCGTACCCTCGAGCACCTCCACGCGGATGCCCTTGGAAAGGTTCTTCATACCAAGTTTACTAACAAGTTCGTTTGTGATGTTGCCAGCCATGGAACCTACCCCCTCAACCTCGGTCGCGGCAAGTCCTGCAATGATGGCAACTACTTCATCTGCAATTTTCACTTCTCCTAAATTACCATCCTTTATTTTAAATGTTTTTCTATCCTCACCCATCGCTTATTGCCTCCTAAGTGATATTATGTGGTCGTTATAACAGACTATTCCGGTTTTGGAAACTAAAATTTTCAGGCAGCGTCACATCATTTACCTACAATCTCCGCCGTCGCGATGAACTCATAGGGAGTCTGCTGGTACACATAATAATTCAGCCAGTTGGAATACAGAATGTTCCCGTGCGAACGCCACTGCAGCCTGGGCTTTTGCGTATCGTCGTCGTTCGGATAATAATTTACCGGAAGCTCAATCGGAAGTCCTTTTTCCTTATCACGCTTGTATTCCTTATCGAGCGTAATGCTGTCGTACTCGGGATGCCCCATAACAAAAATTCTGCGCCCCTCGTCGGCGATTGCCAGAAAAACGCCGGCCTCCTCGGACTCCGCAAGAATGGTCAGCTCATGTACCCTGCGGATATCCTCCGCCCGAACCTCGGTGTGTCTGGAATGAGGCGCCATAAAGTAGTCGTCGAAACCACGGACCAAAGGAACCTTACGGTTCATTACGTGATGCTCGTACACACCGAACATTTTCTTTGGCAGCATATATTTTTTGAGCCCGTAATGATAGTATAATCCCGCCTGCGCTCCCCAACACAGATGCAGCGTGGAGGTTACATGGGTTTTTGTCCACTCGAAAATGGAACACATTTCATCCCAGTAATCCACCTCCTCATATTCCATCTGCTCTAAGGGTGCTCCCGTAATAATCAGCCCGTCAAAATAACGGTGCTTCACCTGGTCAAAGGTCTCATAGAACTGGTTGAGATGGCTCATTGAGGTATTTTTTGATTCATGGGAGGAAACAGTAATAAACGTCACGTCTACCTGCAACGGTGTATTCGAGAGGGAGCGCAGAAGCTGCAGCTCCGTCTCCTCTTTCAACGGCATCAGATTCAATATTCCGATCTCAATCGCCCGAATATCCTGATGCATGGCGCGTTTTTCATCCATAACAAATATATTTTCCTTTTCCAGTATTTCTTTCGCGGGCAAATCGCTCTGTGTTTTTATTGGCATAATTCTCTCACTCCTTGGCTTTTTCCGTAACGTCTGCTTTCCGCGGATTTATTGCGCATTTATCATGCGGTACAGCTCTTCCTCCGTAATCACGGGAACATTCAGTTCGTTTGCTTTTGTCAGCTTGCTCCCAGCATTTTCCCCCGCAAGCACGAAATCTGTCTTTTTGGAAACCGAACCAGAAACTCTTCCGCCGTATTTTTCAATCAGCTCGGCCGCTTCTTTTCTGCCGAGTGTCGGGAGTGTCCCGGTAACCACAAGCGTCTTTCCGGTCAGCGCCGACTCTATTGTCTGTGTCTCCTCCGACTCCATATTGACGCCGAGCCTCTTTAAATGCTCCAAAAGCTCACGGTTTTTTTGATTCCGGAAAAATCTGCGGATACATTCCGCACTGACCTCCCCCACGTCATTGACGGCCATAAGCTCTTCCACACTGGCATTTTCCAGATTTTCCATCGTTTTAAAATGCTTCATAATCGCTTTTGCCGCGGCTTTTCCGACATTCGGAATTCCAAAGCCTGTCAGCAGCCGGCAGGCATCGTTTTTCTTTGCCTTTTCAATCGCGTCCAAAAGCTTATCCGTATTCTTTTCTTTCCCGCTGATTCCCTGCTCGAT
>CALWBG010000162.1 GCA_944375975.1 uncultured Roseburia sp.
ACTTTGGGCCGGCATGGCTTGTAAACTTCAGTATGGCCGCGGACACCGAAGGAAGCATCGGAAATCAGGGCGGCTGGGGAGCAACCGAGGGACCGCAGGGCTTCTTCTGGGGAGGAACCTGGATTTGTGCGGCAACAGGAACCGATAATGCAAGCCTGGTAAAGGATATTATGCTTCAGATGACGACCAACGAGGACATTATGAAAGAAATCGTTGTGGATGATGATGATTTTGTAAACAATAAGCCGGTTATGGAAGCAATGGCGGCGGATACGAGCTATTCCAGCCAGATCCTCGGCGGACAGAATCCGCTCGGTATTTACTGCGCGGGCGTTGAAAATCTTGATTTGAGCAATCTTTCCGCATATGACCAGGGCTGCAACGAGGAATTCCAGAACGCGATGAAGAATTACTTTGAGGGCAGCACCGATTTGGACGGAGCGCTGGATCTGTTCTACAAAGCAGTTGTGGAGAAATACCCGGAGCTCACTTATTAAATAAGTAACGCAGACGATTAGGAAATCAAAAAGAAAGCTTCGCCTGCCGTACCGTAAGGGAGGCGGGCGGGGCTTATTTTGTTACATGGTAAATTCAGAAATATTTCTGTTCAGCAGTTTTGGCGCAGGCAGAAAGAAAGAGGTCAGATAGATATGAGGAAAAGCAAAGGAAAGGTGGTCAGATATAATAAATGGGGGTACATTTTTTTGCTTCCGTTTATTCTGGTGTATGTGGTATTTCAGCTTATCCCGCTGGTGAATACGATATATAACAGCTTTTTTGAGAATTATATGTCGGGGCTGACACAGATTGGTCCGAACTTTGTGGGGCTGGAAAATTATGAAAAACTGTTTTCGGGAGGCGATATCTGGGTTTATGCGAAAAATACCATAGTGCTGTGGATTATGTGCTTTATACCGCAGATAATCCTGTCGCTGCTGTTGGGCGCGTGGTTTTCAGATGTGAGGCTCAGGCTGAAGGGAGCGAGGTTTTTTAAAACCGTGATTTATCTGCCCAACCTGATTATGGCATCCGCGTTTTCCATGCTGTTTTTTACCCTGTTTTCCGATGGGGGACCGATCAATTCTCTGCTGATGCAAATCGGGTTTATTGATGAGCCGTATAAATTCCTTTCCAATACGGGAAGCGCGAGAGGGCTGATTGCCCTGATGAACTGCCTGATGTGGTTTGGAAATACGACGATTCTTTTGATGGCGGGCATGATGGGAATTGACACGTCGCTGTTCGAGGCTGCCGAGGTGGACGGAGCGACATCCGCACAGGTATTTTTCCGGGTTACACTGCCGCTGCTGCGCCCCATTCTGGTGTATGTGGTGATTACCTCCTTGATCGGCGGTCTGCAATTATTTGATGTGCCGCAGATTCTGACAAACGGCACCGGAGACCCGATGCGCTCCACAATGACGCTGATTATGTTCCTGAACAAGCATTTGTACAGTAAGAATTATGGTATGGCGGGAGCCCTGTCCGTAATCCTGTTTATTATTACCGGAATCTTAAGCCTGCTTGTATTTAAGGTGACCGGAAATGATAAGAGAAAGGGGTGAGAGGGATGAATGAAAATCTGGGACTGAAAAAGGGAATCGGGCTTCATGCCAGAAGGGTCATTGCATATACAGTGCTGATTATTATTACATTTTTTTGCCTGTTCTGGTTTTATGTTTTGTTTATCAATGCGACAAGATCCAACGGGGAATTGCAGGCAGGGTTTACCCTGCTGCCAAGCACCCATCTGCTGGAGAACTGGACGAATCTTGTAAACGGGACGCTTCCGGTATGGAACGGACTTATCAACAGCTTAATTGTATCGGCAGGGAGCGCGGTCTTAAGCGTCTATTTTTCCACGATGACGGCTTACGCGATTCATGCCTATGACTTTCGGCTCAAAAAATTTATTTATCCGTTTATCCTGATGGTTATGATGATTCCGACCCAGGTAACGGCGCTTGGATTTATTAACCTGGTGTCCGATATGGGGCTGGAGGATTCGTTTATTCCCCTGATTGTGCCGACGATTGCGGCGCCGGTTACATTCTTTTACATGAAACAGTACATGGAGAGCACGCTGCCGCTGTCTTTGATTGAGGCCGCCAGGATTGACGGCTCCGGAGAGTTCCGCACCTTCAATGCCATCGTACTTCCGCTGATGAAGCCGGCAATCGCCGTGCAGGCAATTTTTACATTTGTCAGCAGTTGGAACAACTATTTTACTCCGGCGTTGATTCTGCATGACGACAAGAAAAAAACGCTGCCGATTCTGATTGCACAGCTTCGTGCGGCAGACTGGCTGAAATTCGATATGGGGCAGGTGTATGTGATGATAGCCTTTTCCATCTTCCCCGTGATTATTGTCTATCTGATTCTGTCAAAGCACATCGTACAGGGGGTGGCCCTGGGAAGCGTGAAGGGGTAGGTAATTTGTTGCGAATAAAATCTGGCTGTCTGAAAAATACTGGAAATATCGGGCGGAGTATGCTATACTTGCCATAGTGTATCGGCTGGGAGGCATATGCATCCTGAGATTGACAAATGGTAGGAGATGGAAGGTATGACAGAGAGCGGATTATTGATTTTTCTCGGAGCTTTAATTTTACTGGTAATCATTGCTGCCGTGATTGCGGTAGTGTCTGCCGTGTCAGGCACGGCCGCGGCAATCGCCGATGAAGAGGACGGAGAAGATTGACAAGAGGGCGCAAGAATGCTGGCGCCGAAAAAAGAATCCTGCTGTGCGGCAGGATTCTTTTTTTGTGGGATCCGGGTGTCAAATGCACGTTTTATTTTTCACATATTCATCCATCGCATCCGCAATCATCTTGGAATATTTCACCGCTTCCACGACGGTCTTTGCCCCCGTCACCACATCCCCGGAGGCGAAAATTCCCTCCATCGTGGTCTCTCCCTTTGCGTTGGTCTTAAGCAGCCCGCGGTCGTCCACCTCAAGCTGCTTGTCCCGGTTTACAAGCCGGTCCTGAGGTCCCTGTGAGATAGAGATAATGACGCTGTCCGCCGGTACGAAGCGGGCGGTTTCCTCATGCTTTACCGGTTTTTTGTCTTCCGTCCATTCCACATCGCAGATGATAAGCCCCTCATCTTTAATTTCCAGCGCGGTTTGCAAATACTCAAATGAAACGCCGTCTATCATTGCGTATTCCACTTCCTTTGGGGAGGCCGCCGGCGTCTCCGTGATGGAATAAACCGTCACGTGCCGGGAGCCTTTTCGGATGGCTGTCCGTGCCACGTCCATAGCCGCGTTTCCGGCGCCGATGACGACGACCGTATCGCCCAGATCAAAGACATCCGGGTTATTCAGATAATTGATTCCGTAGTGCACATTTCCGAGTGTCTCTCCCGGTATATTTAATTTATAGGGGCGCCATGTTCCCGTCCCGATAAAAACGGCGTCATAGCCGTCTGCCAGCAGATCCTGAACTCCGGTGGAGCCTCCGAGAGCAAAGTTCGGACGGAACATGATGCCGAGCTCCTTCATTTTCACATAGTATCTGTCGAGTATGGATTTGGGGAGACGGAATTCCGGAATCCCGTACCGCAGAATACCGCCGATCTTTTCGCGGACTTCGAATATTGTCACCTTATAGCCTCTGCATGCCATCAGAATCGCGATTGTAATGCCCGCGGGACCGGCGCCTACGACGCCGATACGGTGTCCGTTCCAGGGCTCTTTTTTCAGCTTCATTTTGTCGAAGCTCGTATCGGAAATATAATTTTCAATGGATGAAATGTGAACCGGTTCGCCCTTTATGCCCTTTACACAATGCCCCTCGCACTGTTTGTCATGGTCACAGACAAGTGAGCAGATGACGGAGAGCGGATTGTTTTGAAATACCAGTTCTGCCGCATCGTTCATCTGTCCGGCGAGGAACAGTTGTATCATCTGGGGAATCGGCGTATGGATGGGGCATCCCTCCCGGCATCCAGGTTTTTTACAGTTGAGGCATCGTTTCGCTTCATCGATTGCATGTAGTCCCATGTTTGTATCACTCCTATTATTGTTTTGCTATTTTTTATTTTGCCATGAAAAAATAAAAAATCAATAATTGTTATTTTATTAACTATTTTTTTGCCTTGACAAATGGAAAAACCGCACGTATGATAGAAACAACCATAAATCAAAGGTATTGAGAAAGAGGAGTACATGCAGACTCTTTTCAGAGAGGGAAGCCCGCCGGCTGTAAGGCATCCCAAAGAAAGCTGTGTGGAAGGTAGCTTTTGAACCGAAGCGCCGAGAAAGCGTGCCGGATCCGGCAGGCGCAAGCGCTTACGTGTAATCTACGTTACAGGATTGCCGGTGAATCATCAGAGGTTCTCTAAGAGACGACACGGTGACGACCGGAGCGAGATTGCCGTTTTTACGGTGAACGAAGGTGGTACCGCGATTATATCGCCCTTTACAGTTTTAAGACTGTAAAGGGCGTTTTTTATGTGCGCCGTCAGGCGCACATAAAAAATGCCCTCCGGGCAGGAGCGCACTGCGGCGGAAGAGAAGAATACCGCCCATGCGGCCCGCCGCAGGCGGAGAATCTCGCTTTGCGAGATTCTTTCTTGATTAACTGAAAAGGAGAATAAGAGTATGTGTCAGAATTGCAGCAAAGAGCTTGCCAAAACCTATGATCCGAAAAGTATTGAAAACCGTTTGTACCGGAAGTGGGAAGAAAACGGTTATTTCCACGCCGAAGTGGATAGAAGCAAAAAACCGTTCACGATTGTGATGCCGCCGCCGAACATCACCGGCCAGCTTCACATGGGACATGCGCTTGATAATACCATGCAGGATATTTTGATCCGTTATAAGAGAATGCAGGGCTATAATGCGCTGTGGCAGCCCGGAACCGACCACGCATCCATTGCGACCGAGGTTAAGGTGATTGAGAATTTGAAGGAGCAGGGGATTGACAAGCGTGAGCTTGGCAGAGAAGGCTTTCTCGAAAAATGCTGGGAGTGGAAGGAGGAATACGGCGGACGTATTATCAATCAGCTTAAAAAAATGGGTTCCTCCGCGGACTGGCAGAGGGAGCGCTTTACGATGGATCAGGGCTGCTCTGACGCAGTGCTTGAGGTGTTTGTAAAGCTGTATGAAAAGGGGATGATTTACAAGGGTTCCAGAATTGTCAACTGGTGTCCGGTATGTAAGACTTCCATTTCCGATGCCGAGGTGGAGCATGAGGAGCAGGACGGCTTTTTCTGGCATATCAATTATCCGGTTGTGGGCGAGGAAGGAAGATTTGTTGAAATCGCGACGACGAGACCGGAGACCTTATTCGGCGATACCGCCGTTGCGGTAAATCCGGAGGATGAGCGTTACAGCGACATCATCGGTAAAATGTTAAAGCTGCCGATGACGGACCGGGAGATACCGGTGATTGCGGACGCTTACGTAGATAAGGAGTTTGGAACAGGCTGTGTTAAGATTACCCCGGCGCATGACCCCAACGATTTTGAGGTCGGAAAACGCCATCAGCTCGAGGAAATCACGGTCATAAACGACGATGCGACGATGAACCATTTTGCGGGAAAATATGAGGGGATGGACCGCTACGAATGCAGGAAAGCCCTGGTTGCCGACTTGGAGGAGCAGGGGCTTTTGGTGAAGGTGGAGCCCCATTCCCACAATGTCGGGACACATGACCGCTGCGGGACGACGGTAGAGCCGATGGTAAAGCAGCAGTGGTTCGTAAAGATGGACGAGCTGATCCGTCCGGCGGTCGAGGCAGTCAAAAACGGAGAAATCAGACTGCTTCCGAAGCGCATGGAGAAGACCTATTTTAACTGGACGGACAATATCCGTGACTGGTGTATTTCCAGGCAGCTCTGGTGGGGCCATCGGATTCCGGCGTATTACTGTGCCGACTGCGGGGAAATGGTTGTGGCGAAGGAAGCCCCGGCGGCCTGCCCGAAATGCGGGGGAACGCATATGCAGCAGGATGAGGATACGCTCGATACCTGGTTCTCTTCCGCACTGTGGCCGTTCTCCACGCTTGGCTGGCCCAGGGAAACGGAGGATTTGGATTATTTTTATCCGACGGATGTTCTTGTCACGGGCTATGACATCATCTTTTTCTGGGTCATCCGTATGATTTTCTCGGGTTACGAGCAGACGGGCCGCGCGCCGTTCCATACGGTATTGTTCCACGGGCTGGTGCGCGATTCGCAGGGAAGAAAGATGAGCAAGTCTCTCGGAAACGGAATCGACCCTCTGGAGGTGATTGACAAATACGGTGCTGACGCTCTTAGGCTGACGCTGATTACCGGAAACGCGCCGGGCAACGATATGCGTTTTTACTGGGAGAGGGTGGAAGCCTCCAGGAATTTTGCGAATAAGGTCTGGAATGCCTCCCGGTTTATCCTGATGAACTTAGAGCAGGCAAAGGGGAGTGAGGCGGCTTTCGGCGACGGAATGCCGGAGCAGTTAAGACCGGCGGACAAATGGATTTTATCCAGGGTCAATACACTGGCGAAGGATGTCACCGAGAATATGGATAAGTTCGAGATGGGCCTCGCCGAGCAGCACGTAAACGATTCTACCTGGGCTGAATCTTGTGACTGGTA
>CALWBG010000163.1 GCA_944375975.1 uncultured Roseburia sp.
AAAGAAAACAGCACAAAGGAAAGCCGCACAGATGATTGAAAAGGCCATGCGGGCGCATCGCCGGGCAGAGGGAGAGGCGGCGCCGGACGGTGTGATCGTCAAAAAATCAGATACCAGGGAAGAATACGGCGCGAAGGTGGAGAAAATCAAACGTTATATCCGGGAGGGACATATTTTTCAGACGGTTCTTTCGCAGCGTTGGACGATTCGAACCGCGCAGAACGGCTTTGCGCTTTACCGCAGACTGCGGGAGTTAAACCCGTCGCCCTATCTGTATTATTTTCAGTTCGGGGATTTCGAGATGATAGGCAGCTCCCCGGAAATGCTTGTAAAGCAGCGGGAAAACCGGGTGTTTACCTGTCCGATTGCCGGAACGAGGCCCAGAGGGAAAAACAAAGAGCAGGATGAGGCGCTTCGTGCGGAATTGCTTGCGGATGAAAAGGAGCGGGCGGAGCATGTCATGCTTGTGGATTTGGCGCGAAACGATATGGGGCGCATTGCGGAATTCGGTACTGTTAAGGTCACGGATTTTATGAAGGTACGCAATTACTCGCATGTCATGCACCTTGTCTCAATGGTAGAGGGCAGGAAAAAGGCAGGGCTTCATCCGCTTGATTTGCTGGCATCCTTTCTACCGGCGGGAACCTTAAGCGGGGCCCCGAAAATCCGGGCCATGGAAATCATTGAGGAACTGGAAACCGTGCGGCGCGGGCTCTACGGGGGTGCGACGGGATACGTGGATTTTTCGGGAAATATGGATTTCTGCATTACCATACGCACCATGATAAAAAAGGGAGGTAACGTATATTTACAGGCGGGGGCCGGCATTGTCGCTGACTCCATCCCGGAAAAGGAATATCAGGAATGCTGCAATAAGGTAATGGCGCTGGCAAAAACATTGGTGGAGGAGGAACAGCTATGATACTGTTAATTGACAATTATGATTCGTTTACCTATAACCTGTATCAATACATCGGAACCTTTGAGCCGGACGTTTGCGTGGTTCGTAACGACAGGATAACGCTTGCGCAAATACGACGATTAAAACCCGAGAAAATTGTGTTGTCTCCGGGACCCAAAAGCCCGAAGGAGGCAGGAATCTGTATGGAAGCAGTCCGGGAATTTTACCGTGAAATCCCGATACTCGGCATTTGCCTCGGGCATCAGTGCATCGGGGAAGCTTTCGGCGGGACCGTTACTTACGCAAAAACGCTTTACCACGGAAAACAGTCGGAAATTACGCACACGGGGGACGGAATCTTTGCGCAAATCCCGTCGCCGCTTGCCGTCGCGCGGTACCATTCCCTGGCGGTGCAGCGGGAAGGGCTGCCGGAGCAGCTTATCGTGACGGCAAAGACGGGCGACGGTGAAATCATGGCGATGCGCCACAGAGATTATCCGGTCATCGGCTTGCAGTTCCATCCGGAATCCATCTATACGGAGCACGGAAAGAGGATTATCGAAAATTTCATATGCGCGGACGAAAGGAGTTTACAATGATTTTAGATGTGATTGTGGAAGATAAAAAAAGAAGATTGAACGAGCAGAAGCGGACGCTTAGTGAGTCGGAAATACGGCGTATGGCGGAGCAATATCAGGGAGAGCGGCACAGCTTTCTGGAGGCGCTCTCCAAAGAGGGCATTTCCATTATCGGGGAGTTCAAAAAGGCGTCCCCGAGTCTCGGAGAAATAAAAAGTAAAATTAATTTTTTGGAGCGTATGGAGGAATATAATGGGGCGGTGGACGCAATCTCGTGTCTGACCGAGGAGGATCACTTTCATGGGAGCGTCGCATATTTTACGGAGGTCAGGAAAAGGTCGCCGCTGCCGGTTCTGCGCAAGGACTTCATGATTGAGCCTTACCAGTTTTACGAGGCAAAGGCCATTGGCGCTGACGCGGTTTTATTGATTGCCGCAATCTTAGATGATGTCATGCTGTGTGATTTTTATCAGTTGTCTTCGGAACTGGGACTGGATGCGCTGGTCGAGGTACACGATGAGCGGGAGGTTGAGCGGGCCCTAAAGCTGGACGCAAAGATTATCGGCATTAATAACCGGGATTTAAGGGATTTTTCCATTCATCTTGAGACGACGGTGCGCCTGCGGAAGCTGGTGCCGAAGGAAAAGGTGCTTGTGGCGGAGAGCGGAATCCTTACGGATGCGGATGTGGCTCTGTTAAAGCGCTGCGGTGTCGACGCGTTCCTGATTGGAAGGGCACTGATGGAGGCGGAGCATCCGGGACTGCTGGCAAGGCGCTGGAAGGAAGGCGCGGCATGACGGCGGGCGCACCGGGAGGGCCGGGCGTGTCAGTCAAAATATGTGGAATCACGCGGGAGACGGAGGCAGTCTGGCTGAACGAGGCGCGGGTTTCTTACGCAGGTTTTGTGCTCTATGAAAAAAGTAAACGCCATGTCACCTGCGGGCAGGCAAAAAGAATTTTTGAAAAATTAAATAAAAATATAATAAAAGTTGCAGTTGTGGTGAGGCCGGACGACGCGCTTCTCGACGAAATCGAAAGGAACGGCTTTGATATTATTCAGGTGCATGGGGAATGGATGCCGGGGATGGCGGAGCGCGTCACGCTTCCCATCTGGCAGGCCATAAATCTATCGGGGCCGGGGGAGATATACCGGTTGTCCGATATGCTTTTGCAGGGAGGCAGCCTTTTGAAAGAAAGCAGAATTTCCGCACTTTTGGTAGATGCAAAGGAATACGGAAGCGGAAAGACCTTCGGCTGGGAACAATTCGCCGCCGGGGAGGGGCGAAGGCTGTTTTTCGGGCTGAGGGAGCGCTTGCGGGAACACGGCATCGGCTTTGTACTGGCAGGCGGTCTGACACCGGAAAATGTAGGGCGAGGAATCGCGCTGTTTGAGCCTGACATTGTCGATGTCAGCTCGGGAGTCGAGAGGACGGACAGACATTTCGGCAAGGATGCGGAGAAAATCAGACGCTTTACGGAAGAGGTACAGAAGACAATGTACAATAAAAATAAAATTTAAATTTTATAAATGGAGGAATTGCACATGAATCAGAACGCATATTACGGGGCATACGGAGGACAGTATGTTCCCGAAGCCTTGATGAATACGTTAAAGGAGCTGGAGGAGGCCTTTGAAGAGGCAATCCGGGATGAAACGTTTATAAAGCAGTATCAGGAATATCTCAGACAGTACGTCGGCAGGGAAACGCCGCTTTATTTTGCGGAGCGCTTAAGCAATTTCTGCGGCACAAAAATTTACTTAAAGCGCGAGGATTTAAATCACACCGGAGCGCACAAAATCAACAACGTGATTGGGCAGATACTTTTAGCGCGGCGCATGGGAAAGAAAAAGGTGATAGCGGAGACGGGAGCCGGGCAGCACGGCGTTGCGGCGGCGACCGGGGCGGCGTTGTTCGGCATGGAGTGCACCGTCTATATGGGTGAGGAGGACGCGGTACGCCAGGCGTTAAATGTGATGCGTATGGAAATGCTGGGGGCAAAGGTCGTCCGTGTCCATTCCGGCAGCAATACCTTAAAGGACGCGACAAACGAGGCAATCCGCACCTGGGCGAAAACGGCGGAGGATACCTTTTATATCATCGGTTCCGCGGTAGGGCCGCATCCCTATCCCAAAATGGTTAAGGAATTTCAGAGTGTCATCAGCCGTGAGGCAAAACGCCAGATTCTGGAGGCGGAAGGAAGGCTGCCCGACGCGGTGCTAGCGTGTGTGGGCGGCGGCTCGAACGCCATCGGCATGTTTGCGGATTTTATCGGGGAGAGCAGGGTGAGACTGATTGGCGTGGAGGCTGCCGGAAAGGGAATTGCTACCGGGGAGCATGCCGCGGCGATGGCAGAGGGGATGCCGGGCGTCCTGCACGGCATGCGCTCATATCTGCTGCAGGATGAGGACGGGAATGTAAAGCTCGCCCACTCCATTTCCGCGGGACTCGACTATCCGGGTGTCGGCCCGGAGCACGCATATCTGAGAGACAGCGGCAGGGCGGAGTATGTTTCCGTTACGGACACGGAGGCGATGGAGGCATTGATGATGCTGTGTAAGCTGGAGGGGATCATACCGGCTATCGAGAGCGCTCATGCGGTTGCTTACGCAATGCAATACGCAAAGAAACTCAGGGAAGAACTTGGGGAAAAGGAGGCCGCAGACAGGAGGATGATCGTCTGCCTGTCGGGACGCGGCGATAAGGATGTGAATACGATTGCGGATTATCTTGCGGGCAAAGGATATTTGAATTAAGGAGGAATCGGACAGTGAATCGGATAGAGGAAAGAATGCAGAAATTGAAAGAGGCGGGCGGGAAAGCATTGATTACGTACCTTACCGCAGGGCTTCCCGATTTGGAGGCGACCAAAGACATCCTGCGGGCATGTGCGAGGGCGGGCTGTGACGTGGTAGAGCTCGGTATTCCCTTTTCGGATCCCGTGGCCGACGGTCCCGTGCTGCAGGAAGCGTCCTACCGGGCAATCTGCGGCGGCGTCAACGTAAAAAAGGTGTTTCGCACCGTGGCGGAGCTGCGCGGCGAAGGACTGGAGCTTCCCATCGTATTTATGCTCTACTATAATACGGTACTTCATTACGGGGTGGAGGCGTTTGTCGGGAAATGCAGGGAGGTCGGCGTGGACGGACTGATTATTCCCGATTTGCCCTATGAGGAGCAGGGGGAAATCGCCCGGTGCCTGGAGGGTTCGGAACGCACCATTCTCATCCAGCTCGTGTCGCCGGTCTCGGGGGAACGCATACCGATGCTTCTAAAGGGGGCAAAAGGGTTCGTCTATTGTGTGTCGTCGATGGGAGTCACCGGGCAGGATGCCGATTTTCACCGGGAGGTACTCTCCTATCTTACGCGGGTTAAAGAAGTCTCTGAGGTGCCGGTAATGATGGGCTTTGGCATCCGCACGGCGAAAGATGTGCGTCCGATGGAACATATCATTGACGGAGCGATTGTCGGTACGTACTTTATGAAACAGCTTGAAAAAAATGATTACAGTGCAAAGGCGGCGGAGGAATACTGCCGCACATTCAAAAAAGAGTTAAATTGTAATTAAATAAGGAGGGAAAGTATGAAAGAATATATCACTAAGGCGGCAGACGGAAAAAATCTGACGGAGGAAGAAGCAAAATCGGCAATGGGAATCATGCTTAAGGGAGAGGCGAGCCAGGCGCAGATTGCGTCGTTTCTGACTGCCATGCGCATGAAGGGGGAGACACTGGAGGAATTAGTGGGGCTGGCCTCTGTTCTGCGCGACAAGGCGGAGACGATTGCGCCGGATGTTCCGCAATATGTGGATTTTGTCGGAACCGGCGGAGACTGTACCTACACCTTTAATATTTCCACAACGGCTGCTTTTGTGGTGGCGGCGGCGGGGCTTCCGGTGGCAAAGCACGGCAACCGCTCCATATCATCCAAATCTGGCGCTGGGGATGTTTTAGAAGCGCTCGGTGTAAATATTATGGCGGAGCCTTCGCAGGTGCAGCGGTGTGTGGAAAGCATCGGAATCGGTTTTATGTTTGCGCAGCGCTTCAATCAGTCCATGCGGTATGTGGGGCAGGCGAGGACGGAAATGGGAATCCGCACGGTCTTTAATATTTTGGGGCCGCTTGCCAATCCTTCCCGGGCAAAACGGATGGTTGTCGGAGTGTACAGTCCCGCTTTGACAGAGAAAATGGCGAGGGTGATGAGCAGACTGGGGGTCGAGCGCGGATTCGTTGTCAGCGGCTGTGACAACATGGATGAATTTACCTTAAGCGGTCCGACAACGGTTTCCGAAATCAACGGCACGGAGGTGACGACCTTTGAAGTGACGCCGGAGCAGTTCGGTCTTGGCAGGGCGCCGTTAGAGGAATTGCGCGGGGGAGACGGAGTCCGCAATGCCGAAATCACCAGAAGCATTTTAAGCGGGAAGGAGCGCGGCGCAAAGCGCGATGTCGTGCTGCTGAACGCGGGAGCGGTACTTTACATCGGAGGGGTTGCGGAATCCATAGAGGCTGGTGTAAAATTAGCGGCGGAGACGATTGACGCCGGAGCGGCGATGAATAAGCTGCAACAGTTGGTAGCAGCCTCTAATCAGTAAAAAAGGTGTGTCGCCCGTCGCGTAAAAGGCTCCGGAATGGAGGAAAGAGTGAAATATGATATATTTTAACAGTGATTATACGGAAGGCTGCCATCCGGCTATCTTAGAAAGGCTTGCGGAGACCAATCTGGAGCAGACGCCCGGCTATGGGGAGGATGGCTATTGCGCAGGGGCGGCAAAGCTGATAAAGGAGGCCTGCGGCGCGCCGGAGGCAGCCGTTCATTTTCTGGTTGGCGGTACGCAGACCAACGTGACGGTCATTGCTTCGGCGCTAAAGCACCATCAGGGGGTACTCACTGCGGCGACGGGACACATCAACGTGCATGAGACGGGGGCGCTGGAAGCCTGTGGCCATAAATGTCTGACGCTTCAGACGCCGGATGGAAAGCTTACGTCAGAGCAGGTGGCGGCTTATGTGGACGCCCATTATGCCGATGAAAGCTTTGAGCATACGGTTCAGCCGAAAATGGTATATATTTCCAACCCGACGGAGCTTGGAACT
>CALWBG010000164.1 GCA_944375975.1 uncultured Roseburia sp.
CAGCGCGTCGATTCCCCCTCCAAGCGATATACCCCCAACCACCTAACCGTCCTCATCGCCCTGCCAAATTCCCCGCCCCCTCGGGTTTTGCCCGGAAAAAAAACAAAAAAATCCCTCCTGCCCCGCAAGCTGCGCGCGCATATCCTCCGCCGCAGCAAAAAGAAGTTTGCGATGCTTTTCTTCAAAATGATACTGCTGCCCCACACGCTTAAGAAAAGCCGGTGTCAGAAGGCTTCTCATATTTGTCCGCACGAATTTTTCCATTTCCGCACACCTCCGCAGTCTCTGCCCGGCAGCGCCGGCCTATTTTCGCAAAAGACGCATAATCACGTCGTAATTTTCGGGCCGGTGCGGAAAGGTACAGTTCATGCAGGATTTTACTTTTTTCCCGTCACTCATAATATATTCCGGTTTCCCCGGACAGTGCTCCCTTTCATAGAGAGGACAAAAGCAAAAAAGGCAGTTGAATCCCGTCAGGCCCGGACGGCACTCATGGCACGGATAATATTTGCATGCCCTGTTTTCAAAATAACGATAAGAATATTCCAATTATGCTTCTCCCTTTTCCTTTACAATCACCGTCCGCACATCCCTAGGACAGACAAAGAATCGCCGCACCCTTCGGATCAAGCACAACCGACTCCCCTGCCCGGTATTCGCTTTCGTCCAGCAGGTTACGGCCGCCCTGTTCTAACGTTACGCGTTCCGCCGCATCTCCATGGTTCAGCAGGAACAGAAAACTTCCGTTTTGATTTTCGCGGAGCGTCATCTCCACAAAGCCTCCGTCTTCCGTCTCCGGCCTCTCCTGCTTCGCCGGCGGCTGGATATGAAGCTCTCCCGTGATTTTTTGCAATAGCTTACGGTAGAACGCCTGACTGGAACGCGCCGCCACATAGTATGCGATGCCGCTGCCGAAGGAGTTTCGGGTCAGCACCGGCATCCCCGCATAAAAATCGTTGTCATATACGGCGAGTGCCTCCGCTCCCTCCGTGTGAAGCAAATCGCAGAGTATCTCCGCCGGATAAGTCTCTCCCTCATACCGGAACGTATGGCGGATTCCCTCATCGCCTTCCGGCACGGCGTCGGACTCCTCCACCCAGATTCCCAGAATGTCCCGAAGCCTTCCCGGATAGCCGCCGGTCACCACGAGGTCATGCTCCTCCACATAGCCGCTGAAATACGAGGTGAGGAAGGTACCGCCCGCCTTCACATATGCGCGGATTTTCCCGTCATAGCCTTCCTTGCACATATAAAGCATGGGCGCAAGCACCAGGGCATACGGCGCAAGGTCGTCCTCCTCCCCGATAAAGTCAACCGGAATATGCAGGTTTTGCAATGCTTTGTAATACTGGTATACCTCGTCATAATAATCAATGAGATTGCTCGGGCCGGCCGATAGCTCCGTCGCCCACCAGTTATCCCAGTCAAACACAATCGCGGCCTTCGCCGGGGTGCGTCCTCCCAGCAGTGCGTCGCCGAGATGGGAAAGCTCGCCTCCGAGCGCGGCAATCTCACGGAAAACTCTCGTATTTTCATTTCCGACATGATCGATGACCGCCCCGTGATACTTCTCACAGGCTCCGATGCTTCTGCGCATCTGGAAGAACATCACCGTATCCGCCCCGTGCGCAACCGCCTGATAGCTTAACAGCCGCATCACGCCCGGACGCTTTAAGGCACAGTAAGCATGCCAGTTGCTGACGCTCGGCGTCTGCTCCATCAGCGCAAACGGCTTCCCGCCCTTTAAGCCGCGCATCAAATCATGCGCCATGGCATTATGCTCCGGTTCCGCCCCGTACGGTGGATAGCTGTCCCAGGAGACAAAATCCATCTCCTTCGCCCATTTCTGATAATCCAGCGTCTTGTAAAAGCCCATGAGATTGGTCGTCACGGGGATATCCGGCGTATATTTTTTGACCGCATCCCGCTCCATACAATAGCACTCCAGCATACTGTCAGAGTTAAACCTCCGGTAATCCAGAGAAATCCCCTGGAAATTCGTGCGGATTCCTTCCCACTCAAACTCCTCGGAGCGCATATCCGGCACAACGACATCGTCCCAATCGTAAAGCGTATGACCCCAGAAGGAGGTATTCCAGGCACGGTTTAATTCGTCAATCGTGCCATATTTTTTGCGCAGCCACACACGGAATGCCTTCTCGCAGTTTTCGCAGTAGCACTCCCCGCCGTATTCATTTGAAATATGCCACGCCACAATATTGTCGTAATCTTTGTACCGCCGCGCAAGCTGCCCCGCCAGCGCCACGGAATATTTCCGGTAGGTCGGGCTGTTCGGGCAGGAATTATGGCGGCTTCCGAACTTACGCTTCATGCCGGTTTTCTCCACGCGCAGAATATCGGGATACTTTCTTGCCATCCAGGCCGGGTGCGCCGCCGTAGAGGTGGCAAGGCAGACCTTTAAACCGTTTTCCCTGACATACTCCATAATCTGATCCAGCTTTGAAAAATCATAGGTGACCTCGTCCGGCTGAAGCGCCGCCCAACTGAACACGTTAAGCGTCACTACATCAATGTGCGCAATCTGAAACATGCGCATATCCTCCTGCCAAATCTCCTTTGGCCACTGCTCGGGATTGTAATCTCCCCCATATAAAATCTTATGTACCTTGCTGCTTTCAATCATAGCTTCTATACTCCTTCCCTGTTCCCGCGCTCAATCCGCAAAAAATCTTTTGCTCATGGCTGTATTAATACTGACATAATAATACCTCTGCCGCTGCCGCTGTGACAAGCAGAATATTACCCAAACGATTTATTTTTGTTTCCTGTAAAAAATTGATATTTTTCGGCCCCTCCTGTATAATTGTCAGGGATTTACTGAAATACTGAATAAAAAAGAGGAAGTTTGACATGAAAAAAAGTACCGTTGATATGATACACGGAAATGCCGCGAAATCACTGTTTTTCTTTGCACTGCCGATGATTTTCGGCAACCTGTTCCAACAGTTTTACAATATGGCCGACTCCGTAATCGTCGGACGATTTGTGGGCGAAAACGCCCTGGCGGCCGTCGGTGCCTCCTATTCCCTGACAACCGTTTTTATCATGGTTGCCATCGGCGGCGGCATCGGCGCTTCCGTAATCACAAGCCAATACCTGGGCGCAGAAGAACACGGCAAAATGAAAACCTCGGTCTATACGGCGCTCATCAATTTTCTGATTTTAAGTCTCCTGCTCACGGTCATCGGCCTGCTGACGAGCGAACGGATTCTTACGTTTTTAAAAACGCCGGAAAATATTATGGACGACGCCCTGCTCTATCTGAATATTTACTTTATCGGGCTTCCGTTCCTGTTTATGTACAATATTTTATCCGCGATTTTCAACGCGCTCGGGAAATCAAATATTCCGCTGTACCTTCTGATTTTTTCCTCCCTGCTGAATGTCGGGCTGGATTTGTTTATGGTATGCTCCTTAAACCTGGGGGTTGCCGGGGCTGCCGTCGCAACCGTGATTGCCCAGGGAATCTCCGCGGTTGTCTCTTTTTTCCTTCTGCTTCGCGCGCTTTTCGGCTATCCCGTTCCGGCGCGGGAAAAAGTGAGCCTCTATGACGCCAATATGCTCATCCGCGGCACCAAAATCGCGATTCCGTCCATCATCCAGCAGTCTATCGTCAGCATCGGTATGCTGCTGGTACAGTCCGTTGTCAACAGCTTCGGCTCTTCCGTGCTTGCGGGCTATTCCGCCGGAATGCGCATCGAATCCATCTGTATCGTGCCGATGATTGCCACGGGAAACGCGGTTTCCACCTTTACCGCCCAGAATCTGGGTGCGGGACAAAAGGATCGTGTGAAAGAGGGCTACCGCACCGGTATTCTTATGGTTGTGGTCTTCGCAGTCATCATCTGCGCCATTCTTCAGTTCTTCCATGAGGCTGTCATCTCCGCCTTTTTGGATGCCGGAAGCGGACCCGAGGCGTTTGCAACCGGAACCGCCTACGTCTCGTTTATCGGATGGTTTTTCTGCCTGATCGGTTTTAAGGCAGCCACCGACGGCGTTTTAAGGGGCGCCGGGGATGTTGTGGTTTATATGGCCGCAAATCTGTTAAACCTCACCATCCGGGTCTTTGTCGCCAATTATTTCGCGCCCGTCTGGGGTGTGGCGGCCGTCTGGTACGCTGTCCCGATGGGCTGGGCGGCGAACTTTATGATTTCCTGGCTCTGGTATAAAACCGGACATTGGAGCAAAAAGAAAGTCATCTAACCGGGAAACGGCAGATACGCACAGTATGCTTCCTCAAATTCGGGAGAGAGCGCTAAGTTGAGGGTTTCCGTTCTCTCTGCAATCGCGCGGAGCTTCTGTGCGGCTTCCTCCCCTTTCCCCGTCGACTCTGTCAGATATTTCTTCGCTCCCTCTAAGGCGCTGTTTCCGACCGCCGTGATTTTCCCCTTCCATTCCGCAGGCAGCAGACCGATTCCGATGGCCTTTTCCAGATTCAGATGAAAACCGAAGCCCCCGGCGACATACACCTTTGTCACCTCCGACAGCGAGATTCCCCCCGCCCTTGTCAGCAAAAGCAGGCCGGCGCGGATAGCCGCTTTTGCAAGCTGCACCTGCCGGATGTCCCCCTGGGTAACGACAATCTTGTCCTTGCCCACCGCAAAACCGGACGAAAACCACGGCTCTTTGAGCGTCCCCTGCTCATCGATAAGGCGGTGACGGATGAGCTCGTACACAACGTCGATAATTCCCGTACCGCAGAGCCCGACCGGCGGCTGTCCGCCTATGGTTTTCGTTACCATCCGCTCCTTTCCGTATAATACCGCCCCGCTGACAGCACCGGGAACCCCAGGCACCCCGCAGGAAATATTGCCGCCCTCAAAGGCGGGACCGGCCGCCACGGACGCCGCGAGATACCCGTCTCCCGTCGCAAGCACCATCTCTCCGTTCGTGCCGATATCAAGCAGAATCCCCTTCTCGGGCAAATCGGAAAGACTGTAAACGCCGGCCGTGATATCCCCCCCGATAAAAGCGGAAATCCCGGGCAGAACTGTCACCGTAGAAACAGGGCCGTCCTCCCCGAACAATTCCCTCCAGGTCATGCGCTTTAGAGAAATATCCACCGGGATAAACGGCGCCCTCCCAAGTCCGGCACAGGAATAGCCCAGCAGCAGATGGCACATGACCGTGTTCCCGGCAATGACGGCAGACTCCGCCGTATTGCTGCCGCAAAGCTCTGTAGCCAATGCCTTAATATCACACAGAATACTCTGCCGCAGCGCCTCCGCCTCACCGTCTGCGGCTGCCCGGATTCTGGAAATAACATCAGCGCCGTACGCCCGCTGGCGGTTGACCGCCGAGGCAGTCCGAAGCGTCTCCTCCGTATCAAGGTCGATGAGGGCGGCGGCCAGCGTTGTTGTCCCTATATCAATCGCTATGCCCCAGCGCGCCCGCCTCCCTGGGGCACCGCTGTGATACCTTACCCGGGCTTCGGGGGTATGTCCCTCGTCCCCGGTTTCCCCATAAAACTCCGTCTCCACTTCCATGGAGGTCTCCACGCTCTTTGGCACAAACACTTCGCAGCTCTCCTCTGGTATACACAGACAGGCGAGCCGCCAGCCCTCCGAAAGCTCCTGCCCGGAAAAGATTTCCCTCTCACGCGGCACGGGCTCCGCCTCCCCGGACAGCAGCCTGACCTTACAGCGTCCGCAGGTCCCCCTGCCGCCGCAGGGAGCGTCGATATACTGCCCGCTTTCTCTTAAAAGCTGTAATAAATTCTTTTTTTCCTGCCCACTCTGCGCCAATTTTACCGTCATTTACCAATTCATCCTTTCCACATTTCCGGGGTTGTATCCTTCCCTCCGACAGGCTATAATCATATGGTATCACCTGTTGTTCCATTATATCGGATTTTTACCGGTATGGACATAACATCGGCAGGGATATGTAAAAATTTTTTACTGGAGGAATATATGAAATTAATTTCCTGGAATGTCAACGGGCTGCGTGCCTGCATGCAGAAGGGCTTTATGGATTTTTTCAACGAGGCGGATGCAGATATTTTCTGTATTCAGGAATCGAAGCTTCAGGAGGGACAGATAGAATTAACACTCCCGGGCTATGAACAATACTGGAATTACGCCGAGAAAAAGGGGTATTCCGGCACGGCTGTTTTCACAAAGACAAAGCCACTTTCGGTTTCCCTCGGCATTGGCATCGAAGAACACGACAAAGAAGGGCGCGTCATCACGCTTGAATATGACGGATTTTATCTGGTGACCTGCTACACGCCCAATTCCCAGAACGAGCTTGCAAGGCTTCCCTACCGGATGAAGTGGGAGGAGGATTTCCTGGCTTACCTAAAAAAGCTCGACGAGCGAAAGCCGGTAATCCTCTGTGGCGATTTAAATGTCGCCCACGAGGAAATCGACTTAAAGAATCCGAAAACCAACCGCAAAAACGCCGGCTTTTCGGATGAGGAACGCGCAAAAATGACAGCGCTTTTGGGCAGCGGCTTCACCGATACGTTCCGCTATTTTTACCCGGACGCGGAGCAGATTTACTCCTGGTGGTCTTACCGCTTTAAGGCCGGGGAGACAAATGCCG
>CALWBG010000165.1 GCA_944375975.1 uncultured Roseburia sp.
TTTGCGAGAGAATCCTCAAAAACAATCAGCACAGACAGAATAATCAGCATGAGGGAAAACAGCGCCGCAAACAGGATTGTCATATTGGAACGGAACATCCGCTTTCTTAAAGACATCGCTTCGCCTCTTTTCCTTCTTCTCCCTTATATCATATCGCAGATTTCATTGTTTTTCCATACCGTCTACGGAAAAGCTCCAGCGCCAAAATCAACAGCAGGGATGCCGCGGCACCCGCCAGGATGTAAGTTCCCATGGCCCCCGAGACAGCCCCGACCTCAAACAGGGAAGGCAGTACGCCAAGTGCCGCGAATGTCCCCAGAAACATGGTGACGCAAATAAAAATCCGAAGCGGCCGAAGGGGCAGACAGCTTTTAACGACCGCCGTCATGGAAATCAGAATCAAAAGCAAATACATCACCGTCCGGTTCTCCGCTTCCGAAAACGGAGCCAAAAAGCAGGTCACCGCTATCATCGCCGTAACCGTGATTCCGAAAGGCATGGCATGGGACAGCGCCGTGGGAAGAAACCTGCCTCTGATTCTGCGCGTATCGGATTCCACAATTGTCAAAAAGGACGGATATGCCTCGATGAAAGCGTCAACCAGCGTAATCTGTATCGGAATGAACGGAAACGCCTGATTGGTGAGCAGGCAGAGGAAAGATACCAGCACGGAATAGATGGTCTTAATGAAAAATACCTGGGCCGTCCGCGTCACATTGTGGATGACCTTCCGCCCTTCCATCACGACCTGGGGAAGATTCGTAAAGTCGGACTCCAGCAGCACCACCTGAGAAATCTGACGGCTCGCGTCGCTGCCGTCCGCCACCGCGATGGAGCAGTCCGCCTCCCGGAGAGCCAGCAGGTCATTGACGCCGTCCCCCGTCATGGCCACCTGATGTCCCTGCCGCTTCAGCGCTTTTACCAGCTCCTGTTTTTGTCTCGGCGTCACCCGGGCAAACACGCTGTAATTCTGACAGAGTGCGTCATAATCCGCTGTTTCCCCCAAAACCGACAGATCAATGGCGGCTTCCCAGCCGCAAAGCCCCGCCCGCCTGGCAATTCCGGAAACGGTCTTTATATGGTCCCCGGAAATGATTTTCACATCCACGCCTTCCCTCCGAAAGAATTCCAGCGTCTCTTTTGCATGCGGGCGGACGGTATCTTCCAGGACAACGCCGTAGAGAGGCTGTATCCCTGTGGGCAGTTCATTTTCATTCTCCCACGTCCTTCCCGTATAGCCGATTACAATCACACGGCGCCCGCTCTCAAGCTCCCGCTCCAGATTTTCCGGCAGTTTACCGAGAAGTTTTTCCGGCGCTCCGACAAAGATACTCCCCGCCTCCCGAAAACTCACACAGCCCCATTTCCGCTTTGAGGAAAAGGGTATTTTATGAATCGGCTGATAAACCGGATTTTCCGGAAATTTTTCCCTCAATGCCCAAAAGGTCGCATTATTGTCGTCACAGGCCGCCATATAGGAGCCCACCAGCACATCAAGCCCTCCCTGCGTGAGAACCGTCATCGGGATAACGGAACACACCTTCAGCTTCCCGTCCGTGATGGTTCCTGTCTTATCCAGGCAGAGGACATCCACATGGGCCAGGGTTTCCAGCGAATAAATATTCTGCACCAGAATCTTCATTCGCGCCAGCCGGATAACACCGGCCGCCAGCGAAACGGAAATCAGGAGCACCAGTCCCTTGGGGAGCATCCCAAGAAGCGCCGCCGCCGAAGATACAACGGCCTCGTTTACCGGCGTCTGCCGGAGGAAAAAAGCCTCCAGAAACAGTAAAATTCCGAGCGGAATAATCAGAAAACTGGTAAAACGCGTCACTTTCCGCATGGAGCCGAGAAGCTCAGACTGTACCTGTTTTTCCCGCTTCACCTCGTTGGCAAGCTTTGTCGCATAATTTTCATCGCCCACATGGATAACCCGCGCGTAAGCTTTTCCGGAAATGACAGAACTCCCGGAATACAACTTATCATTCTTTTCCCTGACAATGGCATCGCTCTCTCCTGTCAGCAGAGATTCATTTACCTCAAGCGAGCCCTCCTCAATCACCGCATCATTACAAATCTGATTTCCGCTCTCCAGCACCATCAAATCATCTTTCACCACATCCTCCGGTGTAAGCAACGTCTCCCGTCCTTCCCGCACTACGCAGACCTTCGGCCGATTTAAAATCGACAGCTCATCCACCAGTTTTTTTGCCTTAAATTCCTGTGCGATTCCGATTGCAATGTTTAAGATAATGATGGCGATAAACAGCATATTGGAATACGCCCCTACGGAAAATAACAGCCCCGCAATGAGGAAATTGAGAAAATTAAACAGCGTAAACAGATTTTCACGGACAATCTGCCCTCTGCTCTTTGTAAATTGTTTTGCCATCGTTTATTTTGCCTCCTGCTTCTCTTTTTTAACAAAGGTAACACAGTCGGCTAAATATTCTTCCCGGATTTTTTAAACAACTCTTAAACAATACAACAATCCATATTAGCATTCCGGAAACAGTTTTCCGAAAATCCAGTGCGTAAACGGCGCCGCGGCAAACATATTCCAGAAAAACGCCATCGGGAAATTCTTAAGCAATGTCCCGACCCAGATGGCAGGCAGCTGGGAAATCGGCGCCCCGCCCAGAATGACGTTGAATAAGACAGAAGCGACGAGGCTCATTGTCGGACACATAACGGCGACCGTCCCCGCCTGGCGCAGCAGACGGCATATGTATACATTGTCCTTCCCGGGGTCGCAGTGTTTCGCGGCAAAGGCGGCACCCAGGCGGTTGCCCCAGAGGTTTGAAAAAAGAAAGACAAAAAGCCCCATATACAGTGCTTCTTTCAACGCTTCCCAGAAGATGAGATTCGTCATGTTGCTGAAGCCTCCGACCGTCAGATTGACGCCCTCTTTTATGGCGACATTGTAGACCTCCATGCCGTACGCCATGGCGTAGGACATAATGATTCCAAAAATAATTCCCTGTTTTTTGTTTCTCGGCATTGTTTTTCTCCTCCATTTGTCTGTAATTGCGATTAGAGTGTGAAGCTCCCTGACCTGATCTGCAAAAGAAAAAGCGCATGACCTCTCACCCCGTGAGAGTATCATACGCTTTGCAAACATCATAATAGAGCTACACGCCAGTCTTATTTTTAGCACAAAAAATCTTTCAGTGCAAGTATCTTTTCGACAAATCTTTCGCCCTTATCCGTGAATCAACTTTAAAATCTGTTCCTTGGAAATAACCCCTATGGACTTCTCCGCCGGCTTTCCGTCACGAAAAACAATCAGCGTCGGAATCGTCATAACGCTGTACTTTTCGGCAAGCTCGGGCTCCTCGTCCACATTCACCTTACAGATTTTCGCATCCGTAACTTCGCCTGCAAGCTCCTCAATCACCGGCAGAAGCATCTGGCAGGGTCCGCACCAGGCAGCCCAGAAATCCACCAGAACGGGCTTTTCACTTTTCAATACCTCCGCTTCAAAATTTTCATTCGTCACATGTAATGCTGACATATCAAATTCCTCCTTTACTACCAAAATTTTCATTCAAAAATCACTTCATCCAGCAGCTCATACATCTGCCGGATATCCACCGGCTTACTTAAATGGGCGTTCATGCCCGCCTCAAAGGACTTCTTTACATCCTCCTCAAATACATTCGCCGTCATGGCGATAATAGGAATCTTCCCGCTGTCGGGGCGGCCAGACTGTCTGATTTTTCTCGTTGCCGCCAGCCCGTCCATCACCGGCATGCGGATATCCATCAGAATTGCGTCGTAATACCCCGCTTCATGCCCAAGAAAACATTCCAGTGCCTCTTTCCCGTTCCACGCCACGTCTACGGCAAAATTCTTGTGCAGCAGAATATTTTTTGTAATTTCAATATTGATTTCATTGTCCTCCACCAAAAGTATGCGCTTACCGGTAAAATCATATGTAATCCCGCCGGATTTTTCATAACGTTTTCTGCTTCTGCCGGACCGGAACGCTTTCTCCAGCGCGACCGTCGCCACAAACGTGGAACCTTTTCCCTTCTCACTGTACGCGTCAATTCTGCCGCCCATAAATTCAATGATATTCTTTGAAATCGTAAGTCCGAGGCCGGTGCCGCCGTAAAGCGTCATATCCCCGTCACCCTCCTGTTCAAATGCGTCAAAGGCACGCGGGAGAAACTTCTCGTCCATCCCGATTCCCGTGTCATGCACCTCAAAGCGGAATGTAGCGTTTTTCTCGGACTCCATTAAAAGCTCAACAATAAAATCGATTCTTCCCTCCGGCAGCGTATATTTCACCGCGTTTTCCAGAATACCAAACAACGCCTCACGAAGCTTTTCACCGTCGAACAGATACTCCTTTTCAAAATCACCTCTTGCCTGCATCGAAAAATGAATCTGCTTTTCCTCCGCCTTCCTGGAAATATCACGGCAGAGTTCCTCCAAAAACGGAGTAAATGCAATTACTTCCTTATTATCCGCAACCCTCCCGCTCTCCAGCAGGGAAAGATTTAAAATATCGTCGATCAGGGTTCGCAGAAATTGCGCCGACTTCTCGATTTTATCGAGATTCTCCAGTACCTGCTTTTCGTTTTTAATGTTCTCTCTGCTCAGGTAGGAAAGACCGATAATGGAATTCATAGGCGTGCGTATCTCATGGCTCATGCGCTCAAGGAACTCGCTTTTCGAGCGGTCTGCCTGCTTTGCCTCCTGCATTGCCTCATAAAGCTTTTCCCGAAGCTCCATCTCCTCCGCAAAGCTCTCCGTAACGTCATGGCGTACCAGCACAAGCGTGTCCTTTTTCTCATTATAGTAATAAAAACTCATGGTCTTCCTGCGGTATTCCCCGCCGCAAAGCAGACGGTACGACACCTCCAGGCGTTCCTTTTCACTCAGTTTTTCTCTGATACTGGAAAGAAGAAATTCCTCTTTACATCGTTCCCGATCCTCCGGATGTATATACCTCGGAATGCATGTGTTATTGATTTCCTGATAATCCGCACACTCCGGAGGCAATACACAGCTCTGCGCATTGGTGACAATGGTACGAAGCACACCGGTTTCCATATCTACATATGCGATAAAATCGATCTCCTCCTTTATCGCACTCTCCATAATCTCCTGCTGTTTATCCATATTAATCCTCATTCTTGCCTTTTCCGTTCAGCCACTTTTTCCAAAACAACGGATT
This sequence comes from uncultured Roseburia sp., assembly GCA_944375975.1. Classification (GTDB taxonomy): domain Bacteria; phylum Bacillota; class Clostridia; order Lachnospirales; family Lachnospiraceae; genus Roseburia. Next base: position 5,186 of record CALWBG010000165.1, read on the forward strand.
ACTGAAACCCACTTTATTATATCAGTTTTCTGTTTTTTTTTAAATAGAAAAAAGAAACAAACTTCCTGCCAGTACAAACATGCCGTAATAATAGGTCAGCAGATTAAAAATGTGAATTTTGATTCCGCCGCGCTTATAAAAATAGAGAAACAAAATCGAGATATCCGAGACCAGAAGTAATCCGGCCCCCATGGCGGCAGCAGCGTTTTCCCATACCGGGCGGGTAACCGCAAACCGCACCGCGGAGGAAAAAAACAGTGCCACAAAAAATGCGTAAATCAGAATAAAGGGACGCAGCCTTCCCGTATGCATGCGCTTCATGGAGGTCAGCAGCAGCGCCAGCCCCACCGCCCCAAGCGGGAAAAGCACATCCACAAAAGCCATCCCTCCCTCCATGCAAATCCAACGCACAAACAAAAGATGCCCCGCCAGGAAAACGAAAAGTCCCGCCAAAAACTTGGGTTTCCTGCGGAAGCGGTTATAAAAGCCAAGCAATATATCTCCCCCAAAGCAGCAAAAAAACGCGGGAAGCATCATAAAAAACCTGTCATTTTCCCCCGTAAGAAGCCAGGCGGCAAAAAGAACCGCAAGAAACCCAAGGCTGCATACTGCCTTTGCCCAAATGTAATATTTCCGGTATTTTCCGCTGCGCACAACGGCAAGCAGCCCGCAAAGCAGCGCCGTATAAACGGCAAACAGAACGAATATGCTCATTGCTTCTCATCCGCCTCCGCCAATCCGTCATAGGTATCCAGAAAATGATGCACCACGCCTTCCTTCTTGTAGGCGATGACGGTACTTAAGTTTACATTTTCCACGCTTTTAAATATATTCGATTCCACATATGGATTTTGTTTTTTCAATTCGGCAATCAAATGCTTGATTTCCCGCCGCTTGGAAAGATTCTCCCCGTCGTTTCCGCTGTGCTCGCTCTGCTCCGTGAAACGGCAGGCACACTGTAAAAACCGCAGTCCGTTGTAATCCCTCCATCGTTTGATATCCGCCTCCCGCACCAGATACAGCGGTCGTATCAGCTCCATGCCCGGGAAATGCGTGCTGTGCAGCTTCGGCATCATGGTCTGGATTTGCGCCCCATAGAGCATACCCATGAGAATGGTCTCTATCACATCGTCATAGTGATGTCCAAGCGCAATCTTATTGCACCCGAGCTCCCTTGCTTTCGCATAGAGATGTCCCCGGCGCATTCTCGCGCAGAGATAACAGGGATTCTTTTCAATCTCAAATACGGTATTAAAAATCTGCGTCTCAAAAATGGTGAGCGGAATGCCCATGAGCCTTGCATTTTCCTCTATGCGCTGCCTGTTTGCCGTGGCATAACCCGGGTCCATCACCAGAAATTCCAGTTCAAAC
>CALWBG010000166.1 GCA_944375975.1 uncultured Roseburia sp.
ATTCACTGGATATGATAACGGACTGGATTATTTTTACGCCGGAAATGCGGATTACGCCGGATGACGTATATCTGCTGGCACCGCAGTTCTCCTGCGGAATACAGTCCTGATAAATACGGCGGCGGGACAGGTAGGCAAATATCATGATAAACGGAATTATCAACGTGTATAAAGAGCGCGGTTATACCTCATTTGACGTGGTAGCAAAGTTGCGCGGCATTTTAAAAACAAAAAAAATCGGACATACCGGTACGCTCGATCCGGAAGCCGAGGGCGTTCTCCCCATCTGTGTCGGGAAAGCGACCAAGGTGTGCGGACTGCTGACAGACAAGGATAAGGAATACGAGGCGGTCATGCTGCTCGGCAGGACGACGGATACGCAGGATACCACAGGGACAGTGCTCTTGGAGTGTCCGGTCACTGTGACGGAGGCGGATGTGCGGGAAGCAGCGGCACGTTTTGTCGGAGATTACGAGCAGGTGCCTCCGATGTATTCGGCGCTGAAGGTAAACGGGAAAAAGCTCTGTGACCTTGCGCGGGCCGGCGTGACGGTGGAGCGCGCCGCGAGGCGGGTTCATATCTACGCGATTGAGCTGGAAGAAATCAGCCTTCCCAGAGTGAAAATGCGTGTGAGCTGCTCAAAGGGAACTTATATTCGGACGCTCTGTCAGGATATCGGAGCGGCACTTGGCTGCGGCGCGTGCATGGAAGCGCTGGTTCGGACAAGGGTATCGGAATTTCGGATTCGCGACGCTTTGCGGCTTTCAGAGATTGAGCAAAAGGTTATAGAATGTGCCGGAGATATACCGCCCGGCGAATGGGAGACAGGGATGTTTGATTTTATCCGTTCCGTGGATTCCGTATTTTTGCATCTGGAAAAGGCCATCATAAAAAGAGAGTGGAATAAGCTGCTGTATAATGGAAACAGAATGTCTCCGGAAGCGTTTGCTGATTACCGAGCGAGCTTTAAGCAGGCGCAAATCCGGGTTTATGATGAAGAAGGGCATTTTATCGGAATTTATGAATATTCCTCCGACAGAGGAGACTATAAGCCGGTAAAGGTGTTTATGGAAGCATGAAATATATTAGAAATACAACTGATTTTTATATTGAGGAACCCACGGTGCTTTCCCTGGGAAAGTTTGACGGAATCCATCGCGGGCATGAACTTTTGATGGAACAGCTTGCGGCGCAGAAGGATCGGGGACTTGCGGCGGTGATTTTTACGTTTGATATTCCACCCAGAAAAAATATCAGCCACGTCGAGGCTCGTGTCCTTACGACCAACCGGGAAAAAATGCATATTTTGGAACAGATCGGTGTTGATTATCTGGTGGAATGTCCGTTTACGGAGGCGGTGATGTGCATGGAGGCCGAAGATTTTATTGCCAAAATCGTGCGTCAGCTTCACGTAAAATGCTTTGTGGTGGGAGAGGATTTCCGGTTTGGGCATAACCGCAGGGGAGACCACCATATGCTTTTAGCGTATGCACAGGAGTATGGCTATGAGGTGCTCGTCGTGAAAAAGATGAAGGAAAACGCCAGAGACATCAGCAGTACCTTTGTCCGCGAGGAAATTGAAAAGGGAAATATCGAAAAGGCCAATCATCTTCTGGGCTATCGGTATTTTGTGACAGGACCGGTTCTGCATGGGAGACATATCGGCAGCACGAAAATCGGGATTCCCACGATAAATCTGATTCCTCCCGGGGAAAAACTCCTGCCGCCCTTCGGTGTTTATGTTACGGAGACTATTGTCGGGGAGGAAAGATACCGGGGTATCACGAATGTAGGGCAGAAACCGACGATTGAAGGAAATAATCCCGTCGGTGTGGAGACACATCTGCTTGACTTTGCCGGGGACCTTTACGGGAAGACGGTTACCGTGGAATTTCTGACGAGGGTCCGGGAGGAACGGAAATTTGCTTCCATTGAGGCGCTGAGGGAACAGATGCAGAATGATATTGCTTTCGGCAGGACATATTTCAGTAAAAATATTACATAATTATTACAAAATTATGTTGACACCGTAAAATATGACTGCTATACTTGGTAACGTAGCAGAAACAGAGAGATTGCAGATATGGCGTGGCGGACACCGGCAGAGGGAACCGGACGCCGGAAAGGCAAGGAAATGAAAGCAAAAATAATCAGAGCGGCAGGAATTTTAGCGGCAGGCACATTGATATTTACAACGGCATATACAGCAAATCAGGTAGAAGGAAAGCAGACGAAGCAGGGGCAGCAGAGCGGCGTCAGCGCCGGCATTTCTTCGGAGCTTGCGGCGCAGATGGATACCTGTTTTAATGAAAATATGACGGTGGCGTCCGGCGTGACGGACACATTGTCCGTTTATCTCAGTGAATCTGCGGAGGCTGCCGCGGAGATTACGGAGACAGATACGGTGATAACGGCATCCGGACAGGAGGAGCAGAACGAGCAGGAAGCTCTCCGGGAGGCTGCCGCGGAATTTGGATATACGAATCTTGGCGTTGCGCAGGTAGACGGCAACTTAAATGTAAGGGAAGCCCCCGGAACGGAGGCGGAGGTTGTAGGTAAGATGCCAAATAACGCCGGATGTGAGATTCTCGGAACAGAGGGAGAATGGACTAAGATTGAATCCGGGAAGGTTACAGGTTATGTCAAGTCCGAATATCTTCTGACCGGGGAGGCTGCGATTGCAAAGGCCCGCGAGGTAAAGCAGACGCTGGCGACCGTTACAACGACAACGCTTTATGTGAGGGAAGAGCCGAACACGGATTGTTCCGTGATTACGATGATGCCGCAGGGCGAGGAGCTCGAGGTGGTTGAGGTCATGGACGGATGGGTGAAAATCAACGTCGACAGCGATGAGGGTTATGTTTCATCTGAATATGTGGAGATTTCCACAGAGCTGATGAAGGCCCAGACCATGACAGAGGTGCGTTACGGAGAGGGCGTTTCGGATGTAAGGGTTTCCCTTGTGCAGTTTGCGACCCAGTTTGTGGGTAATCCCTATGTTTGGGGAGGGACGAGCTTGACAAATGGAGCGGATTGCTCCGGCTTTGTCTTAAGTGTATTTGCCAACTACGGCATATCACTGCCGCACTCTTCAAGGGCCCAGGCAAATTGCGGTGCGAGCATTTCCGCATCCGAGGCACAGCCGGGAGATTTATTCTTCTACGGAAACGGAAGCAGCATCAATCATGTGGCGATTTACATCGGAAGCGGACAGGTAGTTCATGCAAGCTCGCCGAAATCCGGAATCAAGATTTCAGGCGCTTATTACAGAACTCCGGTAAAAGTCGTGCGTATTATCAATAACTGAAAATAAACATTTACATCACAGGGATTCTGTGTTATAGTATAAAAGTATGATTTAGCCCATATTCGGTAGATGGACGACTCCGACCTTTTACTGAGTATTTGCCGGTATCACCGGCACAGGGCGTTTAATAAGAAAAGGAGGGTCATAATATGATCGCAAAGGAAAAGAAACAGGCAATTATTGCAGAATACGGCAGAACACCGGGAGACACAGGTTCACCGGAGGTTCAGATTGCTATTTTAACGGCACGCATTGAAGAGCTGAACGCACATCTGGCGCAGAATAAGAATGATTATCATTCAAGACGCGGCCTTTTAAAGATGGTTGGTCAGAGACGTGGTTTACTGGCTTATTTAAAGAAGGTAGATATTGAGAGATATCGTTCCTTAATTGAACGTTTAGGTCTTAGAAAGTAAAATTGCGGCCCGTATGGAAAGCGATTTTTCTGTACGGGTTGCCGTATGGGATGCTTTTCCATACGGTTTTATCGAGTGGACTTTGTTCCACTCGATTTTAAGTTTACGCCCGAAAAGGCGTGTATGCCGTCCGGCCTTCGGATGGCGGGCAGAAGCGTATATCCGAGACCACTGAAAAGGATATGACATTCATGTGTTTTTCAGTAGTTTCGGTGCTTCTGCTGGCTTATATCAGACAAAAAGGAGAAAAACAATGTATAAAAGCTTTTCAATGGAACTTGCAGGCAGAACACTGACAGTTGATATCGGGAGAGTCTGTGCGCAGGCAAACGGCGCAGCGCTCTTAAAGTATGGAGATACGACAGTATTATCCACCGTTACGGCATCGGACAAGCCGAGAGAGGGAATTGATTTCTTCCCGCTCAGCGTGGAATATGAGGAGAAAATGTACTCGGTAGGGAAAATTCCGGGTGGCTTTAATAAGAGAGAGGGCAAGGCTTCCGAGAATGCCGTTCTTACCTCCCGTGTGATTGACCGGCCGATGCGTCCACTGTTTCCGAAGGATTACCGCAATGATGTGACGATTAATAACATGGTAATGTCCGTGGACCCGGAATGCCGTCCCGAGGTGGTAGGCATGATTGGCTCGGCTCTTGTCACCACAATTTCCGACATTCCGTTTGCAGGCCCCTGCGCGATGACGCAGATGGGCATGGTGGACGGAGCGTTTATCGTAAATCCGTCACAGAAGATTTGGGATACGGGAGATTTGCAGCTTACAGTTGCATCCACTGCAGAAAAGGTAATTATGATTGAGGCGGGCGCAAATGAAATTCCTGAGGATAAGATGATAGAGGCGATTTACAAATGCCATGACGTAAACCAGACGATCATTGCGTTTATCAATCAAATTCAGGCGGAGGTCGGAAAGCCAAAGCATGAATATACGAGCTGCGCGATTCCGGAGGAGATGTTTGCGGCAATCAGAGAAATTATCACGCCGGAACAGATGGAGGAAGCGGTATTTACCGACGAGAAGCAGAAGCGCGAGGAAAATATACGCCAGATTACCGAAAAGCTTGAGGAGGCGTTTGCTGACAATGAGGAATGGCTTGCCGTGCTTGGCGAGGCTGTTTACCAGTATCAGAAGAAGACGGTCCGCAAGATGATTCTAAAGGATCATAAGCGCCCGGATGGCCGTGCAATCAACCAGATTCGTCCGTTGGCGGCAGAGGTTGATTTAATACCGAGAGTTCACGGCTCCGCAATGTTTACCCGCGGTCAGACGCAGATTTGCGATGTCGTGACGCTTGCCCCGCTTTCCGAGGTTCAGAAGATTGATGGTCTGGATGAAAATATTACAACAAAGCGTTATATCCATCAGTATAATTTCCCGGCCTACTCCGTAGGGGAAACAAAGGTTTCTCGCGGTCCGGGACGCCGTGAGATCGGACATGGCGCGTTGGCGGAGAAAGCGCTTATGGCAGTGCTTCCTTCCGAGGAAGAGTTCCCGTATGCAATCCGTGCCGTTTCCGAGACCTTTGAGTCCAACGGTTCAACATCCATGGCATCCACCTGTGCCTCCTGTATGTCTCTGATGGCTGCGGGTGTGCCGATCAAAGCAATGGTTGCAGGTATCTCCTGCGGTCTTGTTACCGGGGATACGGATGATGATTACATTGTGCTTACCGATATTCAGGGACTTGAGGATTTCTTCGGAGATATGGATTTTAAGGTGACCGGTACGCATAAAGGAATCACGGCAATCCAGATGGATATTAAAATTCACGGACTCACAAGACCGATTGTGGAGGAAGCTATCGCGCGGACAAGAGAGGCGAGAATCTACATTATGGATGAGGTAATGTCGAAGGCCATTGCGGAGCCGAGAAAAGAGGTCAGCAAATACGCGCCCAAGATTGTGCAAATCCAGATTAATCCGGAAAAAATCGGTGATGTGGTCGGCCAGAGAGGTAAGACCATCAATGAAATCATTGACCGCACGGGTGTTAAGATTGATATTGCGGACGACGGTTCGGTATCCGTATGCGGAACGGACACAGCGATGATGGATAAGGCGGTGGAGATGATTAAAATCATTACGACCGACTTTGAGGAAGGACAAATCCTTGTGGGAACGGTTGTAAGCATCAAGGAGTTTGGTGCGTTCCTTGAGTTCGCTCCCGGAAAAGAGGGGATGGTTCACATTTCCAAGATTGCCAAAGAGAGAATCAACCGCGTGGAGGATGTGCTTACGCTGGGCGATAAGGTGAAGGTTGTCTGCCTCGGAAAAGATAAGATGGGAAGAATCAGCTTTTCTATGAAAGACGTTCCGGCAAACGCTTAAAGAGACGCGGAAATTCCGGCGTGAATCAATAAGAGTTTTTCTGTAAATGAAAACAGGGCTGCTGCCTCATGGAGAATCATTTATCTGTGAGGCGGCAGCCCTTGTTTTTACGTCTGAAGTTTATGTTTTCAAACAATGTTTTCGGACAGTATTTTAAAGTCCCATGATTCCGTCTACCGGAAGCGAGAGCGTCACTCCATGTGCGGGAGAATCAAGGCCGTGCTCCTTGCTGATGGCGCTCATGACGGTCATCTTTTTTTCCCGGCAGGTGTCCTGCAGAAGCTT
>CALWBG010000167.1 GCA_944375975.1 uncultured Roseburia sp.
AAACGATTATGAATTCCAGAGATTTCTGCTGAGAGGGAAAACGAGGGTAAAACTGGAGATCCTTTTGTTGTGCCTGGGGTATAATCTGAATAAACTGCATGCCAAGATCCAAAATGGGCGGACAGGCAGCCATCTGTTTGGAGTAAAAAGTACATAGAAAAAATAAAAAACCGAAAGGTTTTATTAAAGTACGGCAAAAATCCGGCATTCTACCCTAAAAATGGGGAGGATACCGGATTTTTAGCTGTAACGAGGGGAAGTGCCGCTCAATCATCCGCTATGGATGATTTTGCGACACCCTTTGATGTTCGCCTTGCGGCGCACATTTCTTTGTATTTAATCTTCGTATTTATTCTTCTCGCCGATTTCCTGCATCTTCATTGCGCGTACCTTAAGCGGCAGTCCGAATAAGGTGATGAAGCCGGAAGCGTCGTGATGGTCGTACAAATCGCCGGTAGTGAAGCTTGCCAGCGATTCGCTGTAGAGCGAATACGGGGAAGTTGTGCCGGCTTTGGTGATATTGCCCTTGTATAACTTAAACTTCACTTCTCCGGTCACATATTCCTGGGTGGAGGAAACGAAAGCTTTTACCGCGTCGCACAGCGGCGTAAACCATTTTCCTTCGTAGACAATCTGTGCAAGCTTGTTGCCCATGTCTTTTTTGACCTCCATCGTCGCACGGTCAAGCACCAGTTCCTCAAGCTGCTGATGCGCCTCCATGAGAATGGTTCCACCCGGAGTCTCGTAAACGCCGCGGGACTTCATGCCGACCACGCGGTTTTCCACAATATCAATGATGCCGACGCCGTGCTTGCCGCCGAGACGGTTTAGCTCGCGGATAATGTCGGAAACCTTCATTTCTTTTCCGTTTACGGTCTTCGGAACGCCCTTCTCAAAGGTCATTGTGACGTATTCGCCTTCCTCGGGAGCTTTTTCCGGGGAAACGCCAAGCACCAGAAGATGCTCGTAATTCGGCTCGCAGGCAGGATCCTCAAGCTCTAAGCCCTCGTGGCTGATGTGCCAGATGTTGCGGTCACGGCTGTAGCTGGAGTCCGCGGAAAACGGAAGGTTGATGCCGTGTGCGCGGCAGTATTCGATTTCGGCTTCGCGGGAATCCATCGTCCATTTGTCGTCTCTCCATGCCGCAATAATTTTTAAGTCCGGAGCCAGCGCCTTGATGCCCAGCTCAAAGCGGATCTGGTCGTTTCCTTTTCCGGTAGCGCCGTGGCAGATAGCGGTAGCGCCTTCCTTTCTGGCAACCTCAACCAGCTTTTTGGCAATCAGGGGACGCGCCATGGAGGTTCCGAGCAGATATTTATTCTCGTAAACGGCGTTTGCCTGCACGCAGGGCATGATATAATCATCGCAGAATTCATCAATGATGTCTACAATGTATAATTTGGAGGCGCCACAGGAAATGGCTCTTTCCTCAAGACCGTCAAGCTCCTCCTCCTGACCGCAGTCGATGCAGCAGCAGATAACCTCGTAATCATAATTCTCCTTCAGCCAGGGAATGATGGCGGTTGTATCAAGTCCGCCCGAATATGCTAAGATAACTTTTTCCTTCATGTGATACGTCCTTTCTGTATATGTATTTGATTTGCCAAAAATCGGCACAATCATTGGCTACCAACAATATACAACAAAACATTGGGAAACGCAAGTGAAAAAATATACATATTTTATTCATAAAAATTCATAAAAATATTTTGGAAACAAGGAATGAGGTATTGCATAAACGGAAAAAAGAATGTATAATTATGCAAAACTAAAACAGGGAAAGCAAAAAAACGCTTTACTATGGAAAAGAGCTGTACTAATATAGAAGAAAATGTAATCGGCAAAGAAGGGCCGCAGCGCAGGAAAGGACAAAAAGACAATGATAAAGGCAGGAATTATCGGGGCAACCGGATATGCGGGAAATGAACTGGTTCGGATTTTGATGGGACATCCTCAGGTGGAAATCAAATGGTACGGTTCCCGCAGCTACATAAATCAGAAGTATGCAGAGGTTTACCGCAATATGTTTGAAATTGTGGATGAGGTCTGCATGGATGATAATATGGAAGAACTGGCGGAGCAGGTGGATGTGATTTTTACGGCGACGCCGCAGGGCTTTCTGGCGGGAGTGCTGACGGAGGAAATCTTAAAAAAGACGAAAATCATTGATTTAAGCGCGGATTTCCGTATCAAGGATGCAGCGGTATATGAAAAATGGTATCAGATTGAGCATAAAAGTCCGCAGTTTATCGGAGAAGCGGTGTACGGGCTGTGTGAAATCAACCGGGAAAAAATAAAGGGTGCAAGGCTTGTGGCGAATCCCGGCTGCTATACGACCTGCTCCATTTTAACAGCGTACCCGCTGGTGAAGGAAGGGATGATTGACCCGGATACGCTCATTATTGACGCAAAATCGGGAACCTCCGGCGCGGGGAGAGGCGCGAAGCTGCCGAATCTGTTCTGTGAGGTCAATGAGAATATCAAGGCATACGGTGTGACGAGCCACCGCCATACGCCGGAGATTGAGGAACAGCTCGGCTATGCGGCGGGAAGGGAAATTCTGGTGAATTTCACGCCGCATCTGGTTCCGATGAACCGGGGAATCCTTGCGACCGAATATGCTTCCCTGACAAGGAAGGAGGACGGAAGCCTTCCGACCTGCGAAGAAATAAAAGCAGTATATGATAAGTATTACGGGGCGGAAACCTTTATCCGTGTGCTTCCGGAGGATGTCTGCCCGGAAACGAAATGGGTGGAGGGAAGCAATTATGTGGATATCAATTTTAAAATTGACGCGCGCACCGGAAGAATCGTGATGATGGGAGCTTTGGATAATCTGGTTAAGGGTGCGGCTGGTCAGGCGGTGCAGAACATGAACCTGCTGTTCGGATTCGATGAGGACGAGGGCTTAAAGCTCGTCCCGATGTTCCCGTAAGGAGCGGGAGCCGCCGCAGAATCAGTGATGGACAGAATGCGGTGTTAATGTATAGAAAAGAGGATGAGTAGCGTATGAATGAGGAGCAGGCAGTCATCCGTGTGATGACGATGGAGGATTATGAAGAAGTACATAAGCTTTGGATGGGAATTCACGGCTTCGGAATCCGCAGCATTGACGATTCCAGGGAGGGCGTGGAGCGTTTTTTAAAGCGCAATCCGAACACCAGCATGGTGGCGGTGGCGGACAATAGAATCATCGGGGCGATTCTCTGCGGGCACGACGGACGGCGGGGCTGCCTGTATCATGTCTGTGTACATGAGGATTACCGGAAACACGGAATCGGTCAGCGGATGGTGGAGGCATGTCTTACGGCGCTGCGCCGGGAGCAGATTAACAAGGTCAATTTAATTGCGTTTTGTAAAAACGAAGTCGGAAACCGGTTCTGGCAGGGAATGGGCTGGAGCTTCCGGGAGGACGTCAACTATTACGAGTGTATCATCAATGAGGAAAATATCACAGTGTATAATCCGTAGGCTTTGTGGGGCCTGGCGTGATTTTTCGTGATATCTGGAAAGGGGAACATAGTGTGAAAAATAAGCTTGATAGCTTATTTTTCACACGGCTATTTGTGCCGGAGCGTCACAAATAAGCCCTGATGGCAAATTTCTTATAAGAAATTGCAAATTGAAGATTTGCGATTTTCTGAAAGCAAATCTGCCCCCTCGCGTAAAACGCTCCGGAATGGAGGATTAATATGAGAAAAATCAAGGGCGGCGTAACGGCGGCAAAAGGATTTCTGGCCGCGGATACGGCAGCGGGAATCAAATATAAGGACAGAACCGATATGGCGATGATTTACAGCGAAACACCCTGCCGTGCGGCGGGGACGTTTACCAGAAATATTGTAAAGGCGGCTCCGGTCAAATGGGACCAGCATGTGGTTTATGACATTGGGCGGGCGCAGGCGGTCGTTGTGAATGCCGGAATCGCAAATGCGTGCACCGGGGCGGAGGGCATGGAGTATTGCAGGAAGACGGCCCAAAAAGCAGGAGAGCTCTTGCATATTCCGGCGGATGAGGTGCTTGTGGCTTCCACCGGCGTGATTGGAATGCAGCTTCCCATAGAGCGCATCTGTGCCGGAGTGGAGGCGATGGTGCCCGCGCTTTCCGGAGCTTTGGAAAGCGGGCAGAAAGCGGCGCGGGCAATTATGACGACGGATACCCGGGAAAAGGAGGCGGCCGTACAAATCGAGTTGTCGGGAAAGACAGTGACGATTGGCGGCATGTGTAAAGGCTCCGGCATGATTCATCCGAATATGTGCACCATGTTAAGCTTTGTGACCACCGACGCGGCGATTTCGCAGGAGCTTTTGCAGGAGGCGCTGCGCGCCGACGTGGAGGATACCTATAATATGATTTCCGTGGACGGTGATACCTCCACAAACGATACCTGCCTGCTTTTGGCAAACGGCATGGCGGGCAACCCGGAAATCACCGAAAAGAATGAGGATTATGAAGCCTTTGTAAAGGCCCTGAATGTCGTAAATGAGACGCTTGCAAAGAAGATGGCGGGGGACGGCGAGGGCGCGACCGCGCTGTTTGAGGTGAAGGTTATCGGCGCTAAGACAAAGGAGCAGGCAAAAATATTAAGCAAGGCAGTCATTACCTCTAACCTGACCAAGGCCGCAATCTACGGACATGACGCAAACTGGGGCAGGATTTTGTGCGCAATGGGGTATTCCGGCGCACAGTTTGACCCGGAAACAGTAGATTTGTTTTTTGAAAGCCGGGCGGGAAAAATCCAGTTGATTAAGGACGGTGTCGCGCTTGCTTACAGCGAGGAGGAAGCGACAAAAATTCTTTCCGAGCCGGAGGTGACGGCGATTGCGGATATTAAGATGGGAACGGCCGAGGCTGCGGCCTGGGGCTGTGATCTGACCTATGATTATGTCAAAATAAATGCGGATTACCGCTCCTAGGAGGAAAAGTGTAAAAAATAAGCATGATAGCTTATTTTTTACACAGCTATTTGTGCCGGAGCGTCACAAATAAGCCTTGATGGCAGACGCAAATTTGAAATTTGCGTCGCCCCGTCGCGTAAAACAACGCTCCGGAATGGAGAATAATAAATGGACGAGAAGAACAGCATGAAAGAAATACTTCAGAAGGCGGAGGTCCTGATTGAGGCGCTGCCGTATATCCAGCGGTTTAACCGCAAGATTATCGTGGTGAAATACGGCGGAAGCGCCATGGTGGATGAGGAATTGAAAAAGCATGTCATTCAGGATGTGACGCTGCTAAAGCTGGTAGGCTTTAAACCGATTATCGTGCACGGAGGCGGCAAGGAAATCAGCAAATGGGTCGGCAAGGTCGGAATGGAGCCGGTGTTTGTGAACGGGCTGCGCAAAACGGATGAAGCGACGATGGAAATTGCCGAAATGGTTTTAAATAAGGTCAATAAATCACTGGTGAAGCTGGTGCAGGAGCTTGGTGTGAACGCGGTCGGTATCAGCGGAAAGGACGGCGGCCTGCTGAAGGTGGAAAAGAAATACTCCGGCGGCGAGGACATCGGATATGTGGGTGAAATCACAGAAGTAAATCCGAAAATCCTTTATGATTTGCTGGAGAAAGATTTTCTCCCGATCGTCTGTCCGGTCGGGATGGATGAAGGCTTTGAGAGCTACAATATCAACGCGGATGACGCGGCCTGTGCCATTGCGAAGGCGGTTAAGGCGGAAAAGCTGGCATTTCTGACGGATATCGAAGGGGTCTATAAAGATCCGGATGATAAAGACACACTGATTTCCGAACTGCGTGTTTCCGAGGCGCGGGAACTGATTGGCGACGGTTTTATCGGGGGAGGAATGCTGCCCAAACTAAACAACTGCATTGATGCCATTGAAAACGGCGTGTCAAGAGTGCATATATTAGACGGAAGGATTGCCCACTGCCTCCTGTTGGAAATCTTTACGAACCGGGGAATCGGAACGGCAATTCTGGGAGATAAGGAGACAAAGTTTTATCATGAGTAAAGAGACATATATCGCGGAAGCGGAAGAAAATATTCTTCATACATACAACCGCTTTTCCCTGGTCATTGACCACGGGGAGGGTGTTTATCTTTATGATACCGACGGAAAGGAATACCTTGATTTTGCCGCGGGAATCGCGGTACAGGCATTTGGGTATCATAATGAGGAATACGGCGATGCCTTAAAGGCCCAGATTGACAAAGTCATGCATACGTCAAATCTCTACTACAACGTACCGATTATCCGGGCGGCGGAGCGTCTTGCGGCGATAAGCGGCATGGATCGGGTGTTTTTCACCAAC
>CALWBG010000168.1 GCA_944375975.1 uncultured Roseburia sp.
GGCCTCACACACAGACGCTCAGCAAGCGGATTTAAGCCCCCATGCGTCACCCACGCCACCTCGGGCGCAAAGCCCTCCACATGGTCTTTTTCCTTCTGAAGCAGGCTTTCCGGGATAAACAGCGGCATATATACATTCTCCACGCCGGTTTCCTTGAAGCGCCGATCCAGCTCGCGCTGAATATTCTCCCATATCGCATAACCCGCCGGGCGGATAATCATACAGCCTTTGACAGAAGAATAATCGATCAGCTCCGCTTTTTTTACAACATCTGTATACCACTGAGCGAAATCTTCCTCCATCGAAGTAATCGCCTCGACCATTTTTTTATCCTTTGCCATGACAGTCCTCCATTTGCAATATAAAAACCTTTCCATTTATTCTATGATAAACAGAAAGGCTTGTCAATTTCAAACTCCATTTTCTTACGGGTGACGGGATGGCGAAAAGCAATCCGATACGAGCAGAGTTCAAGCCCCCTCCCCGACGGAGCAATATTTTCTTTAAAGTTGTATTTTCTGTCCCCGACAATGGGAAAACCCGCGTGTGCAAGCTGGACCCGAATCTGATGATGGCGTCCGGTTTTTAAGCGGATTTTTAAGACTGCCCGCTTTCCGTCCTGCTCAAGCACCTCGTAAGAAAGCTCCGCGCGCTTTGCTCCCGGCGTACTTTTTGTAACAACCGAAGATACGTTGGCTTTCCCGTCCCGCAGCAGGTAGTCCTCCAGCGTGTCTCTGCTTCGCCCGGGCACACCGTCGGTCATCGCGTAGTAGCATTTATCCGCCTGTGCCGACGCGATCTGCCGCCCCAACGCCGACGCCGCCTGCTTTGTTTTTGCATACAGCATTACGCCCTCCACGGGCTGATCCAGCCGGTGCACCACGCCGATAAAGGGTATCTCTCCCCTGGACGCGCGGTAATTTTTCAGCAGGCTTTCCATATCCGGCTCTCCCAACCGCCTCGTCTGCACCGCCACACCTGCGGGTTTTCTGCATACAAGGATGGCCTCATCTTCATATAATATCTGAATGTTCATATCGCTTCCTTATCATATATGTGCGACTGACGTTATCATTCCTTCATCGGCATTCCGTCAACGCAGACTGTAAAATCTTCCCGCCTCGGAGATTCCTGCCCCGGCAGCTTTTCGCTTCTTACGCCGCCGCTCACGGAACAATTCTGACAGGTATCCGAACCCGGATTGGCCTCGTTCCTGCCAAAACGGCACACCTTTTCCTCCGCGTCTCCACTTGCCATGTAAACGCCCTCTGTTACGCTGTCTGCCCTTACCGCTTCGGGGCTCTCATATATCTTCATACACAACATTCCTCCCACTTCCACAACCGTTATGCCAAAGTATAGCATAAATGCCAAAAAAACGAAAGCTTTTTCATTTTTTCTGCGGTAAATACACAATATTGCACTTGTTATTTTATAGCTTAAACCGGTAACCCACACCCCAAATCGTTTCTATATACTGAGGCTTATTGGTGTTCATCTCTATTTTTTCACGAATCTTTTTGATATGGACGGTCACGGTCGCAATATCGCCAATCGACTCCATATCCCAAATTTCACGGAACAACTCCTCCTTGGTAAACACATGGTTCGGATGCTCCGCCAGAAAGGTTAAAAGGTCAAATTCCTTGGTGGTAAACTGCTTTTCCTCCCCGTTAACCCAGACGCGGCGCGCCGTCTTATCAATGCGGATGCCCCGGATTTCAATAATGTCGTTTTCCATCATATTGCTTCCAATCAGACGCTCGTACCGTGCAAGGTGCGCCTTGACACGCGCCACAAGCTCGCTCGGGGAGAACGGCTTTGTAATATAGTCATCCGCGCCAAGCCCCAGCCCCCGTATCTTGTCGATGTCATCCTTTTTTGCTGAAACCATCAGAATAGGCGTATTTTTTTCCTCCCGGATTTGCCGGCAGATTTCAAACCCGTCAATCCCCGGCAGCATCAAATCCAGAATATACATATCGAAATCCTCGGATAACGCGCGCTTTAACCCGACCAGTCCGTCATTTTCCGTTTCCACCTCGAACCCGCTTAACTCCAGGTAATCCTTCTCCAGGTCTGCGATTGCCACCTCATCTTCAATAATTAACACCTTACTCATTTGGTACCTCCTGATATTTACGTATTACAAAGTACATGACCGTTCCAATGGACTCCCGGCTGGTCGCCCAGATTTTGCCGCCATGGTCCTCAATAATTTTTTTCACAATCGAAAGTCCGATGCCGCTTCCTCCGGTTGCGGAATTTCTCGATGCGTCAGCACGGTAGAACCGGTCAAAGATGTACGGCAGATCCCTCGCCGCAATCCCTCTTCCGTTATCCTCTATCTCAACCTGAATGAAATCACCGACATCCTTGATTCGTATATTGATGAATCCTTTCTGCTTATCCAGATACTTCACGGAATTGCCGATGATGTTATTGATGACGCGGCGGAGCTGCTCGGGATCCGCGATAATCTGCACATCCTCGTCCGCATAGTTAAAATACGCCAGCCCGATATTTTTGGCCTCCAAATCAAGCCCGATTTCCTCCACGCAATCGTCAAAGTATTCCGAAACATTCAGCTTCGCAAAATTGTAGGGAATACGATTGGTATCAATCTTTGCATACAGCGTCAGTTCATTAATCAGCGTATCCATCTCATTTGCTTTGTTGTAAATGGTACGAATATACTTGCTCTGCTTTTCCGGTGTGTCGGCCACTCCGTCCATCAGACCTTCCGCGTATCCCTTGACCGCGGTAATCGGCGTTTTTAAATCATGGGCGATATTACTGATCAGCGTTTTATTCTCCTTCTCACCCTCAATCTTTTCCTCCGTGTTGTATTTCAGCCGCTGGCGCATCTCCTCAAAGGAACGGCACAATTCTCCGATTTCATCGTCGCTTTCCGCCTCAATCGTAAAATCCAGGTTTCCCTCTTTAATATTCTGTGCCGCAGCCTGCAGCTTGCGAATCGGGTTAATCAGGCTCGTGTACATCCAGACCGAAAGCATACACGCGGTCAGCACCAAAATCACCAAAATCGCGACAATCACATCGACCATCAGCTTTTTGACCTCGGGGACGGACTCCTCAAGCATGGTAACGATAAACGCGCTTCCGTCACTTCCGTCAGGATAGGAAAAATCAATCTGCTTAATCAGCGCCTGCTCCTCCCCATCGATGTAGGTGCCCCCGTCGGCATCCATCGGCGTATCGCCATACTCCGGAAGCTGCGTCAGCAAAGTGACGCTTGCGTCCTTTCCGATGTAAACAAGCTCCTTATCCTTTCTCACAATCAGATATGAGCTTTTTCCCTCCAGCACCCGATTGGTATTTTCCAGATATGCCTCGTCTTCCATCCGGGCAGGGTCATTTTGCGCCGTATTGGAAATCTCCTTAAAGCACTCCTTCGTAATCCGGCTCAAAAGCTGCATGGAATTGGAAAAATAGTTGTACTCGCTATCTCCGATTCCGTAGGTTTTCTCAATCGCTTTTATCTGAATCTGCTGAAAGCCAAACATGGTAATCACTGCAAGGAGAATCGGAACGAATATGATAATACAAAAAGAAGTAATGATTTTATTTTTAAACTTCATAACGCTTCTGCCTTCCAAATATAATAACAGGTCATAAGAATTTATCCTATGACCCATTATAGCATGAAAAGTCAGAAATCCCATTTATTTTATGTAAAAGAATCTAAACTTTTCATAAAGCTATGCTTTACAGATATTTTTTCAGGCACTCAACTTTATCAAGCGCTTCCCACGGCAGGTCCAGATCCGTGCGTCCGAAATGCCCGTATGCCGCGGTCCCGCGGTAAATCGGCCTTCTCAAGTCCAACATGCGGATGATGCCGGCCGGGCGCAAATCAAAATTCTCACGGATGATTTTTACCAGCTTCTCATCAGAAAGCTTTCCGGTTCCGAAGGTATCCACCATAACAGACGTGGGCTGCGCAACGCCAATCGCGTAGGAAAGCTGAATCTCGCATTTGTCAGCAAGCCCCGCAGCAACGATATTCTTCGCCACATAGCGGGCCGCATACGCCGCGGAACGGTCCACCTTCGTGCAGTCCTTGCCGGAAAATGCACCGCCGCCGTGACGCGCATATCCACCGTAGGTATCCACGATAATTTTTCGACCCGTAAGCCCCGCGTCTCCCTGCGGACCTCCGATGACAAAACGTCCCGTCGGATTGATGAAAAACTTCGTTTCCGCATCCACCATTTCCGCCGGAAGCACCGGGTCAAATACGTACTGCCGGATGTCTTTATGAATCTGCTCCTGCGTTACATTTTCATCATGCTGTGTGGAAAGCACGACCGCCTCAAGCCGGAACGGTCTGCCGTTCTCATCGTATTCCACGGAAACCTGCGTCTTTCCGTCCGGACGGAGGTAACCTAGCGTTCCGTCCTTTCTGACCTTTGCAAGCTGCAAGGCAAGCTTATGCGCAAGGGAAATAGGATACGGCATAAGCTCCGGCGTCTCGTTCGTCGCGTAGCCGAACATCATGCCCTGATCCCCTGCTCCGGTATCGAGCTCGTCGGTAATCTCTCCGTTTTTCGCCTCAAGAGCCTTATCCACGCCCATCGCAATATCGGGAGACTGGCGGTCAACCGCTACCATGACCGCACAGGTATTCGCGTCAAAGCCCGTCCTTGCATCGTTGTAGCCGATTTCGCTCACCGTCCTGCGCACGATTGCCGGAATATCAAGCTGCGCCTTGGTCGTAATTTCACCGGTCACCAGTACAAAGCCCGTACAGCTTGCCGTCTCGCACGCCACACGGCTCATGGGATCCTGCTCCATGCAGGCATCTAAAATCGCGTCGGAAATGGCATCACAGACCTTGTCCGGATGTCCTTCGGTTACGGACTCTGAAGTAAATAATCTTTTTTCCATCGTTTATTTTCTCCTTTTCTTATTGTTGTTCCTTCACCGCTCTTTTTTAAAACGGCGCAAAAAAAATCCACCTGCGAAAACAAGTGGAAGTGACATCTTTTGCCAATGCTCAAATCCTCTTATTGTTCGAACTTGTAAATCGATTCGCTCAGGTTGGCACCTTCCGTAGAGGGGTTGCCGTGACTTCACAGATCCTTTGTATCTCCATCACTCTGAATAAGAAAATTTCTATGCTATATGCGGTTGTATGACTTACGCTGTTTACCATACACCCGTTTCATACAGATGTCAAGCATTTTTATTGACTTTCTGATGTGGAAAAATTATACTATAGCCATAAGCGCTAATTTTACGAAACGGGGGTCTTTTTATGAGAAGGGTAAATATCAATCAACTGAAAGCCGGCATGATTACGGCGGAGCCTGTCAAAACCAGAAGTGGACAGGTCATTATAGAGCGGGGGGTCGAACTGACCAGACCGCTGATCATGCGGCTCTCTTTTTACTGCGTCAATGAGATTACAGTCACAGACGACAGCGAAGAAGTTGTCCCGACTCCGGCAAAGCCTGTTTCCGTCCCCGTCTATTCGCAGAAAATAAAAACGTCCAAAGAATTTCAAACCTTTCAGTTTGATCATTCTTTCGTCTTAAACTCCATTAAAAATACAATGGAAGATTATGTATTCAAGGGCGGCACCTTAGAGACCGATGAAATGCTTAAACAGACGACGGAGCTGTTTGACTCCTGCAAAACCTCTCTGGAGCTGTTTGATATGCTGCATAATATGCGCGCCTATGAGGACAGCGTCTACGCCCATTCACTCAATGTAGCCTTAATCTGCCGACGTATTGGAAAATGGCTGAAGCTTGACGCAGAAGCCCTCGACACGCTTACCCTCTGCGGTCTGCTCCACGACATCGGGAAGCTTAAGGTTCCGGCCGGACTTTTAAACAAACCGGACAAGTATACCGACGAGGAATTTGCACAGGTGAAAAACCACACCCGCTATGGCTACGACCTGCTGAAAAACCTTCCGCTGAATACCCATATCAAGAAAGCCGCCCTGTCGCATCACGAGCGCTGTGACGGCTCAGGTTATCCCCTCGGCCTCACCAAAGATGATACGGATGTGTACGCAATGATTGTGGCAATCGCCGATGTTTATGACGCCATGACAGCGGCGCGCTCCTACCGCGCCCCGCTGTGTCCGTTCCAGGTCATCGAATCCTTTGAGCAGGAGGGGCTTCAGAAATATTACCCGAAGTTTATCCTGACCTTTTTACAGCAC
>CALWBG010000169.1 GCA_944375975.1 uncultured Roseburia sp.
AAGAACGCGTTCCCATATTGATGCTTCCAAATGTAAGGAGTGCGGAAAGTGCGCGCAGGCGTGTCCGTATAACGCGATTGCGCATTTAAAGAGACCGTGTAAGTTCAGTTGCCCGGTCAACGCGATTACATACGACGAGCACGGAATTTCTGTCATCGACAAGAGCAAATGTATTCGCTGCGGAAAATGTATCCACAGTTGTCCGTTTGGGGCGATTGGTTCCAAGACGTTTATCGTGGATGTGATTGAGGCACTCAAATCCGGAAAGCACGTTTATGCGATGGCTGCGCCGGCTACCGAGGGACAGTTCGGTGCGGATATCACGATGGAGAGCTGGAGAAGGGCAATGAAAGAGGTTGGCTTCACAGATTTCTATGACGTGGGACTCGGCGGCGATATGACTTCTGCTTATGAGGCGGAGGAATGGGCAGAGGCCTACAAGGAAGGCAAGAAAAAAGTTACTTCCTGCTGTCCGGCATTTGTCAACATGGTACGTCTGCATTATCCGGAGCTTGCCGATTGCGTGTCTACGACGGTTTCCCCGATGTGCGCAGTCTCCCGCCTGATTAAGGCAAAGGACCCGGAGGCCATTACCGTGTTTATCGGACCGTGCCTTGCGAAGAAGTCCGAAGTCGTGGACCAGAAGATCGAGGGAAATGCCGATTATGTTCTGACCTACAGCGAGATTCGTGCGATTATGAAGGCAAAGCATGTCGTGCTTCAGCCGTGTGAAAATATTAATCAGGAGGCATCCGTATACGGAAAACGCTTTGCAAATTCCGGCGGTGTTACCGCTGCGGTGCTCCAGAGCTTAAAGGAGTCCGAAGAAAATATTGATGCAAAGGTATGCAGGGCAAACGGAGCCGCGGAATGTAAAAAAGCGTTGCTTCTGTTAAAGGCTGCCAGACTGCCGGAGGACTTCATCGAAGGAATGGCATGTGAAGGCGGCTGTGTCGGAGGACCGAGTGCTTACAACGACCAGATTTCCTCCAAGAAGAGCCGTGACGCGCTGATTGCAGGGGCGGACGCGCGTGGAATCCACGAAAACCTGGCAAATTACTATATGGAAAGCTTCTCTATGCACCGCGAATAGCGGGACCTTTCCTGTGAAATAACAAAAAGATTCTGCCGGATTGACAAAGCGCAATCCGGCAGAATCTTTTCTATGGAATGAAAGGAGCGGCGTATGAAAAAGGCAGTATTTTTTGACATAGACGGTACACTCTGGGATGCTTCCATGAAGATTCCGCCGAGTACGGCAGAAGCAATCGGGGCGCTCCGGGAAAACGGGCATTACGCGTTTCTTTGCAGCGGCAGGAGTAAATCCAACATCAAAAGCCCGAAGCTTTTAGGCCTTGGCTTTGACGGCATGGTGGCGGCGTGCGGAACCCATATCGAATTTCAGGGAGAAAAGCTGTTTGAACACCTGCTTTCCCAGCAGCAGATTCTCCACGCCCTTTCCGTTCTGCGCAGGCATGGCAGTCCCGTGGTATTGGAAGGACCGAATTATATTTACGTGGATGAGGCAGATTTTAAAGAAGACCCTTATGTGATTCATCTGCGCCGGGAGCTTGGGGAGGCGTTAAAGGCAATCACGGGGGCCGGGGAATATGAGGTAAATAAGATGAGTGCCGGACTAAAAGGCGCGGATATTCACCAACTGAAAGAAGAACTGGGCGGGGAATTTGACATGATACACCACGAGGCGGACGGCATTCTGGAAATCGGTCAGACGGGATATTCCAAGGCGACCGGGATAAAGCATCTTTGCGGGATGCTCGGAATCGCAAAGGAGGATACCTATGCGTTCGGTGACAGCGCCAATGATTTGGAAATGCTCTCTTATGTAGGCCACGGAATCGCCATGGGAAACGGCACAGAAGAGGCAAAGACGGCCGCAGAGTATGTCACGGCGGATATTCACAGAGACGGCATTCAAAACGGGCTTGCGCATTACGGGCTGATATAGCTGATGGAGGTTGCTATGGCAAATATGATGGATTATCTCGCGTGGAGAGGCGACTTAAGCTTTGCGGCATCGGAGTTTAATGAGGTTGACAGCCTGATTTTATCGCAGCTTGTCTACGTGGATTTGGACGGAATCGTGCCGGGTAGCGGGACGAGGGAGAGCATTTCTCTGTCGGAGGCATCGGAAAGCTACTGGAAGACGCACGATCGGGAGGAAATACTTTCGAGAGTCTCCATGACAAAATCAGCGCCGTTTGTCATGAAAAAAATGGCAAAGACCAGGCGCTTTTCCAAGCTTCGTCTTTGGGGCTATGTCAACGACATCAACGATGAGGAACAGTCACAGTTTTCCGTGATGTGCGTAACCTTTCCGGATGGAACTCTTTATGTGGCCTTCCGGGGAACGGACAATACGATTACCGGGTGGCGCGAGGACTTTAATATGGGGTATCTGTCCGAGACGCCGGGACAGTTAAAAGCGGTGGAATATTTAAACCGGATGGCCGCGGACGCGGAGAAGGTTATAGTGGGCGGCCACTCGAAGGGCGGCAATTTTGCAGTCTATGCTTCTGTCAAGTGCAGACCGGACATACAGGAGAAAATCGTGCGGGTGTACAGCAACGACGGACCCGGCTTTCAAAGAAGTATGGTGGAGAGCCCGGAATATCAGAGAATGCTCCCGAAAATCGAAACCATCCTGCCGGAATCCTCGATTGTGGGGATGCTGCTGGAGCATCAGGAAAGCTACCGGGTTGTAAGAAGCTCCCACAGCGGCATCCAGCAGCATGACGCCATGTCGTGGGAAGTTCTCGGCAATTCCTTTGTGTACGTCGAGGAGGTGGCGGCGCAGAGCGTCCTGCTCGACGAGACGATGAAGGCCTGGCTGTATCAGCTTGACTGGGAGGAGCGGGAACAGATTGTAGATACGGTATTCGGGATGCTGGAGGCGGCAAATATCCGGACACTGGAGGATTTTTACCGGAGCAAATGGAAAAAAATCCAGGAGCTTCTGCGGGCGAAAAGCAGGCTGCCGGAGGAACGGCAGAAACTGTTTGCCAAAGCGTTACGGCTGCTTTGGAGCGAAGGGAACAAGGCGGTCAAAAAGAAGGTGCGGGAGGCCGTTGCAGGCAAGCGGGAAGGCGCAAAATCCCATTTCTAAAAAAAGTATAAAATCAAAGAAAATAAGTGAACATATAAAAATGAAAGAAAACAAGAGAAAATAAAAGAAAAAATTATCATAAATGGAAATAAATGAGAATATATTTGGTTGCAGATTCAAGAGTAAAAATCTATTATATGACTATCGGTTAGCACTCGAATTAAATGAGTGCTAATAACCACTCAAAAGAAATAAAAACAATGATAGAAAATCAGGAGGCGTACAACATGAAATTAGTACCATTAAGTGACAGAGTTGTTTTGAAACAATGCGAAGCGGAGGAGACCACGAAATCAGGTATTATCCTCACCAGCAGCGCGCAGGAGAAGCCACAGGAAGCAGAGGTAATTGCTGTTGGACCGGGCGGAATGGTAGACGGAAAAGAAATTACGATGCAGGTAAAAGCCGGACAGAAAGTGATTTATTCGAAATACGCGGGAACCGAGGTAAAGCTGGACGGTGAAGAATTCATCATCGTAAAGCAGAACGATATTCTTGCGGTAGTAGAATAACGGGCAGAGCGCGGCGGCCGTTTTCGGCGCGCTTTCCGGAAAAGGAAATAAGAGCGGGCAGGCAGGCCCGGACAATAAAAAGATTTGGAAAGAGGTAAAAAGACATGGCAAAGGAAATTAAATACGGCACAGAGGCAAGAGCAGCATTGGGAGCCGGCGTGGATAAGCTGGCAAATACCGTCAGAGTTACATTGGGACCGAAAGGAAGAAACGTAGTTCTCGATAAATCTTACGGTGCTCCGTTGATCACGAACGACGGCGTTACCATCGCAAAGGAAATCGAGCTGGAGGACGCATTCGAGAACATGGGTGCGCAGCTTGTGAAGGAAGTGGCAACCAAGACGAATGACGTAGCCGGAGACGGTACCACAACGGCGACGGTTCTGGCACAGGCAATGATTCACGAGGGAATGAAAAACCTTGAGGCGGGCGCTAACCCGATTATTCTTCGCCGTGGTATGAAGAAAGCAACGGAGAAAGCGGTTGAGTCCATTCTGGCAATGTCCTCCAAGGTAAAAGGCAAGGATCAGATTGCAAAGGTGGCTGCGATTTCCGCAGGAGATGAGGAAGTCGGAAATATGGTAGCGGATGCCATGGAAAAGGTTTCCAACGACGGCGTTATCACGATTGAGGAATCCAAGACCATGCAGACCGAGCTTGACCTGGTAGAAGGTATGCAGTTTGACCGCGGATATGTATCTGCTTATATGTGCACGGATATGGATAAGATGGAAGCGGTGCTTGATGACCCGTACATCCTGATTACAGATAAGAAAATCAGCAACATTCAGGAAATCCTTCCGCTTCTGGAGCAGGTGGTACAGAGCGGCGCAAGACTTTTGATTATCGCAGAGGATATCGAGGGTGAGGCGCTCACCACGTTGATTGTCAATAAGCTGCGCGGAACCTTTAACGTAGTTGCGGTAAAAGCTCCGGGTTATGGCGACAGAAGAAAGGCTATGCTTGAGGATATCGCTATTTTGACAGGCGGTCAGGTAATCAGCTCTGATTTGGGACTGGAGCTTAAGGATACCACAATGGCTCAGCTCGGACGTGCGAAATCTGTAAAAGTTCAGAAAGAGAATACGGTTATTGTTGACGGCGCAGGCGATAAAGCTGCGATTGCAAGCAGAGTAAACCAGATTCGCGCACAGATTGAGGAGACGACCTCCGAGTTTGACAAAGAGAAATTACAGGAGCGTCTTGCAAAATTGGCAGGCGGCGTTGCGGTAATCCGTGTCGGCGCGGCAACCGAAACAGAGATGAAGGAAGCAAAGCTTCGTATGGAGGATGCGCTGAACGCAACCAGAGCGGCAGTTGAGGAAGGTATTATCGCGGGCGGCGGTTCCGCATACATTCATGCAACGAAGGAGGTTGCGGCACTGGCAGAGCAGCTTGACGGCGATGAGAAGACCGGTGCGAAAGTGATTTTAAAGGCTTTGGAGGCTCCGTTGTACTATATCGCTGCAAATGCAGGCTTAGAGGGCGCGGTAATTATCAATAAGGTAAAAGAGTCCGCACAGGGCGTAGGCTTTAACGCGGCGACCGAGGAATATGTAGACATGGTGGAGAATGGTATTCTTGACCCGGTAAAGGTAACAAGAACCGCTTTACAGAATGCGACCTCCGTTGCGGCAACATTGCTGACCACAGAGTCTGTAGTTGCAAATATCAAAGAGGATGCTCCGGCGATGCCGGCAGGCAACGCTGGTATGGGAATGATGTAATCCGGCCGGACGGAAAAGAAAAATTTGGCGTCTCTTCGGGCTTCGGGGGGACGCATTGCGCAGAAAGCTTAAGGAAACTTGAGTTTTCTGCGTTTTTTATTTTATAGAAAGGTTCTTGCGGTCAGCCGGCAGTGCGCCATCGCGTGAAAAAAGTCTTGCGAAATAAAGAGGAACATGCTTAAATAGAGAAAAGGCAGGGATGGGGGCGGCGACCATGAAGCTACTTGCGGTATTTGATGCAAAGGATTATCAGGATACGGTAAAGGTGAACGAAAAATATTCCGTGCGCGGGATTATTTTCCAGGAGGGCAGGCTTGCCATGCAGTGCAGCAGAGACGGAGAGTACAAGCTTCCGGGCGGAGGTATGGAGCCGGGAGAGACCCGCGTTCAGACCCTGATGCGGGAAATCAGGGAGGAGACAGGGCTTCTTGTGGTGGAGGACAGTATCCGTGAAATCGGTGAGATACAGGAAATCCGCAGGGATATTTTTGACCCGGGCTGTAAATATATCTGTCACTCTTTATTCTATTATTGCAGGGTACAGGAGGAACGGGCACAGCTAAAGCTTACTCCAAGCGAGGAGGCAAAGGGTTATTATCTGAAATGGGCCTCCCCGAAGGAGATTTACAGGACAAATTGTTTTCTTGCAAAGGACCCCTGGATTATGCGGGATACCGCCTTTGTAAAGATGCTGATGGACGGGAGCGTTGCGCTGCCGGAGAAATAGTGCTTTTTTCTGGAAGAATAACGGCGGATATGTTATACTAAGCGGGTACATGCTTGTATCACGCTGATAAAGGAGGGG
>CALWBG010000170.1 GCA_944375975.1 uncultured Roseburia sp.
CATCACTGCCGCCGCATTTCATGCCGACAATCAGCTTTGAGGTGCTCACCGTTTCCCGCTTAAAGCTGCCGGCGTAGGAAATCAGCTCGTCTAAAAGCTTCTCTCCCTCCGCCATCTCATCCTCGCACTCCTGGCAAACCAAAAACTTTACGCGGTTTTCATCGTAAGCTCCGATATATTTTTTTAATTCGCTGATATTGCTGTTTTCACAGCCGAGCCCCAAAACAAGCACACCGCCTGCATTCGGGTGTTTTACCAGGTCCGCAAGAATCGTGCGCGTGTGCTCCTGGTCGTCTCCCATCTGGGAGCAGCCGTATGGATGTGGAAACGCGATGACCTCGTCTACGCTCCCGCATACCTTTTCATTCGCCCGCCTTGCCATAGCGGTGGCAATGTTATTCACACAGCCGACAGTCGGGATAATCCAGATTTCATTGCGCACGCCGACGCTTCCGTCCGGCCGTACAAATCCCTGAAATGTGCGTTCCTCCATCTTTTTTACATCTGCCTTTACCGGCTCATAGGTGTAGGTGAGGAGGTCTCCCAGTGCGGTCTTTACATTATGTACATGAACCCACTGTCCGGCATGAATAGGCTCTTTTGCGTATCCGATACGAAAGCCGTATTTTATCACAGCCTCGCCCTCCGCGATATCACGGATTGCCATTTTATGTCCGGCCGGGATGGTCTCTGCCGCCGCAATCTCCGCTCCTGCCACAAGAACCTTCTCTCCCGGTGCAAGCTCCTTTAACGCCACGATTACGTTGTCGTTTTCGTGTATTCTGATATAATCTTTCATAAGTGGTCTCCTGACTTATGCTTTAAAATTCTTTTCCATTGCCCCTCTCATGCCAAGTGTGCGGATATCAGCCATATATCCCGCGACCGCAGCCTCGACACCCGCAAGCTTTGTCAAATCCTGTCCCCAGAAGCTTTCATTAGAAAGGACCGCATGTGTATATTCCGCCGCTTCCTTGGAACTGTTCTCTGCAAAGAACTCCAGCACGTACGCGTCATCGAGAATCTGATATTCCTCTCCGTTCCTGTGCCCGATCAAAGCCTTATCCCGGATTTCTGTTCCCGTATAGAACGCCATGAGCGCCGCAAGCGAGAAGGTAAGATGCGTCGGGAGCTTTCCTTCTTTTTCTATGTATTCCAGGAAACTCGGCATACATCTCGCGCGCCACTTGGAAACGGAATTAAGCGAAATCGAAAGCAGTGCATGTTTCACATAAGGATTATTGAATCTCGTAATAACCGCGTTCGCAAAATCCACCAGATCCTGCTTCGGAAGGGTCAGCGTCGGAATGACCTCATCAAAAATGGTCGCCTTCATAAAATTAAAAATCAACTCATCCTGCATGGACTCCAGCACAATATCATTGCCGCAGAGGTAGGATGCCAGCACAAAGGAGGTGTGCGCTCCGTTTAAAATACGCACCTTTCTCTGTTTATACGGTTTCTGGTTATCGGTAAAGATGACCGGAAGTCCCGCATCCGGAAGCGGAAATTCTTTGCTGATGTCCTTTGCGCTTTCAATCACCCACAGTGCAAACGGCTCGCCCGTGACGATGAGATTATCCTGATAGCCGAACTCTTTGCAGAGCTCCTCAGCCTCATCCTTCGGGTATCCGGTTACAATCCGGTCCACCAGGGTGGAGGTAAACACGCAGGCTTTCTCAAGCCATTTTGCGAAGCCGTCCTCAAGCTCCCAGAGCTTCGCCAGCTTTAAGACACATTCTTTTAAATGAATGCCATTATCGTCAATGAGCTCTACCGGAAGCATCACAAGTCCTTTATCCTCTGCTCCGTCAAAATGTTTGTATCTCTCATATAAGAATTTGGTCAGCTTTCCCGGATAGCTTTTCGGCGGCTCCATCTCCAGACGATCCGTATCGTCATATACAATTCCCGCCTCCGTCGTATTGGAAACGATAAAGCGCAGAGTGTCAAGCTTTGCATAATCCGCGTATTTCTGATATTCGCCGTAAGCATCCACTGCATCGCTCACGCTTGTCACAATGCGGTTAATCCGTTTCGGCTCGCCGTCTACGATACCCCGAAGCTGTACGGTGTACTGGCACTCCTGTGCATGAAATCTGTCGAGGCTTCCAAATTCAATCGGCTTCACAAGTACGATATCTCCGTCAAACTTTCCCTGTTCATTTGCAATGTCAATCATATAGTCAACAAATGCACGAAGGAAATTTCCTTCACCGAACTGCAATACCCTGACCGGTCTTTCAACCTTTCCTGTTTTTTCTTTGCTTAATAGTTCCATGATATCCTCCTGGTCATCTGATTCTTATTGCATTTTGTCAATATGTAAGCGTTTACACTTTGTATTCTTACACCTTTTTCTCAATTAGTCAATATGTAATTTTGCACAATTTAGTAATCTTATCTATTTTATGTTCATTTTTCCCGTTACTTTTTTATATTTTTGATATTTTTCCGGTTTATCATATTGCTTTCTCTATTTCCATATTGTATAATCAAGGCAGTTGCAATGAAACTGCTTTCATCATTATACTTAATATTATATTTAGTTTGTGAAACAGACAGCTATTCTATTTCATTTGCATACGTCGTGGACGGCTTCCCAAAGTACTCTCCGCGATGTAAAAAATTAATCATTAGTATTCAGGAGACACAACCATGACAATTTATGACATTTCCAAGAAAGCAGGTGTTTCCATTGCCACCGTATCACGCGTTTTAAACGGAAGCGACAAGGTTCGTCCTGCCACAAAGAAAAAAGTAATGGATATCATTGAGAAGTACGAATACGCGCCGAATGCGTTTGCCCGCGGAATGGGACTTCATTCGCTGCGTACTATCGGTATTCTGTGTGCGGATTCCTCTGACCCCTTTCTTGCCAAGGCGGTCTATTATCTGGAACAGGAGCTTCAGTTCAACGGCTACGAATCACTGCTCTGCTGTACCGGCTATAATCTGGACATCAAACGGAACTATGTGAACCTGATTCTCTCCAAAAAGGTGGACAGCATTATCCTCGTGGGCTCGAATTTTATCGGCACGACCGAGGAGGAGAATCAATACATCAAAGACGTTTCTTCTCAGGTTCCGATTATGCTTTTGAACGCGTCCTTTGATTATCCGAACGTGTACAGTACCCTGTGCGACGATTACAGTTCCATGCAGGAGGCAGCCAATGCAATGCTGGATGCCGGAATTACCGATATTTTATATCTGTACAATTCCAATTCCTACAGCGGAAGAAAAAAGCTCGGAGGCTTCGAGGCCGCGATGCAGGCGCGGGGAATCTGTGGCTATGAAAAGCTGATTCATTTTTATGACGGCGAACCGGATCACCTCGATGATATGGCCGACTTTGTGGAGCGTATCGCCAAAAAAGCTCCTCCGTTCCGCGGAGTGATTGCCGCCGATGACTCGCTTGCCATCGGCAGCATTAAGTATGCACGCAGGCACGGGCTGAATGTCCCGCAGGATTTATCGGTGATTGGATATAATAATTCCATGCTGACCGCGTGCTCTACCCCGGAGCTTACTTCCGTTGACAACCGCCTGGAATACCAGACTCATCAGCTCGTGCAGACGCTGCTTGGTGTCCTTGCCGGTGAAGAAATGCCGAAAAAATCTGTTTTTTCAGGCAAACTGATAAAACGCGGCACTACTTTATTTTAGTATTAATATATGGTATGGAGGAAAACCTATGAGACAATTTATGGACGAAAATTTTTTACTGCAGACGGAAACGGCGCAAAAGCTCTACCATGATTACGCGGAGCACACGCCGATTCTGGATTATCACTGCCATATCAACCCGCAGGAAATCTACGAGGACAGGCAGTTTGAGAACATTACCCAGGTATGGCTGGGAGGCGACCATTATAAATGGCGCTTTATGCGTTCCTGCGGTATTGATGAACACTTTATCACCGGGGACGCTTCTGATAAGGAAAAATTTTTAAAATGGGCGGAAGTTCTGGGCAAAGCCATCGGCAATCCGCTCTTTCACTGGAGCCATCTGGAGCTGAAAAAATATTTCGGCTATCAGGGTGTTTTAAATAAAAATACGGCGGAGGAGGTCTGGGAGCTGTGCAACAAACGGCTTGCGGAGCCTGATATGAGCGTCCGCAACATTATCCGCCAGTCGAACGTTACGCTCATCTGCACCACGGATGACCCGGTGGATTCCCTGGAATGGCACAAAAAACTTGCCGAAGATGCTTCCTTTGAGGTACAGGTTCTTCCGGCATGGCGTCCCGACAAGGCGATGAACATTGAAAAGACCACCTACACAGATTATCTCGCTCAGTTGTCCGAGGCTTCCGGCATGGCCGTTTCCACCTTTGCCGATTTAAAGAAAGCCCTGGCAAACCGCATGGATTTCTT
Organism: uncultured Roseburia sp.; assembly: GCA_944375975.1. Classification (GTDB taxonomy): domain Bacteria; phylum Bacillota; class Clostridia; order Lachnospirales; family Lachnospiraceae; genus Roseburia. The sequence goes on from CALWBG010000170.1 coordinate 4,381, forward strand.
CGCCTCCATGGGCTGTAGTGTATCCGACCACGCGTTGGAATATGTGATGTATGCTCCCGCCTCCGACGAGGAAATCGAAACGATTTTTACAAAGCGGTTAAAAGGCGAAGCCCTCACACGCACGGAAGAATTAAAATTCAAAACCGCTTTCATGCTGTTCGTCGGCGCGGAATACGCAAAGCGCGGCTGGGTAATGCAGCTTCACTACGGCTGCAAGCGCGACAACAACACGCCGATGTTTGACCGTCTCGGACCGGATACCGGCTACGACTGCATCAACAACTACGCTCCGTCCTCGGAAATGGCGGATTTCTTAAATTCGCTCAACCGGAACGGAAATCTTCCGAAGACGATTATTTACAGCTTAAACCCGAACGACAATCAGGCAATCGGAACGATTTTGGGATGCTTCCAGGATTCCACCGCCGTCGCCAAAATCCAGCAAGGCTCCGCATGGTGGTTTAACGATCACAAGACCGGTATGCAGGATCAGATGATTTCTCTTGCAAACCTCGGCAACCTTTCCGGCTTTGTCGGAATGCTCACGGACTCCCGCAGCTTTTTATCCTATACCCGCCATGATTATTTCCGCAGAATCCTCTGCAATTTAATCGGCGGCTGGGTAGAGGACGGAGAATTTCCGGCGGACTACGATACGCTTGAAGAAATCGTAAAGGGCATCTGCTATTACAACGCCGTCAGGTACTTTGGTTTTAACCTGTAAAAAAGGAGGATTTTATGGAACTTAGAACTGCTGCATCCCCGAGGGATGTAAAACATTACACCACAGAACGTTTGAGAGAGGAATTTTTAATTGACGATTTATTCCAGCCGGATGTGATTAAACTGGTTTACAGCCACATCGACCGCATTATCACAGGTTCAGCCGTTCCGGTCAGAGAGGTTTTGAAGCTGACTGCCGGCGATGAGCTGCGCGCGCAGTATTTTTGCGAACGGCGCGAGCTCGGCGTGATCAATATCGGCGGCGCCGGAAAAATCACCGTGGACGGAAAGGTCTACGAGGTCGGCCCGCGGGAGGGCATGTATATCGGCATGGGCGCAAAGGATATTTCCTTTGCGAGCACGGACGCTTCCGCTCCGGCAAAATTTTATTTAAACAGCGCGCCCGCTCACAGAACCTGCCCGACTGTGTTAATCAAGCCGGAGGGCGAGCCCGCTGAAGGCGTTGTCATCGTTAAGGACTGCAATAAGGTAGAGCTTGGTTCTCTGGAAACCGCAAACCACAGAACCATCTGCAAATATATTCTCCCCGGCCAGGTGGAAAGCTGCCAGCTTGAAATGGGTATGACCAGGCTGGAGCCGGGAAGCGTCTGGAACACAATGCCCTGTCACACACATGACAGACGTATGGAAGTATATTTATATTTTGACATGCCAGAGGACGCGCTTGTCATGCATTACATGGGCGAGCCGACCGAGACGCGCCATATCGTAATGCGCAATGAACAGGCTGTCATCTCCCCGAGCTGGTCCATTCACTCCGGCTGCGGCACGCAGGCATATACCTTCATCTGGGGTATGGTCGGTGAGAATCAGGACTTCGATGATATGGATGACGTGGAAATGAAGGATTTGATGTAATTTTTAATTTTTGGAGGTAATGAGGTAATAATGAAGATTGCTTTAATTAACGAGAACAGCCAGGCGGCAAAAAATGAACTAATCTGCACTACCCTGAAATCCGTTGTCGAACCAATGGGACATACGGTCT
>CALWBG010000171.1 GCA_944375975.1 uncultured Roseburia sp.
ATTTGGTTATTTGGCATATCTAATTATACCACGGATTACGGAATCTTCGGAGTCCGTTTTCTGTTTTTAGGCAAAAAGATGGAGCCATTGCTCCATAGATGATTTCTCATCTATTTGCAACGGCCCCCAAAACGGCACAGTCCGGTATGTATCTACCGGCTGTGCCGTTTTTTCCCGTAAATTATTTATTTCCCGCCCGACGGGTCTAAGGCATCGCGCAGCGCGTCCCCGATAAAGTTAATCGAAATGACCAGCACAACAATTAAAATTCCGGGCGGCAGCCACAGCCAGGGCTGTTTTGTTAGCACCGTAATCGACTGCGCGCCGTTTAACATATTTCCAAGGCTCGCCGTCGGCGGCTGCACCCCCATTCCAAGAAAGCTCAACGCTGCCTCATCCAGCATGGAAAGCGCCATGACCGAGGTTGCATACACGAGAATCGGGGCCACGGTATTCGGGAGGATTTCCGAAAAAAGAATATGGCGAAGCGGCATACCCGCCACCAGATTTCCTTTCACGAAATTGGTCTCCCGGAGACTTAAAACATTTCCCCGCACCAGCCGCGCGACACCCGGCCAGTCCACAAAGCCGAGAATCAGTATGATACTCCAGAGCCCCGGCCGAAAAATAGCCGCCGCCACCAGTACCAGCAGGATATAGGGAAATGACATCACCATATCGGTGAAACGCATCAAAATCATATCGGCGACACCGCCGAAATAGCCCGCAATCAGTCCCAGCACAACGCCGATAACCGTGGAAATGAGCGTTGCAAGAACCCCGACCAAAAGCGATACCCTGGTCGCATACAAAAGCCTGCTGAATACATCTCTTCCAATCTGGTCCGTCCCCAGGAGAAATTCCCGGCTCGGCGGGGCGGAAAAGGCTCCCACAATCTCATCCGGGTCATACGGGGCAATCACGGGCGCAAGCAGGGCTGCGGCGCAGAGGACAACAAAAACCACCAGGCTGATTTTTGCCAGACGATGGGCCCGAAAACGCCGCAGCACCGTCTGCATATAGGTTTCATTTGTAATATCTTTCTTTTTTGTCATACTAAACCTCGCTATTGAAGCTGTATCGTCGGGTCCGCTACCGCATATAAAATATCCGTAATCAGATTGCCCACAAGCACCACAACCGCAGAGAGCAGGCAGACTCCCATAATGACCGGATAATCCCGGTTTGTAATCGCAGTCATCGTCATAAGCCCAAGCCCCGGCCAGGAAAATACCTCCTCGACAATAATCGAACCGCCGAAAAGCACCGGGATTTCCATGCCAATGACCGTGACAATCGGAATTAACGCGTTGCGCAGAGCATGTTTATTGATAACAAGGAACCGGCCGATTCCCTTTGCGCGCGCTGTGCGCAGATAATCCTGCTGCAAAATTTCAAGTACGGCGCTCCTGATATACCGGATATTGGTTCCCGCCATGGAAACCGCAAGCACAATGACCGGCATGACCATATGCGCCGCCACGTCAAGAAAACCGCCATTGGTTCCCAGTGTTGTCATTCCTCCGGACGGAAGCCAGCCCAGCTTTACGGTAAACAGATAAATCAAAAGCATGGCAAGGAAAAAACCGGGGATACTGCTGCCCAGAAACGAAAGTGTCACCACGGTGTAGTCCCCTTTGGAATACTGATGAATCGCACTGTAAATGCCCGCCGGAACCGCGAGCAGAATACTCACAACAAGGGACACTCCCATCAAAAGCAGCGTCGGTCCCAGATGACTTGCAATCATTTCGCCGACCGGCTGGTAATTTTTAATGGAATACCCCAGATTTCCCTGCAACAGTTGACCGAGCCAGACAAAATACTGCACATAAAAAGGCTGGTCGAGTCCGAGCGCAATCGCTTTCGCCTCCACCGCCGCCTCGGAGATTCGCGGTCCCTGCAGCATCTCCAGCGGACTGCCCGCCAGACACATAATCGCATAATCAATGACTGTAATCCCAATCAATACGGGAATCGCAATTAAAATACGTTTCAAAATATACTTTGTCATCTGTTTACCTCATTCCTGCGAAAGCTGCTTTGCATAGGGACATGCCACAAAATGTTCCTTGTTATGGGGCAGCGGCAAAAGCCCCGGTTCCTCCTTACCACAGGAGGGACGCGCATAGGGGCATCTCGGGTGGAAGCGGCAGCCCTTCGGGGGATGTACCGCCGAAGCCGCCTCTCCCTGCAAAATCATTTCCTCCGTCGGCCTCCTCGTCGGGTCCGGAATCGGAACCGCCCGCGTCAGTGCCTTCGTATAGGGATGCGCCGGGTGGAAAAACAACTCCCGCGCAGCTCCAAGCTCCACAATCTTCCCGAGATACATCACCGCGACCCTGTCGCTGACATAGCGCACCGCGCCAAGTCCGTGCGCGATAAACAGACAGGTCAGCCCCAGCTCCTTTTGCAGTTCTAAAATCAGATTCAGAATCTGCGCCTGTATGGAAACGTCCAGCGCACTCACAGGCTCGTCGCATACAATCAGCTTCGGCTTTAAGGACAGAGCCTTTGCAATTCCGATGCGCTGGCGCTGCCCGCCCGAAAATTCATGCGGATATTTGGAAAGCGCTGCGGACGGAAGTCCTACAAGCTCCAGAAGCCGCTTCAACTCCTTTTCTATGGTGTCCCTTGTTGCAAGCTTATGATACAGCATCGGCTGCGCCAATATCTCATAAACATGCTTTCTGGGATTTAATGAGGAGTAGGAGTCCTGAAACACCATCTGAATCTCTGTCCTGACATCCTTTAATGCAAGCTTACCGTCTGCCGCCCGCTTTTTCGGGTGCAGGGAAAGCTCCTTCCCCTGATAATAAAAAGTTCCCTCCGTCGGTTCAAGAAGACCCGCCAAAAGCTGGCCAAGCGTGGATTTTCCGCAGCCGGACTCACCGACAAGCCCTAAAATTTCTCCTTCCTGAATGGAAAAATCGACACCATCTACCGCCCGCACCTGTCCGATGGTGTGCGTAACGATACCTCCCCGGATATCGTAATATTTTTTCAGATTTTCAACTCGCATCAGTTCCATAATTTTTCTCCATTCAAAAACGCTTCCGCATCATGCAAGGGCGTGATGGCATTTCACCAGGTGCCCCGGCGCGATTTCAGTCTCCGCCGGATTGTTCCCGCATACCTCCGTGGCATGAGGGCACCGCCCGGCAAACCGGCAGCCGGTCATCCGGTCATAATTTTCAGGAACAAGTCCCGGGATGGAGGCAAGCTTTTTCCCCTCCTCATCCAAAATCCCCGGAACTGTCGCAAGCAACGCCTTCGTATAAGGATGCGCCGGCCGTGCAAACAGCTCCATAACGGATGCCTGCTCAATGATCTGTCCCGCGTACATCACCAGCACACGGTCCGCCATCTGCGCCACCAGTCCGATATCGTGCGTAATCAAAATGACCGCCATACCGATTTCCTTCTGCAAATTCCGGATCAACTGCATAATCTGTGCCTGAATCGTAACATCAAGGGCCGTTGTCGGCTCATCGGCAATCAGAAGCCTTGGATTGCAGGAAAGCGCCATCGCAATCATAACACGCTGGCGCATACCGCCGGAAAGCATATGCGCATATTTTTTCATAATGCTCTCCGCTTCCGGCAGACCGACCTTTTTTAACAGGGCAACCGCCCGCTCTTTTGCTTCCCTTTTCCCGAGCCCCATATGGATTCTTATACTCTCCGTCATCTGATTCCCAATCGTAAACACCGGGTTTAACGAGGTCAGCGGATCCTGAAATATCATGGTGATTTCATTTCCCCGCAGTTCATCCAGCGCCTTTTCCTCCATACCAAGCAGGTCTTTTCCGTCAAAGAGGACAGAGCCGTCCACAACGGCCCCGCCCTTCCCCAAAAGTCTCATGATTGACAGCGAGGTCACGCTCTTTCCGCACCCCGACTCACCGACGATGCAGACGGTTTCTCCTTCTTCCACCGAAAAACTCACGTGATACACGCTGACCTTTTCTCCAAAATCCCCGGTAAACGAGGTGGTAAGCCCGTTTACCTCCAATAGCTTCGACATATCGCCACCATTCCTCTATTCCGCAATCTCCCACTGCTCCACATTATTGAAAAATCCGTATACACTGGGTGTCGCATTGGAAAGACGCTTGTTTACGGCCGCCTGTGCGCTGACGACATAAGCGGAAAACATCGGGACATCCTCCTGCATTTTTTTATCCACAATCGTATACAGCTCCCTGATTTCCTCCATATCGCTGGTACTCTGCGTCTTGCTTAACGCTTCCGTCACCGAAGCGTCCCCATAGCCTGTCCAGCTTTCTTCGCCGCCCAAAAGCCACGCCACATCCGGGTAGGGGTCCACGGGGGCGTAGGTATACTGCACCGCCAGCAAATCATAATCTCCGCTTCCCGCCACGGACATTAAGGTTGCAAAATCCACCGTCTGAATCTCAACCTGAATGCCTACCGCCGCCCACTGGGCTACAAACACATTCGCCGCATTGACAAAAGCGCTGTCTCCGGAATTGATATAAAACTTTAACGTCTGCGAACCGTCCCAGCCTGCCTCCGCGAGCAGCTCCTTCGCCTTCTCTGCATCCTGCTCAACCGGAACAACTGTCTCATCGTAGAACGGGCTCGCGGACGATAAAAATCCATCGACAACCTCGCCTTTTCCCTTGAGAAGCTGCTCGAGTATCATCGGACGGTCAATGGCGTACAAAAGTGCCTGTCGCACCCGCGCGTCCGTAATATTCTGCGTGCGGATAAACACCGACTGGTTTGTCACCGGCTCTCCGTAAACCACGTTGATATTGGAGAGGCTCTCCACGCTCTCATAATCCTCCTGCGGAATTACACTCATGGTCGGTTGGGTAATGTCGATTTCCCCGGACTGAAGGCCCGCGTAAAGCTGGCTCCCGCTCACAATCTTAATATTCAGCTTCGGAATCTTGGGCGCGCCCTTCCAGTAGTTTTCATTCGCCACATAGGATATATAATGATCCACGTCAAAATCCGTCACCATATAAGGTCCGCTCACCACATCGGGATGATTAAACCACTCCGCAGTCTTTAACTCCTCCTCGCTGTACTGCTCGATTACATGCTTCGGAAGCGTCATCAGATAACGCGCATAGGAATTCTCAAAGGTCGTAAGCGACATCGGCTCCTTGGTCGTAAACTGAACCGTCGCCTCGTCAAGAGCACGGATGCCGTCAACACTCGTTGCCCCCTCCTCGGTAAAGCCGTCGTCGCCGACGCCCTCAAATACATAATACATCATCGCCGTGTTGCCGATAACCGGTGAGGTCAGGCGCAGGGCAGTATACACAACATCCTCCGCCGTAATTTTCTCTCCGTCAGACCACATCGCCCGCTCGTCAATATGCACGATAAAATTGCGGTTATCCTCCGTTGTCACGGAATCCGCAATCTGTCCTTCAAATTCCAAATCGGAATTTACTTCCACCAGGGGCAGAAACATCAGGGCCGTGGCGTATTTGTTTACCTCTCCGCCGTCCATCAGAAGCGGATTGAGCGTCCCCAGGGTATTGGTTACCCCCACGTTTACAATATCATCGCTGACGGCAGCCTGCTGCGTACCTTCACCTTCCACGGCATTTTGCCCGGAAGTATTTCCGCAGCCGATTGCCGCCGCGCTGATTGCCGCTGCAAGCAAAAGTGCGGCCACTTTTCTTCCTTTTTTCATTTTTCCTCCATTCCGAAATCTTTCTCTACTAATCCTCTGGGAATTAGCTATCATTATATTTTCTTACCCCCTTATATGTCAACCTGTTTTTTACCGAAGGCCAAACTTCACACTGTATGCTCCGCCATAATGCTGTCAAGCACACCAAGCCCCGTCCGGATTTCCTCCTCGTCCGGTTTGCCATAGCCGAGCAGCAATACCGCCTCCTGCCGCCGCTTTTCTTCCTCACGTGCGGGAATAAGATGTTCCGAAAGGCCCGAAAGCTTCACGCCGCGTTCCGCCGCAAGGTGGCACAGCTCCTGCTCCGTATACCCGGTCTTCGCGCGCACTAACACAT
>CALWBG010000172.1 GCA_944375975.1 uncultured Roseburia sp.
GTCGTCCTGGGAAAGGCGCGCTCACCGGAAATCCCCAGCTTTACCACAACAAGCGGGCTTTCATAGGCAATCCCGCGGTATCTGCCCTGCGAGGCGGCCCCGTTTCCCGCGGCGATGCCCGTCACATGTGTTCCATGCCCGGAGCTGTCTCGGCTGGGACAGATTTGATACCGCTGCTGCTCCGTGGGCTGCTCCAATGCCCGGTTAATCACCTCGGCGGGAAATTCCGTCCCGAGGAAAAAACCGCCGGGAGGCTCCAAAAACCGGCCATGCTCTTCCTGTTCCGCAAAAGGCGATACCTCCCCGCCGGTGCGTATATCAGACACACTCCCTCCCGGAATTGTCTGATCCCACAGGCTTAAGATTCTTGTCGTACCGTCCGCGTTGCAAAAATCCGGGTGGGAGTAGTCGATACCGGAATCAATCACCGCCACAATCACGCCTCTGCCCGTGAGGTTGTTTCTCCCGTTATCCGGCACATCTGCCGTTCCGCCCGTTTGGAGCGGTAAAATACAAGAGGCCCTTTTTCCGTTGTCCACAGCAAAAAAGAGCCTCTTAGGCTTTTCCATATATTCGATTTCCGGCAACGCCGCCACCTTCTCAACAATATGCTCCGGCAGCACCAGGATCGCATACTCATTCTGTAGATTTGTCAGTTTGATGTCGTCAAATTCTGCCGCAAAATTTTCCCGCAAAAGCGCCTCCAGGTCTTCTGTCGTACCAACAAACTTTACGATTACCTCCCATGTGCGCTCCGCGCTGTCATACCCGACGTCAAGCTCTATCGATTTGCCCCGCTCCTCCTCTGTCGCATCGAGCGCCAGGTTCAGCAAATTCTCCATTTTTTCGTTTGGCATAATCATTCCCCGCAAAAGTCTCTTTCCATACTAAAGGATGCAAGCACGGGGCACTTTATACCATGGATTTATGCCCCATTTAACAGCCCTCTGATAGATTTTGGTAAAATTTTAACGACTTTTTATTGATTTTATTCACTGGATATGTATAATTATGGTAGGAGAAGCTGGCTTGTCCGCTTCTTGGGAAGGATATTGTAAAGCCTGCCTTTGCAGGGGTTTACTATATTACTATGAAAGAAAGAGGTTAATAAGATGGCAGAAATCAATTTAAGCAAGTACGGTATTACCGGAACCACAGAAATTGTGTACAACCCTTCTTACGAGATGTTATTCGAGGAAGAGACCAGGCCGGAGCTGGAAGGCTATGAAAAAGGCCAGGTAAGTGAGCTCGGCGCGGTTAACGTTATGACCGGTATCTACACGGGCCGTTCCCCGAAAGACAAATACATTGTTATGGACGAGAACTCCAAGGACACTGTATGGTGGACTTCCGACGAATACAAAAACGACAACCACCCGGCTTCACAGGAAGCATGGAACACGGTAAAAGACATTGCCTTAAAGGAGCTCTCCAACAAGAGACTTTTTGTCGTAGACGCATTCTGCGGTGCGAATAAAGACACCCGCATGGCAATCCGTTTTATCGTTGAGGTGGCTTGGCAGGCTCATTTCGTTACAAATATGTTCATTATGCCTACCGAGGAAGAGCTTAAGAATTTTGAGCCGGATTTCGTTGTATACAATGCTTCCAAAGCAAAAGTAGAAAACTACAAGGAGTTAGGCCTGAATTCCGAGACGGCTGTTATGTTCAACATCACCAGCCGTGAGCAGGTTATCGTTAATACATGGTACGGCGGAGAGATGAAGAAAGGTATGTTCTCCATGATGAACTACTATCTGCCGTTAAAGGGCATCGCTTCCATGCACTGCTCTGCAAACACTGACATGAACGGTGAGAATACGGCTATCTTCTTCGGTCTTTCCGGTACCGGCAAGACAACGCTTTCCACCGACCCGAAGCGTCTCCTCATCGGTGATGACGAGCACGGCTGGGATGACAACGGCGTTTTCAACTTCGAGGGCGGCTGCTACGCGAAGGTAATCGACCTGGACAAAGAGTCCGAGCCGGATATCTACAATGCAATCAAACGCAATGCACTCCTTGAAAACGTTACACTGGACGCCGACGGTAAGATTGACTTTACGGACAAGAGCGTAACGGAGAATACCCGTGTATCCTATCCGATTACCCACATTGAGAAGATTGTCCGCCCGGTTTCCTCCGCACCTGCTGCTAAGAATGTAATCTTCCTGTCCGCAGATGCATTCGGCGTACTTCCGCCGGTTTCCATTCTGACTCCGGAGCAGACACAGTACTACTTCCTGTCCGGCTTTACCGCTAAGCTTGCCGGTACAGAGCGCGGCATTACCGAGCCGACACCTACTTTCTCCGCTTGCTTTGGCCAGGCATTCCTTGAGCTTCATCCTACCAAATATGCGGAAGAGCTTGTAAAGAGAATGAAAGAGAGCGGCGCAAAGGCTTATCTTGTAAATACAGGATGGAACGGTACCGGTAAACGTATCTCTATTCGCGATACCCGCGGTATTATCGACGCAATCTTAAACGGTGATATCAAGAATGCACCCACCAAGAAGATTCCGTACTTCAACTTCGAGGTTCCGACAGAGCTTCCGGGTGTGGATTCCAACATCCTTGATCCTCGCGATACTTACGCAGACGCTTCTGAATGGGACGCTAAGGCTAAGGATCTTGCAGGAAGATTCATCAAGAACTTTGCAAAATACGAGGGCAATGAGGCTGGAAAAGCTTTGGTTTCCGCCGGTCCTGAGTTATAATCATCACGGATTTAAAACAACCGGGCGTGACTGAGCTGCCCCCAAAAGTTAGACTTTTTCAGCGTAGCAGTTTTAATGGCTGCTACGCTATTTTTATGCAGCCAGGGTGGATAGCCTGTATTCAACAGGACTCATCCATATTAAGGAACAATCTTTAATACAAAAACAGCCTTCCAAATGCCCCGTATGGATAGGGAAGTAAAAATGTAATTCACCAATCCTACCGCTATGAAACAATTCCCGTAGCCCCTGTAGGAGCAGCCTGAACAGTTTGTCTAAATCGGTAATCCGCTTTTGCTGCTTTTAAAGTAACAAAGAACATACATGGAAATTCCATAAAACAGGTGTCTTGCGTTAATCATCAGAGTCATGACAAGGGCTTGTATTGGATTAAAGGAACCGAGCAGCATATTTACGGCTACAAATTCTACAAAACCACCAAAATCGGAATTGTATGCGGAAACGCAACTTTTAGCGTCCTCAGGTATTTTGTTTTCTTTTTAAACGTCTGCAAGATGCGTCCCTCCATTCCTCTCGCTCAATCTATCTAAAACAGCTCCGATGTCGCTATTGATATAAACCGCACGCCGTTCAATTTCCTTTGGGCCAATCGCTTCGCCGTCATTCACGCAAGCATAAGCGGCTCTCGGATTCTTTGCTGTCATTTGCCAAAATGGATATTTAATAATCACTGGAGTATTGTAGCCGACACCAAGCTCCAAAAACAAAATCCGCTGACCGCTTCTTGTCCGTAAAAAGTTTTCGTAACGTTCCGCCGCCCGGTGCCAGCCTTCGTCCTCGACAAATTTATCATCGGAACGGAGGTTCATCGTAAGCGGTTTTCCGCAATGCGGACAAACAGGTAAAAGTTCGGTAGGAATCTGCATATCCTTTTGCTCTTTCAGCATTTGCCGCACCGTAGCTTCATTGTCAAATGCTTCCTTGCAGCACGGCTCGGAGCATTGAAAAAGGCCATAATCGCCCTGTGTATAAAACAATCGCTTTTTATCAAAACCAGCTTTTTGAAAACAGTGATCAACATTCGTCGTGATAACAAAGTAATCTTTATTCTGAACCAATGCTAAAAGCTTATGATAAACAGGTTTCGGTGCATCCACATAGCGGTTGACATAGATATACCGGCTCCAGTACGCCCAGTGTTCCTCCGGGGTGCTGTATGGATAAAATCCACCGGAATACATATCATGAAAACCATACTTTGTTTCAAAATCAGAAAAATATTTCCCGAAGCGCTCCCCGTTATATACGAAACCGGCAGAGGTGGAAAGTCCCGCGCCTGCGCCGATCACGATCGTGTCGGCATTTTCTATCTTATCTTTAAGTCTGTTAATTTGTTGGGAGTAACTCTCGGTAGATATTGTAATCGGTTTCCTTAAAAACATTGAAAATCACCTCTATTTCACTGTGCGTCTGTGCTTTGTAATCTTTGTTGAATCGCAATTTGCGCCGCTTTATCATTTGGAAAATGAAATTCTCCTGTTGAGATACAGCAGAACGCAATGCTTTTCAGATTGTTTCTATCCGCCAATTCCAAACAGGAACGGTAACAGGAAGTAAGCAGTTCCTTATCTTTTTTTGTAAGCCACCCCTGAACGATCCGCTTTGTTTCTTCCTGCAAATAGGCGTCTTTCACTTTGCGTCATAATTGCTCGTTTCATCGGAAGCGCCGCTGAATTCACAGGAGGATAACCGTTCTTCGGGCAGATAACAGGTGCAGCGCTCCTTTTTTACCAGTTCTTTGACAAATTCCGTTGCGGGACTGCGAAGCAGATCTTCCGGCCTTGTAAACTGTTCAATTTTACCGTTGTTCATAACAAGCACCTTTGTGCCAAGCTTCAGCGCTTCGGAAATGTCGTGGGTAACAAACAACACGGTAATGCCTGTCTGCTCGTGAATCCGCTTCATTTCTGTCTGAAGCTGTCCTCGTGTAATCTCATCTACCGCACCGAATGGCTCATCCATCAGCAAAATATCGGGTGAAACCGCTAAAGCACGGGCAATACCAACTCTTTGCTGCTGACCGCCCGAAAGTTCGGAGGGATAGCAATGCTTCAAATCTTCCGAAAGTCCGACAATTTTCATCCATTTGGATACGGCGCTTTTTGTCTTCTCTTTATCCCGCTTGTTCAGTAAGTTCGGAACATAAGAGATGTTTTGTTCTACCGTCATATGCGGAAACAGTACGCTTCCCTGAATGGCATAGCCAATATTTCTGCGAAGCTGCGTCTGATTTTTATTGCGGATATTTTCACCGTCAACAAATATATCCCCCTCAGTCGGCTGAATCAAACCGTTTACCATTTTGAGAGCGGTCGTTTTCCCGCAACCCGATGACCCGATAATTGTTATAAATTCGCCTTTTTCTATGGAGAGGTTAAATCCCTCCATTACCACTTTTTCGCCGTATGCTTTTTTGATATTCTTAAATTCGATTGCTGTTTTCATTTGTTCCTCCTCACTGTAAAAGATCGTGACTGCGCAGGAAATCCTCCGCTACATCTCTCGGCTCTTTGTTTTCCGTTTCAACAGCATAGTTCATTGCCGCCATATCGCTGTCAGTTATCAATCCGTTCAGCTTTTCAAACACAGCTTCCAGCTCCGGATATTTCTCAAGCACTTCTGCACGGATCACATTCCCGCAAATATACGAAGGATAAAAATGTTTGTCATCTTCCAAAACGACCACATCGGAAGCGGATAACTGTCCGTCCGTTGTAAAGATCACCATCACATCAATCTTCTCCTGATTGATTGCCTGATATTTAAGCCCAATGTCTAAATCCATCGTTTTTCCGAAATTCAATCCGTAGGTTTCACAGAGAGCGTCGTACCCGTCCTCACGCTCAAAGAAATCGTATTCCGCACCAAAGGTGAGATTACCTGCTACAGCTCTCAGATCGGAATAGGTTTTTAAATTATATTGTTCCGCAACTTCACGGCGAACAACTAAACCGTAAGTATTGTTAAAGCCGTACATTCCAACCCAATCCATATTGAAGCGTTCGCTGTATTCATCTTCCAATTCACCGAATAAATTTTCAGTATATAAACCGTCGTGCTTGAGTACCATATTCCAGCCCGTACCCGTGTACTCGGGATACAGATCAAACTCTCCGCTCTCCATTGCGGGCTGGATATTGGATGTTCCGCCGCCGACGCCCTGCGTCAGTTCAACATTCAAATCCGTATCCTGCTCAATCAAAATATCCAACAT
>CALWBG010000173.1 GCA_944375975.1 uncultured Roseburia sp.
CCCTGGTTGCGCACCGCCGACACCCGTCCGCGCTGCCGTAAATCATACTGTGTCGGTATGATGGTTGCGCTCTCCGAAGTATCTGCCGCGGACGCCTGATTCTCCTGCATATTCCAGCTATAGGAATAGTCCAGATATTCCGACAGGTCGTTTAAGCTGACATAATATTCATCCTCCATCTTCGTAAACGGAGAAACAATTTCTTCTTCCTCACCGTTTACCAGCGCCGTATACTGATTGATGGAAAACTCCACCTGGCTGGAGTGCTTTTCCACGAGAAGTCTGCTCTCATCATAAATATGCGCACTGCAATCCAAAGCTTCCCTCAAAATATTGACCGGCATCATGATATTGAGATTATCATCCATGTAAAATTTATAATTTTCATTTGTATACTGCTTATTGTCAATCATAACCGACAGTAAATTATCATTGACGCTGGAGGCAATCAGCGGATTCCACGTCTCCGAATCCAGATTGGCCCCGCGAAAACGGTTAATCTGCTCGTAACCCGCCGTTACCGTATTATATTTTATCAACAGCGCAGCTGCCAATATTCCTCCAAAGGCAATAAATCTTTTGGAATAACCCATCTATCTCTCCTTCACAACCTCGGTTTCCCGTAAGCTCTCGTCTCGTGTCTTTCCCCGTTTCGGAGGCTTCGGCCCCATAAACTGATAAAAATAGGTTTTAATCATCCCATTATAAATCTTGCGGTTCTTATCCGCCTTTCTGCCGATATAGCGCTCAGCGTCCCCGTAGCTGGTAATCAGGTACATAGACCACGAATCCAGTCCGCGATATGCCTCGCCAATCTGCCTGTACAACTCCGGCAAATCTTCCTTGTCCTCCAGCCGCTCCCCATAGGGCGGATTGGTCACGATAAAGCCGTACTTTTTCGAATGCTTCAGTTCCGCTACCGGACGCTGCTGAAAATGTATCAAATGCGCTACTCCTGCCCGCTTCGCGTTTTCCCTCGCGGCCTTTACCACCTCTCCGTCAATATCATAGCCCTGAATATCCACACAAATATCGTCATTTATCAGCTCCTGCGCTTCCCGCACGCACTCGTACCAAATGCTGCGCTCAATCAGGTTTGTCCACTGCTCCGCCGTAAATTCGCGGTTCATCCCCGGAGCAATATTCGCCGCAATCATCGCCGCCTCAATCGGAAAGGTTCCGCTGCCGCAAAACGGGTCCACAAGAATGCGATCCGCTTTCCACGGCGTCAAAAGCAAAAGGGCGGCCGCCAGCGTTTCTGTCAGCGGCGCCCTGCTGGTCATCGTGCGGTACCCCCGTTTATGCAGTGAATCTCCCGAAGTATCAAGTGTTACCATGACCTCGTCCTTCAGCAGAAAAATCCGCACCGGATAGGGAGCGCCGTCCTCCGAAAACCACTCGGTTCCGTAATAATGCTTCATACGTTCGACCATCGCTTTTTTGGCAACGGACTGAATGTCTGACGGGCTAAAAAGCTTGCTTTTGACGGACGAAGCCTTTTTCACCCAAAATTTTCCGTTCTCTGGAATATATTCCTCCCATGCAAGCGATTTGATTCCCTGGAAAAGCTCCTCAAAGTCCGTTGCACGAAAGCGTCCCACCTGAATTAATACGCGCTCCGCTGTCCGCAGAAAAATATTGGCACGGCAGATTGCCTCCTCATCCCCGATAAACGTAATTCTGCCGTCCTCCACCTGTTCTATCTCATAACCCAGGTCATATATTTCCCGCTTTAATACCGCCTCAAGGCCAAAATGGCACGGTACCACCAATTTATATGTTTTCATGGATTCTCCTTTGGTAATAATCTAGTACTATATTATCCGTTCTATTTTTCCATGTCAATCTTAAATGCGGTTCAATCATCGCCGAAATACCGGCGGATTGCCTGTATGCCGCCCACCACGGTATAAACCTCATAACCCTCAGCCGCCAGCTTCCTGGCTGCCAGCAGACTCGTACTTCCATATTCACAGTAAACAATCAGCGTTTTCTTCCCCGGCAGACGCCGAATCCACCTTTCCATCTCATCGTACGGACAGCAGAGCGCCCCGTTAAAATGATATTCCCGATACGACTCCCGCTCCCGCACATCTATCACCACAGCATGTTTTTCCGACAGGACAGAGGAAATTTCCCTCGGATGGATGGTATAAAATTTCACACTATTCACCTCATATAAAAACAGATTACAAAGTAACACTTTGTAATCTGTTTTCCTGCAAAAAGTTTATTCTCTACATCTTATGCAGTTTTCGGCGTCTGGTTCAAACAGTCACTTATCTGGAAACATTAGAACCGGTGCTGTTCTGTCCGGACTTATTCTGCCCCATGCCTGAGGTCGCCTTGTTAGACGTTTTGTTGGACGTTTTATTGGACGTCTTGTTTTCGTAACCGTTCTCATAACCGTTTCTGCAGTTGGAACCGTTGTTCTGCATGTCTGCATTTCTTGCCATTTTTTCCTCCATTCCGGCGTCCCGGGGGACGCCAACTCATATGATTTTTGCTTACTGCAGAAATATTATGAGGAGATTTTCACGAAAATATACATTTTCATTTTTTATGGCAGCAAAACATTTATAAAGAATAATATTCCAGGTTCTCCCGCAATTCATCCGTAATCTTTCCGCCGGATTTCACGTACTTATCGTAAACGCCCTTAATCCGCTGAACCTTTTTCGCCGTCAGAATATCATAGCGGTGCAGCGCGCTCTGGTACATCGGATTTCCCTTTAACTCCTCCCTGATTGCCTTTGCAAACGGACAGTACGTAAGCAGAATTTCCCGAGATACCTTATTCAGGCGAAAACTTCCTTTGGACTCATATTTGATCCAATTCTGGTAATCTTTTACAAAAACTTCACGGTAATTATTCTTGCCGCGCAGCAGCGCAGTTCTGATTTTCTCCTTGGCATCCGTGGAAAGTTCATTGTTCTTCTTGTAGAACTGGATATAATCACAATATTCTGCCGTCAGTGACTTATCCCGGATATCATTCCAATGCACGCCCTGGATTTTCCGGCAGATTTCCCAGCGATACCTTCCGGTTGTTTCCACCATCATATCGTCCAAATCCACCGCTGTAAAAATCGGGAACATATAACGAGCCGGCGTATCACGCCTAACTCCCGCCGTTTCCTGCCACATCATAGCTCTGGTACCAGCATTGGGCATCAGAATAATGTTCGGAAGTACCTCTTTCATAATCATTTCACGGTTGATACCCTTATCCGGGTCTGAAAATACAACCTCGCGGTAAAATACAGAGAAATCAACCTTGCGTATCTTATTAATGGCATCATCGAGCCTCTGTGCCGTAACAAGCATCTTATCCACGGTATTAATCAGATCATTTTCGCCGAGAATCGGACAAAACGTTGAAATCCTTCCGTAGGTTATGCGGTTTCCTGACATAAACATATTCTGGATTTCAAACCGTACCTTCATCTCGCGGTTATCCGCATATTGACGCATCTGCTCTGCGGTAATCTTGCCCATTTTTTTCTGCTCCGCAAGATACCCCGTATAATCCAGGTCAAATTCATTTTTAGACGGCTCATTCTGGCCCGTGTAAATTGTTTTCAGCCATTCAAATATGGTAAAGATATGCTCGGAATTGCACATATCCAGATGCTCCGTCAAATCGTACAGAATATTGGCATTCTCCTCACCGGCCATCTGGACATCCATAAAACCGAAATTTAAAAACATCTGTACAATCGGAGTGGGCTCGTCGTCGTCCTTCATAACCTTCATAAATACCTTGTAATAGGTATCATAAAATATCTGCGACAGGCGTTTTCGCAAATTAAAGGCCTCGGCATCGGTAGACAACATATCCGGAAGCTCCCTGTATTTTAGGATCAGGCCTCTCGTCTCTTCAATCTGCTCCTCCTTATATCCTGCGTAAGTTAAGATATGCGCCAGACAGTCCTCTCCTTCCTCGGCACTCTCATCCCATTCCTCCTCGCCCTGACCTTCTTCGTCCATTCCCGGGGTCGCAAATTCGTTGATTGGATACTGCGTGAAATCATGATTCCGATACTCGTCCATACGATAAGTTACCAGCTTCTCGTCATAGATATTCAGCTTTTTTATGACCTCCGCCATCTTATCCATACGTTCCTTTAAGGGCTTGACATCATAATTATTCATCTCTGCCTGAATTACCAATTCAAAATAAAGATGAAACATGTCATTTTCTGATTCTGACAGCAAAATATCCTGATTATATTTCAGATATTCCACCATCTCGATAATTCCCTGGGTAACACGCCTCGTCTGGTAACAAGCCTCCATAATCGCTCCGATACAAAGGCCGTCGTCCTTCTGCATCAGATGCAGATATTCATCCAGAAACCCTTTTTTCATCAGGCTGGTGCTGTTATTTACCTCCCAGTTTTCCGCCTTATGTACCATCTCCAGCGGTTTAAAATTATCCATACGGTTAAAGCTCTGTCTTTCCAGACGAAACTGGCTGCAAAACATCGTATAGTCATTATATTCCGCCTCAACGAAGGAATGAAACTGGCGTACCAGATTCTGAAAACCCGCATACATTTCCAGAAGCATCTGGCGCTGCTTTAACGCCGCACGAAGCAACGTTCCGCGCATATTTTCCTGCCCGTTGAGCACCTTTATCAAATCATCCGCCGTATCATACGGAAAAACAGCAAGGACGGAATCCTGCCTTGCGACATAATCGCACAGATATCTGTCATTTTCCGAAATACCGATTACGCTGTTCTTTTCCAATATCAACCGCGCATAGGAATTCCGCTGCACTACGGAACCCTCCAAAATCAAATACCATGCTTTTACCTTTTCCTTCTGCTTTGCAATGACCTGATTTTTCTGTACTTTCATTGTCTCCATAGTAATTCACCCGTCGCCTTTTCCCGCATTTTATTTGTTTCTTATCGTTAACAGTTCCTCTAACAGGCAGTTCGCAGCCTCCTCCTTGCTCATTAACGCGAGCTGCCTTTCCTTATCAGCCGTAATCAAAGTCAGTACGTTGGTATCCACTCCGAATCCGGCTCCTTCCTGCCTTAAATTGTTTGCAGCAATCATATCGAGATTTTTCTGCTTTAGCTTTTTTCTGGAATTCTCCAGCATATGTTCCGTTTCCATCGAAAATCCGCAGAGAATCGTATTGCCCTTATTTTTGCCAAGCTCTGCCAAAATGTCCGTTGTTTTCTCGAGCGCAAGGCTTGCACAATCCCCATCTTTTTTTATTTTCTCCTCTGCAACCTCAGCGGGACGGTAATCAGCAACCGCAGCCGCCTTAATAATGATGTCCTGCTGCTTTGCCCTCGCCATAACCGCCTCATACATTTCGGCGGCTGTCACAACCGAAACCGTCTGCACAAACATAGGCGGTGTAAGAGAAACCGGCCCCGTCACAAGTGTCACGTCCGCTCCGCGCAGCATAGCCATTTTCGCAATCGCGTATCCCATTTTTCCCGTTGAATGATTGGAAATAAAACGGACAGGATCCAGTGCCTCCTGCGTAGGTCCCGCCGTCACAAGAACCTTCAGTCCCTTCATATCCTTATCAAAAGCGAGCTCTCTTATCACATATTCTGTCAAAGCTTCCTCGGAAGGCAGCTTGCCGTCTCCCGTATCCCCGTTTGCAAGCATCCCGCACACCGGGTCTATAATCTCATAGCCGTGCCGCTTTAATTTCTGCATGTTTTCCTGCACAATGGAATTATGATACATATGATGATTCATCGCCGGAGCAACCAAAATCCGGCAGGTACATGCCATCACCGTCGTCGTGAGCATATCGTCCGCAATCCCGTT
>CALWBG010000174.1 GCA_944375975.1 uncultured Roseburia sp.
TCCATGAGAATCCGGCGTCCGCATCCATCGACAGCTTGACGAAAATCGCCAGCGGGTATTTCGCCGGAGTATTTACGTAAAGCAACGGTCCCATAAAGTCGTTGGACGACCACATGAACTGGAACAGCGCAATTGACGTAATTGCCGGAGAAAGCATCGGAACAATTACCTTCACCAGTGTCTGTACAGAATTACAGCCGTCAATCTTTGCCGCCTCATCCAATTCCTTCGGCACGTTGCGCAGGAACTGAATAAGCTGGAATACGAACAGTGTATCTGTCGCGAACAGTGTAGGCACAATAATCGGCAGATACAGCGGAGAGTCCACCCAGCCCATCTTGGTAAAGAGGATGAACTGCGGAACGTTCAATACTACCTGCGGCAGGAACAGCGTTGCCATCAGGATGGAAAACAGGATTCCGCGTCCTTTGAACTGGAAACGTCCAAAACCGTAAGCCGTAACAGTTGCTGAAATCATTGTGAAAACAACCTTCGGAATTACGTAGGAGAAGGTATTTAACATAGCCTTCCATACATTGATGGTACCACCGTAATTCTCCATGGCTTTCTGATAGCCTTCCAGCGTCGGGTTTTTCGGAATGAATCCGATGCTGGAGAAAATCTCTGAATTGGATTTAAAAGTCGCACCGACCATCCAGATTAACGGGTATACCATTATCAATCCGACGAGAATCAGCACAAAATATCTTATAAATATATTGACATAATGTTTTGTTTTGCTTTCAGCTGCCATTTTCCTTAGCCCTCCTCATCTGAATAGAATACCCAGTACTTCTGGCTTAAGAATGCGATAATGGTAAATATCATCAGAATGACGAACATTACCCAGGCCATCGCACTCGCCATGCCCATATCATACTGTTTGAACGCACTGTTGTAAATCAACAGGGAAATCAGCGTCGTAGAGTTTCTCGGACCGCCCTGCGTGATGATGTAAGGTCCGTTGAATTCCTGGAACGCCTGGCAAAGCTGCGTTACCAGATTGTAGAAAATAACCGGTGTAATAATCGGCACCGTCACCGAGAAGAACTGACGCCATTTTCCGGCTCCGTCGATTGACGCCGCCTCGTAAAGATCCTGCGGCACGCCCTTCAACGCGGCAAGGAAGATAACCATTGCCGAACCGAACTGCCATACACGCAGCAGACAGATTACAAACAGCGCATAATTCGGATCACTCAGCCAGCTCGGTCCCGTAATTCCGAAAAAGCCAAGTACGGTGTTCAAAAGTCCGTCATCGCGGAATACCGCTTTCCACAATACCGCGATTGCTACGGAACCGCCGAGAATAGACGGAATGTAGTATGCGGTACGGAAGAAATTCACGCCCTTAATCTTGAAGTTTAAGATATACGCAATAAATAATGCGAATACCAGCTTCAGCGGCACGGTAATAAACGCATATTTAAATGTTACCTGAAGCGCCGTTACAATCTTGCGGGTCGTGAACACATCCATGTAATTCTGGAGCGTTCCGATCACATTCATTCCCTTAAACAGATTGTAGTCCGTAAAGCTGTAAAACAGGGAAGATGCCATTGGATATAACTTGAACACAAGAAATCCAAACAGCCACGGCAGAACAAAGAAAAAGCCGATATTATCCCGACAGATGTCTTTAAAGGACTTTTTCTTTTTTGGAATTGCTGCTACTGCAGCGTTGCTTCTCTTAGCCATCCTTTTGTACCTCCTAATTAAAATTTATTTGTGTGCCTCGCTTCGTTTTGGCCTATTATCACATATTGTGCATATGCCATCATGATAATCCCCATTGTCACAGCATCCTGCGGTTCCAACGGGCTATCTATCACACCATCAATCAGCATAAGTCCCAATCCGGTATACTTCTCACAATTCAAAACACCCATGTTGCATGCCTTTGTAATCGCGTAACCCACCATCGCACGTTCCATCAAATCCATTTTTTCCGCTCTGATGTTCTGCTGGATATGCCTGATGGTCTCCTTAAAAATCCCCTCGAGGGATTTGTAATGTTCGAATATTTCAACGCTCATGCGCTCCATGACATCTATGAGCGTCATAAGATACCAGCCTGTCAAAAAATATCGTCCGTTCTCCTGCGGCTTCGTCCGCCGGAGCTGGAGAACAATATCACTGTATTCCGCCTTATTATGAAATCTCGTCTCGTACTCCATATAAAACGGCAGGATCGCGTATTGCTCCGCCGGTCCCATTCCGGCAAAGATTCCATCCGCTTCCCGCGGCAGAGCTTTCACCCGGCTTATCACAGCCTCGATTCGGGAGCGCCATTCCTCATCTCCCGTCGCATCATATATCCCGTAAAATGCCCTTGCGGCGTTTGCCCATTCCGCCAGAGCGTCCTGCGGCATATTATGTATATTTTTATATTTTTCCACAACAGAATCAATCTTTTTTCTGTAAAATTCCTCTCCGGTCGCCCGGTATAGCTGCATACATCCGTTCAAAATGCAGCCCGAAGGTTTCTGTGTGAGCGTCTCGTCCTCAAGATATTCACGCAAATATAAACCAAATTCCATAGTGCACCTTTTCATAAAAATGGAGCTGCTGTTGTATCTAACAGCAGCTCCTTTTCACCTATTACTGGGAAATAACTGCATTAACGCCGTCAATCAGAATCTCTGCTGCTTCTTCTGCGGTGTAATCGCCGTAGCTTAAGCCTGCCATAACGTCATAGTAAACGCCATCGCTGCTCTTTAAGGTAGAGTCCTCGAAATACGGGTCAAGGCTGTTACTTACATATGCAAGAACTTTCTTGTTCGCCTCTACTACGATACCGTCAAGGCCGCCGTCTGCCTCTGCTGCTGCCAGAGCCGACTGAGATACCGGAATACCTCTCTCGGATTTCAGAATCTTAGCTGCGTCTTCATCGTTCATTAAGAAGTTTACAAGCATTGCTGCTTCCTTCGGATGCTCGCAGTTTGCATTGACTGCCCATGCCATGGAAACTTTGGAGAAACCTCCCTGGTAGTCGCCCATGCCGGTCAGATAATCGCCAACCACGAATTCACGTCCCTCTTCCAGAGCTGCCTGGAATTTGCTTGCGGAGGAATCCCACTCGAAGATACCTGCATAATGTCCGTCAATCCAGTTCTGGTTCTGATCCAGGGAAGCTGCGCCGTCACCTGCAATCGTTGCGATGGACGGAATAACGTGTGCATCCTCAAGGCTCTGGATGAACTCAAGACCTTCCGTTACCTGCTCTGCCGTATAATTTAAGGTGTCACCGGTTACCCAGTCATTGCCGTATACGGACTCAAGATAGTAAACCATGAAAATCATTCTGTCGTACTCGCCGAGAGCCAGCGGATAATAATCATCGCCATATGCAGCAAACGCCTCGCCGCATGCCATCAGCTCATCCAAAGAAGTCGGGATTTCACAGCCAACCTCATCAAAGGTCGTCTTATCCCAGTAGAGGATTCTTCCGGTCATGGAAATCGGAATACCTGCCTGAGAGCCGTCGCCCGCTTCGCACATTGCAAGGAACTTGGAATCTACCTGGCTTAAATCAATCACATTTGAATATTCATTTAAGTCAAGGAAAACCGTTCCGTCCGCATCATACTGCGTAATCCAGTTCCAGTTAATCTGGTTTACATCCTGAGCGGAGCCTGCCGCAAAAGCGGTAGCCATTTTCTCCTCCCAGCCGTCCCATGCGGAATAGGTGGACTCTACTGTGATTCCCGGATATTTCTCCATAAACAGATCCAGTGCTTCCTGTGTTGCGGAATGTCTGCTGTCACCGCCCCACCATGAAATGGTAAGGGTGCAGTTCTCATAGGAGCCGTCATCAGCCGCCGCGGTCTCTGTTGAATCAACTGCCTCCGATGTTGTATCATTGGTTGATGCCGCATTGTTGGTCGTCGACGCATCATCTGTGGTTGCATTCCCTGTGGTATCGCATCCACAGGCTGCTGTCGTGAATGCCATCGCTGCCACTAAACCGGTAGCCATTGCACGTTTCAAGAATTCCTTCTTCATACTTCTCTTCTCCTTTTTCTCTGTAAATTCCTTTACAGTTTGTCAATGTGACCGCTTCCCCAGTTGCCATTCTGTGTTTCTTGTTCACATTGCAATAATGTAAGTGCTTACATTTTGTATTATAGCACATAGTTTAGAAAATTGCACTACTTTTTTTCATTTTTTTTATTTTTTTTGTACGATTTTTTATTTCATCCTGCAAACAACAGCATTTACTGTGGCTGTTTGCCGATGTACGCCAAAATACCGCCGTCCACATATACGACGTGACCGTTGACAAAGTTCGAAGCATCGGATGCCAGGAAGACCGCCGGTCCCTGTAAATCCTCGGCATTTCCCCATCTCGCCGCCGGCGTTTTTGCGATAATAAACTGGTCGAACGGATGTCTGGAGCCGTCCGGCTGAATCTCGCGCAGCGGAGCTGTCTGCGGGGTCGCTATATAGCCCGGTCCGATACCGTTGCACTGAATGTTAAACTCGCCGTACTCGGACGCAATATTCTTTGTAAGCATTTTCAAGCCGCCTTTAGCCGCAGCGTAAGCGGATACGGTTTCGCGTCCCAGCTCACTCATCATAGAACAGATGTTGATAATTTTCCCGTGTCCCTTCTTAATCATAGAAGGAATCACCGCCTTCGATACAATAAACGGCGCATTCAAATCAACATCAATTACCTGACGGAACTCCGCGGCCGTCATATCGCACATCGGAATACGTTTGATAATTCCCGCATTATTTACCAGAATGTCGATAACGCCTACTTCCTCTTCAATTTTCTTTACCAGCGCATTTACCTGCTCCTCGCTCGTCACATCGCATACATAGCCGTGAGCCTTGATTCCTTTTTCCTCATAAGCAGCAAGCCCCTTATCCACCAGCTCCTGCTTAATGTCGTTGAATACGATGGTAGCTCCTGCCTCTGCAAAAGCGGACGCGATTGCAAAACCGATGCCATAGGAGGCTCCCGTCACAAGCGCAATCTTGCCCTTCAATGAAAAACTGTCTAAAATTGCCATTTTTATCTCTCCTTTTCTTATTTATTTCAAATCTCCCCGCAGAGCGGGGAAGTCTTTGACACATGCTTACAATGTAACACCCTGTTTGAAAATCGCCATATCGTGGAAGCCCGCTTCCTCACTGCATACCTTTTTCCCGGAAGCAACTTCTATCACGTAATCAAATAATTGCCGCGCCGTCCCGTCAAGCTCCGCATCCTCCACCAGAACGCCTGCGTTAAAGTCAATCCAGTTCTTCTTTTTCGCGGCGATAGCGCTGTTGCTGGAAATTTTCACGGTCGGTACCGGGGATGCGAACGGTGTTCCCCTGCCAGTCGTAAACAGGACAATCTGCGCCCCGCTCGCGGAAAGCGCCGTCGCTGCGACAAGGTCGTTGCCCGGCGCGCTCAAAAGATTAAGTCCCGGCGTGTGAACGCGCTCTCCGTAGGAAAGTACGCCTCTTACGGCAGCGCTGCCCGATTTCTGCGTACAGCCAAGGGATTTATCCTCCAGCGTGGAAATTCCGCCCTTTTTATTCCCCGGTGAGGGATTTTCATAAATCGTCTGATGATTATCCTTAAAATATTGTTTAAAATCGTTAATCAGCTTTACCGTCTGCTCAAACAGCTCCTCGTTCTCGCAACGGTTCATCAGAAGCGTCTCCGCCCCGAACATCTCGGGAACCTCCGTCAATATCGTAGTGCCTCCCGTCCCAATCAGAAGATCCGAAAACCTTCCGACCAGCGGATTTGCCGTAATTCCCGAAAACCCATCACTGCCGCCGCATTT
>CALWBG010000175.1 GCA_944375975.1 uncultured Roseburia sp.
GCTCCTGTGAGATATACACAAAAACATATGATTTTTAATTCATTTATCACTTGACATCACACCGCTGGACTTTGTATCCGGTTTTCTTTTACGCATTGCACAAAATACAGCGCCTGTGCATAAAAACGCTCGTTGAAATTGTATCATATCCTTCCACAAAAGAATCTTAAACTTCTATGAAAAATTTGTGATGTATTCTTGCAGATTCACAGCCGCATATTGGCGAAGGCCTGATAGACGTCGAGCGTCCCGTAGCCCCATTCCCGGTTGGGGTAGGCGCGGCTGTCCGGCCTCTGCGCTCCCCGGATGAGCATATTTTTGATGCCGGCATTCGACAGGCCCGGGCTGTTGCGCTCTACCAGCGCCCACTGCATCACCTGGGCGCACGCTCCGGCAGTAATGGCCGCGGCCGCGCTGGTCCCCGTAAAGGTAATATAATTCTTCCTCAGCCCCGGTCCGTATACATCCACGGCAGGCGCCACAAAATCGGGCTTTATTTCTCCCGAGGTCGTATAGCCCCTTCCCGAATCCGTATATATGCTGCGGTCCGACACACGGTAGCCTCCCACCGTGATGACCTGTCTGGACGTCCCCGGATTGGTCAGCGTAACCTCGGGACTGGAACGCAGGAAAAACACTCTCCCAGGCGTCACTTGCTCAAGCGGGAGCCACATGTGGTAATTGCCGGTCACGGTCACCTGCGGAAACACCCGGATCGTCCAAAGTCCCTTTGCAGGTCTGGTAAAACGGAAATAAATAAGCTGGCTCGCCGTCTCAAGCGTCTCAAGCCGATAATCCACGGAAACCGTGGTTCCTTCAAACACAAAATTATATTCCCCCGACGTTCCGGTGCGTACCGGGATTTTGGGAATCTGCTCGCCGGAGGGAGAAATAATGGCAACCGCGTACAGTTCCGGAGCATCTGCCCACAATTCCACAAAAAAGCCCTCCATCTCATCTTCCACGCTGATTTCCGCATCCTCATGCTCCATCTCACCCACGATTCTTCCCTGAAAATGATGTCTGGTATTTGCCTCATTTCCGGTCGCCGTGACAATCGAACGCCTCCTGCGGGTGCAGATATCGTTCAGATAGGCGGATAAATGTCCGTCCCGCCCGTGATTTCCCATATTATTTCCCAGCGCAAGACATATCACGAGCGGCTGGTTGCGGATGTTGGCAAGCTGGTTTAAATAGGACACCGCCATCATAATATCGTTTTCCTGGTAAACCGGTACAGCTTCCTTCAGGAAAAAGAATTCCCGCAGATAAGGCTTTGCCTCCTTTAATTTCACCACCGCAATATCCGCCTGGGGAGCGGCACCGATAAAATCGTTCGGTATGTCCTCCCCGCCGCACGCCACCCCCGCCAAAAAAGTGCCGTGCCCGTTTTCGTCCCTTGACGGGACAATCTCATACGGATTTTCCGACGCGAGCGCTTCATTAATCTGTTTATCCCTGTATTCGCTGCCGTAAAAAATTCCTTCCGGCGGCTCGCCCTCCCGTATCGTCTGATCCCAGATACGCACAATCCGGGTGCTTCCGTCCGAATTTTGAAACAGAGGATTCGTATAGTCGATGCCTGTGTCGATAAATCCCACCAGCACCCCTCGTCCCTTTAAATCCAGAATCGGCTGGTTCTGCATCCTTAAGATGCCGGAGGCCTCCAGCGCGGTCTGGTCCAAAAGCCCATAGCATTTGGGTATTTCCTGGTACGTGTAATCCCCCAGCCGAATCGGCGGCAGCCCTGCGCGCGGGTAATACAGCACATCATAATTCTCGTCAATCCGCTGGATACACGCGTCTCCTACAGGAAACTGCATCACTTCCCCATAGGGGACGATAAAATCAAAATAGTCGTTGGAATACACCTGTTCTTCGCAATCAGCCATAAAAAACTCCGGTTATCTATTCACTTACTAATAGATGCCGGAGCTTTTGATTTTATGACAACCCTGCTATTTCAACAGACCGAAGTTTATGCTTTATACCCCCGCCGCAATCTGCGGAGGCGTTTTCTGCTCAATCCCGACGCAGCCGCGCAGCGTGATAATCGGCCCGCCTTTCTTCTCCACGTAATCCTTTGTAATCGTCACCATGCCGATGCTGTCATCCTTTGGTATCTCATACATGATATCCAGCATGAAATCCTCGATGATAGCGCGCAACGCACGGGCGCCGACCTTCTTTTCCTTCGCCTGTTTCGCGATTGCCGCCAGCGCATCGTCTTCAAATTCCAGTTTCACCTCATCCATCTCCAGAAGCTTCTGATACTGCTTTAAAATCGCGTTTTTCGGCTCTTTTAAAATGCGCACCAGCATATCCTCCGTGAGCGCATCAAGCGTAAACATGATGGGGAGACGCCCCAAAAACTCCGGTATCATACCGAACTTGCGCACATCCTCCACGGTTACCTTCTGTAAGATATTCTCGTCATCATCATATTTATCCTTCAAATCGGCGCGGAAACCGATGGACGCCGCCTTGTTGAGCCGCTCCTTGATAATATCCTCCAGATCCGGGAACGCTCCGCCGCAGATAAAAAGAATGTTTTTGGTGTTTACAATCGTCATCGGCACCATGGCATTTTTACTGCTCGCCCCCACAGGCACCTCCACCTCGGCACCCTCCAGCAGCTTTAACATTCCCTGCTGCACGGACTCTCCGCTGACATCTCTCTGGTTCGTGTTGCGCTTTTTGGCAATCTTATCAATCTCATCAATGAAAATAATGCCATGCTCGGCGCGCTCCACATCGTTGTCGGCCGCCGCAAGCAGCTTGCTGACCACGCTTTCGATATCGTCGCCGATATAACCTGCCTCCGTCAGGGACGTTGCGTCCGTAATTGCCAGCGGCACATCCAATAGGCGCGCCAGCGTCTTAACCAGATACGTCTTGCCGCTTCCTGTCGGCCCTATCATGAGCATATTGGACTTCTCGATTTCGATGTCATCCTTTGGCTCTGACGCGATTCTCTTATAATGATTATAAACGGCTACGGACATGACCTTTTTCGCATGCTCCTGCCCTACTACGTACTCATCCAACGATGCCTTGATTTTATGTGGCGCGGGAATCTTTCGGATATCAATCTCCGGCTGCGCTTTTTCCTTTGGCTTTTTCTTCTTAAGCTTTTGATTGTTCGGCACAAAGCCCTGCAAATCGGAAAGATTAATCATGCTGATGTTCGGCATCTTTCCCATGTTCATATTCATCATATCATCCATGGAAAAGCCGGAGCCATTCATACTGTCAAAGGTCTTCTGCATGCAGTCCTGGCAGATACAGATATTGTTCGGAATTTTAATCATTTTCCCCGCGATATGCTCCGGTCTGCGGCAGATATAACAAATATCTTCATATTCCGGCTCATTATCTTCCTTCTTTTCCGCTGCGGACAGCTCTTTTTTCTCCTGTTCCCCGGCAGTCTCACCCGCTCCCGGCGTCTTTTCTTCCTCGTCGATTATTTCTCTATAGTCATTATTACTCATTTTTACCTCATTTCTGCTCTGCTTTGCGCAAAACCATAAATGCTCACAAGTTTGATGTCAGGCAACGCACAGACACAAACTTGCGAGTGAAAAATTTATTTTTCACTCTTGCCTCCACTCAAATTATAATTATTATAATTCAAAAGTACCGCCATCACAAGAAAATTGCCGATATTTCATTTTTATTTTAGAAGTTTCGTTGGCAGCAACAAAAAAGTCCGGGACATCCCGCATCCCGCGGTGAAATGTCTCAGACTTTTCTTAATCGCAGCTACCACTTATCGCGCGTTTTCATTTGTGGTATTGTTGTCGTTGTTGTTCGTCATATCGTCAACACCCTGCTCCACGCCGTCGATAATATCCTTTCCGGCTTCGCCGACGCCGTCTACCACATCCTCAACAACGCCGTCCCCGTTCGTATCGGTTCCGTTTCCGTTTGTGGTATTGTCGGTTGTGTTGTCTTTGTTGGTGTCCGTGGTATTGTCCGTCGCAGTGCCGTTGGTGTTATTGCTATTGTTATTGCTATTGTTATTGTTGGTTCCGTTGTTTGTCGTATCGTTGGTGTTCTCCGTGCCGTTGACCGTGGTCCCGTTTTGGGTGCCGGTATTATTTTTGTCATCCGTGGTTGTTCCGCACGCCGTCAACGCGCTAAATGACATCGCAAGTACAAGGCCCGCTGTAATTACTTTGAACTTTTTCATAGTCATATTCTCCTTTTCTTCACAGAAATTGTTCTTCATTCAAGGATAGTATGACCTCTTTGTAAAAAGTTATACAAATTTAAAAAACAGTTTTTTACCGGAAACCGCCGAGTTCCGTTGATAACTCCTCCTGTACCTTTTTTACATCCACGGAGAGCTCCTCTACACGCTCCCTCGTCATGCGGCTGACCGGCCCCGAAATACTGAACGCGTACCGCACTTCATTGTGATAATCACGCAGACTTGCCGCAATACAGCGGACACCCTGTTCGTTTTCCTCATCATCAAGCGCATAGCCGCATTTCCGGATCTCAGCCAGTACCTTTTTCATCTCCTCGTAATCCGTGATAGTATGTTCCGTCTTTTTTTCGATAATGCTCTCATTCCAAATCTGCTTTACCTCTTTTTCGGGAAGGGTCGCCATAATCGCTTTTCCCACCCCCGAGCAATACATCGGATGCACCATGCCCACATGGGAGACCATGCGGATGGTTCCGACCTTTGCTTCTATTTTATAAATATAAAGTATATTATTTCCCTCACGCTGGACCAGATGCACCGTCTCGCCGCTCAAATCGGAAAGCCGCTCCATATACGGCTTTGCTACCTTCAAAATATCCATACGGTCCAATATTTTTCCCGCCATGCTCACAATTTTATAGGAAAGCATATATTTCTGGGTTTCCGCATCCTGCTTCGCATAACCCATATACACCAGCGACATTAAAAGCCGGTGCACCGTGCTTTTGTGAAGCCCCAGCGCCGCGCTGATCTCCATCAGCCCCATCTCGCCGTGCTCCGCAAGCATCTCTACCACCTGAAAAATCCGCTCTGCCGACTGTACGGGATTTTTTGTCACCTTTTCCTCTGCCATAACTGCTTCTCCCATTTCCGCCTGAAAAAATCACTGCCAAAGAAGCCTGTGTGTTTCACAATCCAATTTGGCGTTTCATAATATGAAACTTACTTCAAATCATAACATGAGAAACGTAAAAAAGTCAATCATTTTTCTTGTGTTCCCGCTCAGTCCCTGCGCGCCGCTCTCCGCATACAGGACCGCAGGGGGACAAATAATACCAGACATAAAATGAAATTGGATACACAGTGGATAATATCATAAGGGATTCCCGCCACCCACCACGCGAAGGCCGTCTTTGGCCCTCCCAGGAAAAAATAGGGCAGCGAGCACAGTGCTCCGAAGGCCAGTCCGAAGGCACCCGAAAATACGCTCCAGAACCAGCGCGATTCCTGTTTGCGGAACAGGCGGGAGAGCAATGCCAAAAGCGGCCAGATATAGGCATACATGATCCACCAGAGCCCAAAGCCGTACCACAGTCCCTCCAGCAGGATAAAAGCGGCCACCACGGGCAGCACCCGGTTTTTAAAATAAAGTGCATAGAGTATAATAAGCAGCGTTACCAGCTCCACATTCGGAAGAAATGCCAGCGCGTGCTTCACCGCTTCCAGGGCGGCAATCATGACTCCTGTCACGGCTACATCCCGCGCGCTCCATCTTTTTTTCAAAACAATCTCACGCCTTTCCCGGCCTCTCACATTCCGGTTGTGTACACAATCC
>CALWBG010000176.1 GCA_944375975.1 uncultured Roseburia sp.
GCAGGACGTCTATCTGCGCATATACGCCCGTATTTATGGCATATTGAAGTAACTTCTGTGTCGCATTCGAAATAGCAAAAGCAATTGCTTTTACCTCCGGGTCATTCGCAAAGCGTCCCGGTAAAAGCTGCGTAATCTTGCTTTCCTCATAGTTAATCATCTTCCAACCCTCCGTAAATCGCTTGTTCCTCCTCCAGAACCGCGATTCCCGTTTCTTCGATTTCCGTAAATTGTGGCTGGCGTATTTCGGCCCTCCTCGCACCTGCCTGTATTATCAACGACAACAGCTTATTCGGATTAATGTCGCGTCCGATTTTTTCTGACTGCCAAATCTGAAAGCTTTGTATTGCCTGTTTTACATTTTCCTGGATGGCCTGCGCCTTTTCCCGGTCACTCTCATTAATCCAATAGGTCAGGTCGATACTGTACGCACAGGCATCAGGCTCCGATACCCTGACACAGTCTGTCAGCGGCCTTGTTTCTTTTGCTGACAGGGCGTCCTGTACCTCCGCAATGACCATTTCCTCCGGAATGCTTCCGTCGCTCATGATAAAGCGAATGTCTACCACGCCCGGCTCTGGCGATGTCACCTTTACATCTCCTATCTCGGAATTTGCCGATTTTGCCCGAAATTCATACGCATCAGACGGGCCCGCAGTGGAATAGCCCGCCGGGGCCAGATAGATGCGGTCGGCCAGGCTTTCGTCTGATTCCTCATCGGCTCCTCCCGCCGTCTCTTTCGTGTTCGCCACACTGTTGATGTATGGAATCGTGTCAACAAGCACATTGATTTTCCCAACCCCGTAACCATTTGCAAAGCTTCCCGCCTCCATACATTGCGCCGGTACATCTGCATATTCTTCCCCCGGTTTGATTTCCGCCGCCTCGGTCGTTTCAAAGTAAATGTTGTCTCCTGCTGTGCACCGTGTCCCTCTTGGGATAGAAATCGCACTTTCCTGTGCCTCTGAAACGGTAAGGCGCATTGTTGTGAGTGCCCGTTCTCCCTC
Organism: uncultured Roseburia sp.; assembly: GCA_944375975.1. Classification (GTDB taxonomy): domain Bacteria; phylum Bacillota; class Clostridia; order Lachnospirales; family Lachnospiraceae; genus Roseburia. The sequence continues at coordinate 1,008 of CALWBG010000176.1, forward strand.
GTTCCTTGTGATTCCCTTCTGTGCCCCCAGATTTTCCAGGAAATCTCCATACGCATACTTTAGATATGATTGCCGCCCCGCGCGCTCTATGTATTGAAAACCCTGATATAGTTGCAACGCCGCCGCGTTTAGAATAATCCGGTTCCGGTCCCCTGCCGCCAGAGTAATCTCTTTTCCTGTTTCTTCCTTATATTTAGTTTCAAAATCTGCAATCATCTGTTCTGACAGCTCCTGCAATGTCAGATTGTTGATAAAGCTAATGTCCGGGTAGTCCTCCAGCGTTTTCTTTATATCGCTCATGATGCCCCTCCTTTCAGGTAAACAACCGGCTTCATAGCGCCGTTTGTGCTGTCATACTCATAAACAACCTTTTCTACCCGTACCCTGGGTTCATAAATCTCTGTTTTTCTTATGACCTCAAACTCAAATTCGCTTTTTGCAACAGGCAGCGGCTGACTGATAAAATCACCCTCCAGGCCAAAATCCCGGTTCAGTGGTAGGCTGCCCGCCCGCGTTGCATAAAGCATAGATAAATTCTTCCGAATGTCCTCGATTTCCTCCGAGTCACCATCCAGACGCAACCGGATATTATTTGTGTCAATCATACATATTCCTCCAGCGTGACGCTGACCGTTGCTCTTTCCAGCTCTCCGCCACCGTAAACTACGTCCCATGCTTCCGACATGTCCGATATGTAGAACCTGTTGTTTCCGATTCGCCTGCCGCCAATCACAAGATAATCCACCGTACCGTTTTCAATAAGGTTTTCCAGTAATTCCAGCATAGCCCTCGGTTTTACCCCACACAGGGCGTCAAAACTCATTTTAAAGCTTACCTTCCGGGAACCCGGCCCGCTGTACTCCTTGTGCGGCGTGCTTCCGATAATATTGTGAGTTCCCCATCGACCGGAAACCTTCTGCGTGAAGCTGTCAAAGGTCAGCACTCTTTTATCGCTTGTTCTGAAAATCAAATCCTTTCCGAAATGTCCGATTTCTCCCATGCCCGCCTCCTATTTTTTGTCCGATGAATCACCGTCCAGCGCTTCCAGACGTTCCATAATTTTGCCGAGCGTAGTGTTCCAGTCCGCGTCCTCCAGATTGATTTCCTGCGCCGCCATCGTTATTTTTTCTTCGATTTCCAGCAACATTTCCCGTGCCGCGGCCCTCGCTTCGCCCTGAATCATCAGCTTTAATTCCTCCGTGGAAAGCTCCGCCGCAGGAGCTACCAGCGCAAACGTCCCGCCTGCGTCATCGTAGCGCTGATATGCGCACCCCGGTGTTCCTGACAGCTCCTTCCGGTAAACCCCCTTTCCTCCTTCCGCCGGAAGATTTCCTTTATTCCATATGGTCCCGACCACCACCCCACGGCTCGCCCCGTTTGATAGATGTTCCACAAGCACGCTCTGCCCAATTTGCGGCATTTTGTACTCCTGCCCGTAATTCAGACAAGGCATGCTCCTTGTGACGCTCTTTCCCTTATCCTGATAGGTTACGCGCAGCATTCCCGTCGCATAGTCAATGCTCGATACTTTTCCGATTCTCGTGTCTCCCATTTTTGCCTCCTTACTCCGCCGGCAAAACAAGCTGCGTTCCCGGATAAATCCACCATCCGTTTTCCGAGCTGCTCTTTCCGTGCGCTTTTGCCGCTTCTTCAATCACGGCACTGTTTAAGCTGTAAATTTCCGTATACCGCTGCGCATTCTTTAGCTTTTCCTGCGCAATCATCCAGAGCGTATCTCCCGACTTCACTTCATAAAGCTCTCCTTCTGTCTCTCCTGCCTCCTGTGTCAGTTTGATTCTTTCGAGCACCTTTCGCAACGACAACTTCATTTGCGTGGCTCCGCCGCCGGAAACACCGGTTTTAATCTCTTCTATGTAATATTTTGCATCCAACCCCGCAAAGCCGCTTAATTCCACGCAGGCACCGGCATAAAGACCTGGATTTGCTTTCATGGTGATGCTCATTGTCACACTTTTTTTGTTCTCGTTGTTCAGCATTGCCACCGCTTTTTTCTCAGCGTCGGCCAGATTATCCGCGGTCACATTGATTTCGTAAATCCGGTCGCCGCCCCCGATGTTTACGGTATACTCCTCGTCATTGTCCGGATCCGAGAAAGAAAAGACCGCTCCGGTATAAGTCCCCGCAACGGTTGTATTATAGGACCAGGAAACCATATCTTTCTCGTAGAGAGTTGCAAGCGCCTGATTTTTCTCGTATTTTTCCTCGTCAAATATAATGATTTTGTTTGCAAACACCTTCATTGCAAGACCGTAATCCTGACAGAGTCCATATAAAAAGCTGCTGTCTGTCTCGTTCTGTTCCACCCCGGCTATCTGGATGGGCTGTGCATCGTAATAAAGCGATATGCCTGCACGCTGCGCAATTTCCTCTCCGATTGCCTGAACTGTCGCATTTTCCCATGTCTTTGTCCGTGTCTGCGTGCGAAACGCGCTGTCCTGCGGCACGGAAACTGCCCCGATGGAACAGGTAAACGGCCTGCCGGAAAAAGAAAGGTCGTCCACTTCAAAATCACCGCACAAAAGCCGGTCATACGTATCGTCCAAAAACCAGTTGTAAAAATCAATCTCCGCATGGATGCGGTCTCCTTTCTGTGGCATCCATGTTCCCATCCATTTTTGAGAAGCGTCGTTTAATCTGATTTCTATCCGGTCGCTCTCCCCGGATGCTACATCTGTATAGGTGAAGCTTTCCAGGTCTCCCGCAATCTGTTCCGACAGGTTGACTCCCTCATAGATGGCCTGTATTCTTGTTTTTCTCGGTTCGCTCACTTTATTTTCTCCTTAAAAATGGGTATAATAATACCCGCCTACATTCATCTGTAGGCGGGTAATTATTATTTATTATTTTGTTTGTGCCATTGTGAGTAAGGCATCTTGTAAAATTTTAGAGAAGTTGATATTATTTTTTTCCGCAAATGTATTGAGCCATGCCGGTATGGTAAGGTTCTTTCTTACCGCTTTTTCACCATACTTTTCCGCATACGCATCCAAATCCAGCAACAGCATATTTACCATTTGGTTTTCGCTGACGGTAATTTCTTTATAGTCGGATGCTTCCGGGATTTTTTCGCCATCCTCCAATTCTCCAAGAACCCAACCGCTCGCAGCGTCTATGCCCATTTCAATTGCTTCTTCCAAGTCTTTTCCCTCTGTAACACAACCGGGCAAATCAGGAAACTCTACAACAAACCCCCCGCTTCCATCAGAAAACGGCTTAAATACCGCCGGATAAATAAGTTTCATAATCTGTCACCTCTTTCTATAACGAAATTTGCAGTCGGGACTCAAAGTCCCGCCTGCTTCAATATTGACTTGACCGTATCCATGTTCAAATCCCCTTTGTGCTCTGGTATCGTTACTTTTCCGGGCTTATTCGGATGCTTATACTGGTGATGTGAACCCTTCTGCTTTACCTGAAACCAACCATCATCTAATATCATTTTCTCAACTTCTCTAAATTTCATGCAACTTCTCCTTCGTAGCCACTCCTTTCTCGATTTGTAATTATATTATAATGCGTGTTATGCGCATTGTCAATACTTTTTTGCGCATTATGCGCATTATATTTTTATTTTCTCCACAGTGGTAGTTCCTTTTCTTCCTCCGGTGCCTCCGGTACTGTCAGTACTGTCCCGGCACTGAAAATAAAAATATCGAGCTGTTTCGGATTTGCCTCCATCAGCACATCCGCATACAGCTCGTTTCCGTATACTTCTTTCGCTATCTGGTCCCATGTCTGGCCTTGCATCGTGGTATAGGTCATAATTCCTCCTAGTTAAGAGACAGTCTTCGCTTCTCCCGGAAATATTTTTCCAGCATGGCTTCGAATTTGTCATAGGATGTGTCAAAGGCTTCCTCCAGGTCTGTTTTATCCGGCGTCCCTCCATGAAAATGAAGCTCCGGTTTAAATTCCACGTTCGTGGAATTGTCCGCCTTCACCTCAATGCTGTCAAGTTTCCGCAGCAATGAGGGTATGCTGTTGCTGTCGTCAGTGTATGGGTTTAACCCAAGAAGCTGCCCTGTCTTTTCCCAGAGTTCAATCGCATTTCTGGAGCCGTCAAGCGGTATTGCGGCTTCCGGTCCGTTTTCTGCGAACCATGCAATATGGGGAACATCAAAAATACCACCGTCTTTATGACCGCCAAGATTTACCGGATATTCCGCAAATGCAGCGTAACCTTCTGGCACACTTGGAATTTGAGCAAGATTCGTATTGTCATAGACTGCTTTTAATTTAATATTCACAAGAGTCTCCACATCAACACCGGCACCGAAGGTTTCATCTATCACTTTTCGCGCAACATCCCATGCTTCATATATGGAATCATTAATAAGGAAATTATTTTCCTTTACAGCATTGGCGTACCATTCTGGCAGTTCTGCGCCGTTCATCTCCATAGCAGCCATGGTTTCTCTGTACGATTCACTTTTTGATATTTCTCCTGCGATTAAAGCGTCTACCGCTTTTATGTCGCCCGCAATTGTTCCTACAACTGCTGCATCCTCAATTCCTTGTGACAACCACTCCGGCACCTTTCGCCCTGTCTCAATTAGCTTTTGTCTTAATTCCATCGCACTTTCCAGATGGGACGATATGGGATTCCATAATTCCGCAATTGCGTCTTTTGTGGTGCTATCAATGGAATCAATATTTGCCAAAATCGTCTGTGATATTAGTTCTGAACTTTGCGACCATACGTCTTGATTATCCTCTGATATTACCTGCGCCAAATATTTATCC
>CALWBG010000177.1 GCA_944375975.1 uncultured Roseburia sp.
GCAAGCAGTTCGTGGCGGATGTAAGGAATAACCTGACCGCGCAGCTTAACAACATCGACATTCAAAATCCCGACGGCACCATTGAGAATCTGGGAGAAAAATATGGAAAAAAGAAACGGCTCTCCTGAGGGAAAAGAGGAAATCAGAAAGCGGCATCTAAGGCTGCGCGGGGAGATGACGGAGCGGGAAACCGCGGAAAAAAGCCGCATTATCTGTAATAAGCTTTTATCGGAAAGCTGGTATGAAACGGCGGAGGTCATTTTCGGTTATTATCCGCTCGGAAACGAGGTAGACTGCCGCAAAGTCCTTATGCAGGCGCTTTCGGAGGGAAAACGCGTGGTTCTGCCGCGCACAACGCGTGCTCCCGGCTGCGCAATGGACTTTTATGAGGTGACTTCACTAAAGCAGGTAGAGAAGGGAAATTTTCATGTGATGGAGCCCGTCGACCGCTGTCCTCTTTTTTCTCCCGAAGAAAATCAGGCTGCAAGATGCGGCCGCGCGGCAGTGCTGGTTCCGGGCGTGGCGTTTGATTACAGCGGGAACCGATTGGGTTATGGGAAGGGATATTATGACCGTTATTTTGCGCGCTATCCGGCGCTTTTGCGTTTGGGGCTTGCGTATGAGCACCAGATAATCGAGCGGCTGGCGGCGTCGGAGACGGATGTGAAAATGAATATGATTTACAGTGAGGTAGCGAAATGGAATTGTTAGAAATCGGTAAACAGGCAAAAGAAGCGGCGTTAAAAATCGCAAATCTCGGTACAAATGAAAAGAACAGCGCATTGTGTGCCGTAGCGGACGCGCTCGAGGAAGCGGCACAGGAGATTATTCGTGCGAACGGGCTGGATTTGGAAAATGGCAGAAATAACGGTATGCGGGAGGGCTGCTTGACCGGCTGATGCTAAACGAGACGCGCATCCGTCAGATGGCTGACGGATTGCGGCAGGTAGCGTCGCTTCCCGATCCCATCGGGGAAGTGATTTCCATGAAAAAACGCCCGAACGGACTTATGATTGGGCAGAAGCGTGTGCCGCTCGGCGTGGTGGGCATGATTTATGAGGCGCGCCCCAATGTGACCGTGGATGCCTTCGGTCTTTGCTTTAAGACGGGAAACGCCGTTATTTTAAAGGGCGGCAGCGATGCAATTCATTCCAATATCGCCATTGTATCAGTCATTCAGGATGTGCTTCGCCGGCTCGGATTGCCCGAGGGGACGGCAGCCCTGATTGAAGATACTTCGAGAGAGACGACAGCGGCATTTATGAAAATGAACGGTTATGTTGACGTTCTGATTCCGCGCGGAGGCGCGGGCCTCATTCAGGCGGTGGTCACGCAGGCAACCGTTCCCGTAATTGAGACCGGAACGGGAAACTGCCATATTTATGTGGATGAGACGGCGGATTTTGATATGGCGGTCAATATTATCATCAATGCGAAAACACAGCGTATCAGTGTCTGCAATGCCTGTGAGTCGCTGCTTATCCATGAGAAAATCGCGGATGCCTTTCTGCCGGAGCTGGCACGGGCACTCCAGGAAAAAAATGTGGAGCTGCGCGGAGACGAAAGAAGCCTTCAGGCGGTATCCCGCGACGGGGAGTTAAAGAGGGAACTGCTTCGCCCCGCCACGGAGGAGGACTGGGGAACGGAATATCTGGATTACATTGTTTCTGTTAAGACTGTGTCCTCCGTTGACGAGGCGATTGCCCATATCAACCGCTATAATACGGGACATTCCGAGGCGATTATTACAAAGGATTATGCAAATGCGCAGAAGTTTCTGGACGAGGTGGACGCGGCCTGCGTCTATGTCAACGCGTCCACTCGTTTTTCGGACGGCTGTGAATTCGGCTTTGGCGCGGAAATCGGGATCAGCACGCAGAAGCTGCACGCGAGAGGACCGATGGGACTGCCGGCTCTTACAAGTACTAAGTATATTATTTACGGAAACGGACAGGTACGCCCTTAAGAAAAGATATATGCCAAACATCAAGCCTGTTTCAGAGCTGAGGAATTATACGGCAGTCATAAATGAGGTCGCATATGCAAACAGGGTATATTTAACCCGTAACGGACATGAGTAATTACCTGTTTTACAGAATTTGAAAAAGACAGGATGATTATTGTGATGATTAATAAAATAAACGGTAAGAAAATAACATCAGGCTTGCTTTGGGTCTGGTGTTTTTTATTTATGGGGCAGAGAAGGGCAAGAAACCATTAAAGGGGTACAGATTATTTTGCTACTTGATATTGTAAAGTTCATTGTGTAAAATGAGTCTAGTGATTCGACAGAATCATATAAATAAATTTTGTGAGGAAATACATATGAATTTTATAGATTTGCGCTTTGCGACCGATGTCAGGGAAATAGATCTTGATACCGTGGATCTTTCGGCACCGGCACCGGATTTTGAACCAAACAGGCAATATTACTTTATGGCAAAAGCCCGCAGTTATGTGAGGGAGCTGTCTGAAAAAGCCGGACGTCCCCTGACTTTTTTTACGCAAACCTTCGGGTGCCAGATGAATGCCAGGGATTCCGAGAAGCTGATCGGGATTCTGGAAAATATCGGTTATGTGCCGGGGGACTCCGAGGCGGCGGATTTTGTCATCTACAATACCTGTACGGTCCGGGAAAACGCAAATAACAAGGTTTACGGAAGGCTCGGATATTTAAACAGCCTGCAAAAGAAAAACCCGTTTATGATGATTGGGCTTTGCGGCTGTATGATGCAGGAGCCTTCGGTGGTGGAAAAAATCAAACAGAGCTACCGTTTTGTCAGTCTCATTTTCGGCACGCATAATATCTACAAATTTGCGGAGCTGATGACGCTTGCGCTGGAAAATACCTTTGGTGGGGAGAAAGGAAGCACCATGACCATCGACATCTGGGAGGATACCGATAAAATTGTCGAGGACCTTCCGGTGGAGCGCAAATATTCCTTTAAATCCGGTGTGAACATCATGTTCGGCTGCAACAATTTCTGCAGCTACTGTATTGTCCCGTATGTGCGCGGACGAGAGCGGAGCCGGGAGCCGAAGGAAATCATACGTGAGATTGAGCGTCTGGTTGCGGACGGTGTCATCGAGGTGATGCTGCTTGGGCAGAATGTCAATTCTTACGGCAAAAATCTCCCGCAGCCGATGAGCTTTGCCGAGCTTCTGCGTGAGGTTGAGAAGATAGACGGACTGGAACGCATCCGTTTTATGACTTCCCATCCGAAGGATTTGTCCGATGAATTGATTGCGGTGATGAAGGAGTCGAAAAAAATCTGTCCGCATCTTCATCTTCCGTTGCAGTCAGGCAGCAGCCGCATCCTGAAAAATATGAACCGCAGATACGATAAAGAGCATTATCTTAAGCTCGTGGAGAAAATCCGCGCCGCAGTTCCGGATATCGCCCTGACGACGGATATTATTGTCGGCTTTCCGGGGGAGACCGAGGAGGATTTTGAGGAAACGCTGGACGTGGTGAAAAAGGTAGAGTATGACAGCGCCTTTACGTTTATTTACTCCAAGCGGACCGGAACGCCCGCGGCGGCGATGGAAGATCAGGTTCCGGAGGATGTCGTGAAGGAGCGCTTTGACCGCCTTTTAAAGGAGGTTCAGGAAATTGCCGCCAAAAAAGCGGAAGGGCTGACCGGCCGGACGCTTCCCGTGCTGGTAGAGGAGCGGAACAGACAGGATGAAACACTGGTAACCGGACGGCTTGGCAACAATTCTGTCGTTCATCTGCCGGGCGGTAAGGACTTGATTGGCAAAATCGTGAATGTGCGTCTCAAGGAATGCAGGGGCTTTTACTATATCGGGGAACTGGCGTGAAAAAGGACAGAAATTTTTTGATTGCGGTGTTTGCCGTGCTGCTTTTGGCAGCGGCGGTTTTTTATCTGAGGCAGCGCGGGGACGGGGCAATGGTGTTGGTTACCGTGGGCGGAGAGGAGTACGGAACCTACCCCCTTGGGGAGGATGCATCCGTTCCCATCGAGCAGGACGGTGTGGTGACGAATGTGCTTGTCATAGAGGACGGAGAGGCGGATATGACGGAAGCGGACTGTCCGGATAAGCTCTGCGTGCATCAGAGGGCGATTTCAAAGACAAACGAAACGATTGTCTGTCTGCCGAACGAGGTTGTGGTTCAGGTAATCGGGGCGGAAGAAAGCGAGTTGGATTCCATTGCGAAATAAAGTGGCATATCTTGGTGTTTTTTTGGCGCTGGCGCTGGTCTTAAGCTATGTGGAATCATTGATACCGTTTTATTTCGGTATTCCGGGGGTAAAGCTGGGGCTGACAAACCTTGTGGTGGTGTTTATGCTTTACTGTGTCGGAACGTGGGAGGCCTTTACAATATCCGCACTTCGGATTGTGCTGGCGGGATTTCTGTTCGGAAATATGTTCAGCATTTTATATAGTCTTGCGGGAGGGCTGCTCAGTTTTCTTGTGATGTACCTGTTGAAGAAAACAAAGCGGTTCGGCGTGCTGCCTGTGAGCGTCTCCGGCGGCATTTTCCACAATGTCGGACAGCTTACGGTAGCGGCGGCTGTGGTTGAGACGGGCAGTATTTTTTATTATCTGCCGGTACTTCTGCTTGCGGGAGCCGTGACCGGGCTGTTAATCGGGGCGGCGGCGCAGGAGATGATAAAACGGATTGGAAACCGAATCCGGTGACGGGAGGAAAAAACGGTGTATTCATATATCAGGGGAATTTTGACAGAGATGGACGAGGAGAGCATCGTCGTTGAGACGGGAGGCGTCGGATATCATATTTATACGACAGGCCAGACGTTCGCGCGCCTTCCCGGAATGGGAGAGGAGTTAAAGATATATACCTATCTGCATGTCAGAGAGGAGGCCATGCTGCTGTTCGGATTCCTTACAAAGGACGAGCTTCGGGTGTTTAAGCTGCTGCTTGGCATCAGCGGCATCGGGCCGAAGGGGGCGCTTGCGGTGCTTTCGGTGATGACGACGGACGACCTTCGGTTTGCGGTGCTCGGGGATGATGCGAAGGCTATTGCAAAGGCGCCGGGAGTCGGCGCAAAGACGGCGCAGCGCGTCATTCTCGAATTAAAGGATAAATTAAGCCTTGAGGATGCGTTTGAGCAGAAACTGGCCCATGTGCAGGAGCAGGAGGCAGACCGTGCCAGAGGGGCAAAAAACGAGGCTGTGCAGGCGCTGGTGGCGCTCGGCTATTCCTCATCCGAAGCACTTCGGGCGTTGGACGGCATTGAAATCACCGAAGAAACGGAAGTAGAACAAATATTAAAACAGGCTTTAAAAAATATGGCTTTTTTATAATAAGGGAGGAAAGCCGGCGACAGATGGAGGAAGGTTAAGGACATGGAAAAGCGGGTCATATCCACCCAGGTACAGGAGGAAGATTTAAAAATAGAAAAAAGCCTTCGCCCCCAGACGCTGGATGATTATATCGGCCAGCAGAAGGCAAAGGAAAATTTAAAGGTCTATATCGAAGCGGCAAAACAGAGGGGAGAGCCATTGGATCACGTGTTGTTTTACGGCCCGCCGGGTCTTGGAAAGACTACGCTGGCCGGAATTATCGCAAACGAGATGGGAACCCACATGAAAGTGACTTCGGGACCTGCAATCGGAAAGCCGGGGGAAATGGCGGCAATTTTAAGTAACCTTCAGGAGGGGGACGTATTGTTCGTCGATGAAATCCACCGGCTGAACCGCCAGGTGGAGGAGGTACTTTAT
>CALWBG010000178.1 GCA_944375975.1 uncultured Roseburia sp.
TGATAATCTGGGATATTCCTATACGGCACGCTTTGCCATCAAGTCCACCGGGACGGACGGCAGCTACAGCGTGGAACTGGAGAAAATCTTAAACAGTGACGGCACAACCTTCTACGACCCGCAAGCGGCTGGTGCCGTAGCTCTTGAGGATGTGTTCGGAGCGGCCACGGCGGATGCGACGCTTGCGACCTACGATGAGGTGCAGAACGGCTTTTATTATGATCCTGTTGGAAATACTTTTCATGTCGGCAGCGATAATACCGGCACGCAGATTCAATGGGATGCGGGCCAGGGCGTATTTACAGAAGTGGGCGGAGGTGGAACTACCTATACATTAAAGCAGGTATTCGGCATTTCCGATGCTATGGTTTCCAAAATCGCGGATGGTACGGCGACCCCCAATTTGCAGAACGGTGTGCTTACCATTACCGGCGATGTGGTGGACTATGAAATGCAGTTCAGCACGGCGGATGGTACGTTTGTCGGTATCGGTGGGAGAGGAAATGCCAATCTGGCAAACAGTGTAACCTTGAATATGAGCCAACTCGGCAACACTCCGACGCAGTTTGAGGATATCACCATCGACTTTTCCAAGCTGATTGATTCCAACAATGGCGGAAAGTCCACAGCGGTAATGACATCGGGAGATGCCTCAGACGGCACGACCGGAAAAGGAAAGAAGCTTGGTTCGTTAATCGGAATTTCCATTGACAATAACGGTCTTATTACTGGTACTTACGATAACGGAAATACAGAGACGTTAGGCCAGATTGCCGTTGCGCAGTTTTCGAACGCTGCCGGTTTGGAAAAGGCGGGCGATAACTGCTACAAGACAACCCTGAACTCCGGCGAATTCGACGGAATCGGTGTTGAAATTTCTGCGGACGGCAGTTCCATGACCTCGGGCGAACTGGAGATGTCCAATGTGGATTTGTCCACCGAGTTTACACAGATGATTATTACGCAGCGTGGTTTCCAGGCAAATTCACGTATTATCACTACGTCGGACACACTTCTGGAGGAACTCGTAAACCTGAAGCGTTAACAGATTTTGGTAATGTAAAAACCGGGTAAAATTTAAAACACCGCCGCGAAATGTATTCACACATTTTGGGGTGTATGGTATAATACCGAAAGGTATTACTGCCCGAAGCGGAGGTCGGCCGTATGGTTCCGTTTTGGAACTGTGCGGCAGACATTCCGGTTAACGGGAAAATTTTTCGGTGAGGGAGGAACGGTTATGATTGAAGTTACAAGACTGAACGGCACGACGGTTCTCATCAATGCGGAGCTGATTGAGATGGTGGAAGAGACGCCGGACACGGTCATTTCCCTTACAACAGGCAAAAAATTAATTGTAAAAGAAAGTAGACAAGAAGTCAAAAGTTTAGTAAAATCATACAAAAGGGACATTGTGAAAGCCGCGTGGACGGAAAAATAATTCCCACGGAAGGGATTTTACAAATAGAAAAAATCAGGGATGGTAGGTGGAAAAAGTGGATATAGCTTCTTTGATCGGAATGATAGTCGGCGCTATCGTATTTGTTTACGGTGTATATTCCAGCGCCGGATTTGGCGGAATGTTAAATATGTATGATTATCCTTCAATTATTATTACATTCGGAGGTTCGATTACAGGAACAATCGCATCTTTTAAGATGAAGGAATTTATTACGGGTATTAAGAGTTTCAGACTTGCCTTTAAGGAAGAAGTACAGGATCCGAGTGAGGTAATCAGAAATATTATCAACCTCTCTAATACAGCGAGAAAGGAAGGCTTGCTCGCACTGGAGGAGGCCGCAAACGGAATCGAAGATGATTTCCTCAAAAAGGGAATTATGCTTGTGGTGGATGGTACAGATCCGGAATTGGTTCGTGGTATTATGGAAACGGATTTGTCCTGCATTGAGGACAGGCATAAGAAATCAATTGCCGTGTGGGAAAAATGGGCAGAGCTTGGTCCTGCCTGGGGTATGATTGGAACCCTGATCGGTTTGATTCTGATGTTGAATGATATGGATGACCCATCTACAATCGGACCGTCAATGGCAGTAGCGTTGGTGACAACGCTGTACGGTTCCCTGATTGCAAACTGGCTGTGCAACCCTATAGCAGCCAAGTTGAAGGTAAATAATGATACTGAGATGATGATGAAGGAAATTACGGTGGAGGGGATTCTGTCGATTCAGGCAGGAGAGAATCCGCGTGTCATAGAGGAAAAACTCAAGTCATTCCTTGCACCCTCCGTGCGTGAGAGTGAAGCGCTGGAGAGTGAAGGCGGAGGTGAAGAATAGTGGCAAGAAAGAGACAGCCGGACGAACCCAAGGGTTCACCAGCTTGGATGAATACTTTTGCGGATTTGATGAATCTGCTGCTGTGTTTCTTCGTTTTGCTGTTTTCCATGTCTACGGTGGATGCCGAGAAGTTTGAAAAAATTGTCGCGTCATTCCAGAGTACATTCAGTATTCTTCCGAGCGGAGGTGCTTCAATTGGCGAGGGTGAGCTGGTTTCATCCGGAGTGAGCCAGTTGGAGATGCTTGATACATATTATAAAGAACAGGCAAATTCTCAGTCCCAGGAGGAATCCGAACAGCAGCAGGATGTCGTGGAAGCTTATCGGGAACAGGCGCTGGCGGAATCGGAAGAGATGAAGGAGAATATTGAGGACGCGGTTGCGCGTTACGGTATTCAGGATGAGGTGGAGCTTGACTTTAACGGACAGTATGTCATGCTGAATATGAGCGGAGCATTGCTGTTTGATTCCGCACAGGCGGAAATCCGTCAGGAGGCATATCCCCTGATTGACAAAATAGGCAAGCTGTTGGAACCATACACTGATAATATTATAGAAGTGGAAGGGCACACCGATAATGTGCCGATACATTCGCAGAAGTACGAGGACAACGATGTGCTTTCTTTTTACCGGGCAAGGGCGGTTGCGGATTATCTGAGGGAGATTACTTCCTTAAACCCGGCTCACATTAAAGCCTCGGGAAGAGGTGAATATGTGCCGGCTGCGGATAATACAACCGAGGAAGGACGGGCGAGAAACAGGCGCGTCGTTATAAAAATATATAATTCTTATAGTTCATATTCGGAGTGAACAGGAAGGTAGACTTATGAAAAAAAATCTGATTTCAGTAATAATTCTGGCATTGGTTCTGGCAAATCTTATTTTGAGCGCGATTCTTGTTTTTACGATTATCCCACAGACAACGAAGTCAAACGAATTGATTGACAAGGTATGTGCGGCGATTAATCTGGAGTTGCAGAACGGAGAAGGCGGTGCGACGCCGCAGGTTCCGATTGAGGATATTGAGACTTATGCAATCGCGGACAGCTTTACGGTAAATCTGAAAAAAGGCGATGATGGCCAGACACATTATGCGGTGTTTTCTGTCAGCCTGTCTTTGAACACCAAAAGCGACGGCTATGAGACATACGGCGGCTCCGAGGGTCTTTCCGCTAAGGAAACTATTATCCAGAGCCAGATTAATACCATTGTGAACAGCTATACGCTGGAGGAATTCAGCGCGAACGGTTATCAGGATGTGAAAGACGATATATTAAAGTCGCTGCAGGATATGTTTGGAGGCTCGGACTTCATCGTTGGTGTGAACTTCTCAAGTGTGCAGACGCAATAGGACTTGAATAATGTGTTAGGTGGTGAGAAAGAATGGGTGAAGTCTTATCTCAAAATGAGATAGATAACTTGCTTAAGGCGTTAAGCAGCGGCGAACTCGACGTAGATGAAATAAAAGATAAGGATGAAAAACAGGTTAAAAACTATGATTTTGCCCGTCCTGCAAAGTTTTCCAAGGAGCACTTACGCACACTTGAAATTATATTTGAGCATTACGGGAGGCTTTTAGCGACAAATCTTCCGGTCTATTTGAGAAAGAATGTTCAGATTGAGGTGATGAATTCCGAGGCTGTGACCTATTCGGAGTTTACGAATGCCCTCTCGAATCCGGTATTGCTTGGTATTGTGAATTTTGCTCCATTAAATGGAAATATTATCATAGAAATTGCGGAAAATCTCGGTTATGCCATTGTAGACAGAATGCTTGGAGGAAAGGGTCTGCCGTTAGAAAAGGCAAGAGATTTTTCGGAAATTGAGCTTTTGATTCTGGAACGTATTTTTAATGTGTCGGTTAATCTTTTAGAGGAGCCGTGGGAGAGTGTATGCAAGGTGGAACCGCGGCTTGAGCGAATTGAAACCAACTCTCAGTACGCGCAGATTATTTCCCCCACGGAGATGATTGCGCTTGTGACATTAAATGTCAAGATTGGTGAAGTGGAAGGGCTTCTGAATGTCTGTCTGCCTTATCTGACTCTTGAGAGCATTATGGATAAGCTGAATACAAAATACTGGTATTCCAGTTTGCAGGAGAAGGATGAAGAGCAGTATACAGACAGAGTTGAGGCATTGATTTCCAGAGCGCCGATGCCGATTAAGGCGGTGTTGGGAAATAGTACCATTTCAGTGAATGATTTTCTCGGTCTTCAGAGAGGAGACGTTATTAGACTGGATACCAAGACAGATGAGCCGCTCAGTGTTTTTGTCGGAAATATTAAGAAATTTACTGCTCTGCCGGGAGAATCCGGTAATAACTATGCAGTAAGGATTACATCAGTGATTAGGGAGGAGCAGTAAGATGGATGGAACGATGTCGCAAGAAGAAATCAATGCTTTACTGAACAATCCTGCAGGTGTTGATGAGAATTTGGGGAATGAAACCCTGACGGATGCAGAAAAAGACGCGATTGGCGAGATTGCCAATATCAGTATGGGAACTGCAGCGACCACGTTGTTTTCCCTCGTAAACCGAAAAGTGGATATTTCCACGCCGATGGTTTCGCTTGCAAATTGGGATGATATATGTGCGGCATATGAAAGACCGTGCGTTTTTATCCGGATTGCATATACGGTAGGGTTGGATGGAAGTAATATTCTTGTCCTTAAGGAACACGACGTAAAGGTGATAACTGACCTTATGATGGGAGGAGACGGTACCAATACCGACGGAGAGATTGGAGAACTTCATTTGAGCGCTATTAGCGAGGCGATGAACCAGATGATGGGTTCTGCAGCCACTTCTCTCTCCAATATGCTCAATAAGGTGATTGATATCAGCCCGCCGGTAGCAGATTTAATTGATTTACAGCAGACTATCGACGAAAGTCAGGTAGATGAATTCCTGGCAGGGGAATTTGTCAAGATTTCCTTTAAAATGGAAATTGGTGATATTGTCAACAGTACTATTATGCAGTTATATCCGATTTCTTTCGCAAAAGAAATGTGTGCGAGTATTACTGGAAATATGGAGGAGGACATTAATCTGACTGTTGACGAGAATAAGGCTGCTGCACCACAACAGGCTGCATCGCAGCCGTCGCCACAGCCGCAGATGAATCAGCAGGCTGCTGGTCAGACGCAGATGAGTCAGCCAATGGCAACACAGCAGATGATGGGACAACCAATGATGAGTCAGGAGATGTCACAGATGTATGGACAGCAGGTAAATGTACAGCCGGCGCAGTTCCAGGCTTTTACCGGAAATGTTCCCGTAAATTACGGACCGGAAAATATTGATTTAATTATGGATGTGCCGCTTGAGGTTACCGTGGAGCTTGGTAGAACTTCAAAATC
>CALWBG010000179.1 GCA_944375975.1 uncultured Roseburia sp.
CTGGATGCATGATTTCCTGGATTATATGAAGCTGGATCCTTACTTCCGGAAAAATAATCACAATAAGATGACCTTTGCTATGACCTATAATGAAAGTGAAAAGTACATTCTTGTACTTTCGCATGATGAGGTCGTGCATTTAAAATGTTCCATGATTAACAAAATGCCCGGGCTGGAGGGGGATAAGTTTAAAAACCTGATGGTCGGCTATGCGTTTATGATGGGCCATCCGGGCAAGAAGCTTTTGTTCATGGGGCAGGAATTTGCACAGCTTCGGGAGTGGAGCGAGGAACGGGAGTTAGACTGGTATCTGCTCGCAAAACCGGAACACCAGCATATACAAAACTGGGTGAAGAAGCTGCTGCATATCTACCAGAAGAACCCGGCGCTTTACGAGCTCGACAGCAGTTGGGGCGGCTTCGAATGGATTAACGCGAACGATGCGGACCGCAGCATTTTCAGCTTTATCCGCAAAAGCAAGGACGGAAAGAATAATCTTTTGTTTGTTTGCAATTTTACGCCTGTGGAGCGGGAGGACTACCGTGTGGGCGTGCCAAGGAGGAAGACCTACAAGCTGATTTTGAACAGTGATGACCCGGAATTCGGCGGCAGCGGTGAGGAACGGCCGTTAAGCTATAGGGCGCAGACGAAGGAATGTGACGGAAGAAAATATTCCTTTGCATATCCTCTGCCCGGATATGGCGTAGCGGTATTTAAATATTAAAACTTAATAATCCGGCTGATGTAACCGATATATACATCAGCTATGAAAGATGGCGCATGAATTTCAGAATGATGAAAGATTGCGCCATTCTTTTTTGATACCAATCGATTTTGTAAGGAGAAGCGGCATATGAGAGTGGAACAGCAGCAGATGCAGGGACAGAACATCGCAGAGCTGATGCAGCAGGCATGCGGCATGGAAGATACGGGGAGGGCGTCCTTCTTTGGGGCGGCCGTTAAGGCGGAGGAAGTAAAATCCGCACATTCCATGTCGTTTCAGGTGAAGGAGCCGACCTACCTGAATCCGGCGCGGGAGGAGCAAAAAACGCTTGTCGAGGAAATGGAGGAGGGCAGTGCGCTTGACGCCAGAGGACGAAAAAATCAAATGGCGGTGCTTGCCGGGACTACCTCGGAAGAAGACTATGCGAAGATGCAGGAGGAAGGGTTTTCACTTGACAGCACAACCTCCAATACCATAGTCACCGTTACGGACAAAATCAAAGCCGAGCTGGCGAAGGCAGGGGTGGACATATCCTGCTTTGGAGATGATCTTGACATGGAGCAGCTCGCCGAGATTACCGGAAGTCCGGAGCTCGCAAGACAGCTCGTGCAGGCTATCCGCGAGGAGGATCTTCCGCTTTCCGGGGAAAATATCAGACAGGTTGCAGAGACGGTCGCGCTGGCGGGAAGCCTGTCAGCGCCGGATGACGATACGATAAAATACCTGCTGGATAACGGTCTTGCCCCGACCGCACAGAATCTTTATGTGGCGGAGCATTCCGGGATTGGCGGAACAAAGACGGCCGAGCAGTTGAATGTATCTTCTTTTCTGCCGCAGATTAAGACGGTAATTCTGGAAGCGGGGCTTCCCGTCAATGACGAAACCATAGAAACGAGCCGGTGGATGTTAGAGCAGGACATTCCGCTGACGAAAGAGAAGCTTTCCTACGCCTGTGATTTGAGAAGTCAGGGGCTTTCCACACAGCCGGAGCAGGTGGCAAAGCTTGCGGCGCAGGCGATTCGCGAGGGCGGAACGGCCAGGGATGCCGTATTGCTGCCCGGTTATACGCTTACGGAGCAGGCGGAGCGCGCCGTGGCGGTCGTAACGGAAGCAACGGATGAAGAGCTTGCGTATCTGGTCGGTGAGGGCAGAGAGCTTACGCTTGAAAATCTGGCGGCAGCAAAATATCTGCGGGAGGCGGCTGTGGCGGAAGGTGCTGCGGATGCCCCGGAAGTACAGGCAGGCGCTGGGGCGCAAAACGCGGGTACATCAGAAGTACAGACAGGCGCTGGGGTGCAAAACGCGGTTACATCGGAAGCACAGGCGGGCACGGCAGTACAGAATACGGATGTGGCGGAAAATACCGTGTATACGGATGAGGGACTTGCATTGATTTCCGCACGGCGTCAGCTGGAGGAGCTGCGTCTTGTCATGACGGCATCCGCGAACTACGCCCTCTTAAAGCAGGGAATTTCCATCGACACGGAGCCGTTGGCACAGTTGGTGGAGCAGCTTAAGGATCTGGAGAACAGCTATTACCGCAATCTGCTGCAATCTCAGGGCGTGGATGCCGGGGAAGAAAATGCGGCTCTGTTCCGGGAGGTGACGGAAAAGGTCACCGAAATCCGTTTTGTGCCGGCTTATGTGCTCGGCATGAAAGATACGGATGTATTAACCATCAGCGGCGTGCACGAGAGCGGAAGCGCTTTAAAGGCGGCGCTTGACAGGGCAAATGAGCGTTATGAGACATTGATGACAGCGCCAAGAGCGGATTTGGGCGATTCTATCCAAAAAGCGTTTGCCAATGTGGATGATATTTTAGAGGACCTTTCTTTGGAGACATCGGAGCAAAATCGACGCGCCGTAAGGATTTTAGCTTATAACGAGCTTTCGATTACGCCGGAGTCCGTAGGGCAGATGAAAGCGGCGGATGAGGAAGTACAGCGTATGTTCCGGAATATGACGCCGGCGGTTGTCACACAGATGATTAAGCGCGGCGTAAATCCGCTGGAGATGGATTTTGCCGGGATCAACCGGATTGCGGAGGAAATTCAAAGTGAACTGGGCGATTCGACGGACAGGAGCAGATTTGGCGAATATCTCTGGAAACTGGAGCAGAACGGGGAAATCAGCGAGGATGAGCGAAGCGCTTATATTGGAATTTACCGGCTGATACGGCAGGTGGAAAATACGGACGGAGCCGCGATAGGAGCTCTGATTCATCAGGGAGCCGACCTCACGATGAAGAATCTTCTGACGGCGGTGCGTTCGGGGAAACGCAGCGGCGGTATGGACTACGCGGTGGACGACGATTTTGGAGGCGTGGAGCGCACAGCCAAAGAAAATGTATCCGTCACAGAGCAGATTGAAGCGGGGTATCAGAATAACTGCCTGAAGGATATTCTGAACGTAATTACGCCGGAGCGTCTGAAAGCTGTTCTGAGCGGTGAGATGAACTGGGAAAATATGACGCCGGAACAGTTAAAGGCGGCGCTTACACAGGCGCAAACCGACGAGAGCAGCGTAGATCAGGCGTATGCGAAGCAGCAGCTTGCGGATTTGACGCAGGCCGCGGAGGCGTCGCGGGATATTTATCAGATATTGCAAAGATATGACATTCCAAATACGGTGACAAATGTTTTGGCAATGCAGGCGATGATGGCGGACCGCAATCAGATGTACCGCAAAATTTTCGGTGTGGGAATAGATGCTGATGAGGTGACCATCGAGGATTTGGAGGAAATCCGTCAGGAGCTCTTAAAAGAGTTCGGAGAGGCCGCCTCGAAGCCGGCGGCGATGGCAGAAGCGCAGGAGAAGCTTGGCGAGCTGGCGGAAAACGTGATGAAAACGATGATTAACAGCGAGCGCGTGACAAGCCTTGACGTGCGGGAGATGAAGCTTTTGGCGGCACAGCTTTCGGTCAGCAGCATACTTGCGAAGGAGGAGCATTATTCGGTTCCCGTGATGGTCAATGATGAAATGATGAATGTTTCGGTGAAGATTGTCCGTGGCGTTGATAAAAAAGGAATCGTTGATATTATGATGGAAAGCCAGCTCCGAGGGAAAATTGCCGCAACCTTTCAGGCGAAAGAGAACGGCATCCACGGCTTTGTGGCTTCGGACAGCAGAGAAACAGTTGATTTGCTGCGGCAGGAGGCGGCCCGCCTGACGGAAACTTTGTCTGCCGCGGACGACGAGGTCAGGGATCTTCATTGTGCCTACATAGAGGATCTTACGCTTAATTATTTCTCCGAGCCGTTTACCGGGGAGGAAGCGGAGACGCAGGGGGAAGATAATAGCGGGGAAGCCTACCGGATACAGACAGTCAGGCTGTACCGGATTGCGGAGAGCTTCTTGAAAATGATAAAGGAGACGTTATAGAAGTTCCTTTTTTTCCAAATATTCCATAATCCCAAGGCGGATCGCTTCTATGAGCTTATCCTGGTAATCTTCTGTGAGCAGGAGGTCCGCTTCCTCGGGGTTGCTTAAAAACCCACATTCTACGATGACGGTAGGTGTGGGTGTTTTTTTGAGAAGATAATAGCTTTCGTTCGCCTTTGCGGTTCTTGTATTTTCCGGGGAAACATTGGCAATCAGGCTGCTTTGGATGATGTCGGCAAGCTCCTTTCCTTCTTTTGAATGACCGTAGTAAAAGACCTGCGCGCCGCGAACCTCGGGTGACGTGTAGCTGTTTTGATGAAGGCTGACCGTAAAAACAGGATTGGCATCCGCAATGATTTTACAGCGGTTTTGCATATCTTCCGCTTTTTTATTTGTACTGTCCTCGGAGTAAAGCCCCATATCGGAATCCCTGGTAAGGACAACCTCGATTTCTTCTTCCTCCAGAGCTGCTTTCAGCTTTAATGCAAGGGAAAGATTAATGTCCTTTTCCAGCGCGTCGTTGACGCCCACCTTTCCGGCGTCTCTGCCGCCGTGGCCCGCATCCACAACAATGCAGGTTTTTTTGGCGAAAGCATTTTCACTTTGAACAAAGATCGCTCCCTGTCTTGCGAGGATAAAGGCAGCCGCAATCAGGCATACCGCCATGACAAGTTCAATCTTTTTTTTCATAAAAAACTCCCGGAATATCGCTCATAAAAATTTATGTGCGGTTTCCGGGAATTATGAAGAGTTTTTGCTGTGTCAGTTTATATACTTTATGATGGTATCCCACACGGAGGCATCCTCCAGTCCGAGCTTCCAGAACGCGCCGCCCGCAAGGTTGTTTGCCTGCATGACTTTCAGCTTTTCCTCCAGCGAGACAGCATCCTCTACCCAAATTTTGTAGGTAACGCCGTCGTTTTCATATTGTACGTAATACTGCCCGTCGGTATCTGACCAGACCGGCTCGGCGCCGTTGGCGCTGATGAGATTTTGAATCTCTGTCATGCTGGTCGCGTAGGAATCCAGTGTGTAAAGCGGATAGCTGTCGGCAATGGTTTCGGTATCTGTGACAGCCTCGCCGTCCGTCTCATTTGTGGTGCTGCCGTCATTGCTCGTGTTATCCACGGGCGTTTCCGTCCATACGCGGGCATAGAACGGCATTCCAAGGATAAGCTGGTCGGCAGGCACTTCCTTTAAGGTGTTGGCAACACCCTCCCTGACAAAGCCGATGGAAGCAACCGAGCCGGCCTCCTCCGAGCCTGCGTAATGCTCGTCATAAGCCATCACAACAACATAATCCGCAAAAACTGCCTGCTCCGAGCGGTTATAGAATGCGGTATAGCTGCTGGGGACGTAATTATCTACCGAGAG
This sequence comes from uncultured Roseburia sp., assembly GCA_944375975.1. Classification (GTDB taxonomy): domain Bacteria; phylum Bacillota; class Clostridia; order Lachnospirales; family Lachnospiraceae; genus Roseburia. The sequence continues at coordinate 5,480 of CALWBG010000179.1, forward strand.
GACAATTCCATTGTTGGCACATTTTAATGAAAGCTCGCGGATAAACTGGATATAAGCGTCACCCGCCTCTGAGCTGAGCGCCTCGAAATCTACGTTGATGCCGTCAAAATTGTACTGAATCGCCGCGGAAATCAGATTATTAATGAGATTTTCGCGCCTGGAGGTATAGAGATC
>CALWBG010000180.1 GCA_944375975.1 uncultured Roseburia sp.
AGGCGGCAGACGGACACAGAAAAGGGAAAAGGAGGAGCGCAATGCGAAAAGTGAAGGTGGCGGCAGTCCAGATGCGGTGCAGTACGGACGCGGCGGAAAATTTAAGTACGGCGGAACGGCTGGTGCGCAAAGCCGCGGCAGAGGGGGCGAATATCGTTCTTCTGCCGGAGCTGTTTGAGCGGGTGTATTTTTGTCAGGAGCGCAGATATGAGTATTATGCTTATGCAAAGACACTTTCGGAGAGTCCTGCGGTACAACTGGGGCAGCGCCTTGCAGCGGAGCTTGGCATTGTCCTGCCGGTGAGCTTTTACGAAAAGGACGTGAACAATTTATATAATTCCATTGCCTGCGTGGATGCCGACGGAAGCATACTTGGGGTGTACCGCAAGACGCATATTCCCGACGACCACTATTATCAGGAAAAGTTTTATTTTACGCCGGGGGACACGGGATTTCGGGTGTTTTCCACCTGTTTCGGAACCATCGGCGTCGGCATCTGCTGGGATCAGTGGTTCCCCGAAACGGCGCGGAGCATGGCGCTTTTGGGGGCGGAGCTGTTATTTTATCCGACCGCTATCGGCTCGGAGCCGATTTTGGAATGTGACAGTATGCCTCACTGGAGGCGCTGTATGCAGGGACATGCGGCGGCGAATCTGATGCCGGTCGTCGCGGCAAACCGCATCGGGGTCGAGTGCGTGGAGCCGTGCACTGAGAACGGAGGGCAGAAGTCAAGCCTCTGTTTTTACGGTTCTTCCTTTCTGACAGACGAGACGGGAGGGCTGCTTGCGGAGGCGTCCCGGGAGAACGAGGAGCTTTTGGCGGCGGAGTATGATTTGGATGAGCTTCGGGAAAAGCGTCTCGAGTGGGGATTGTTCCGTGACCGCAGGCCGGAATGTTATGGAGTAATTGCGGGGAGAAAACAGAATGTCTAAATTCAGTATTGGATTCCGGTTGGCGGCCTCCCATACGGACCGGAAACGGGACAGGGGATTAACAGATTCGGCTTCTGTGACGGCGTGTGATGATATTGCCTACGCGCCGGGCGGAAGCAGCCATAAGCTGGACCTTTACGTTCCGAAAGGCACCGCGGGAAAGCTTCCGGTCATCGTCAGTGTTCACGGCGGCGGATATGTATACGGAAGTAAAAAGGTTTACCGGTATTACGGCATGTTTCTCGCGGAGCAGGGCTTCGCGGTCGTGAACTTTAATTACCGGCTTGCGCCCAGAGCCAAATTTCCGGCGCAGCTTACGGACATAAATCTGGTTCTTCAGTGGATTGCAGAAAATGCGGGGCGTTATCCGCTGGATCCCGACCAGATATTTTTCGTCGGTGATTCCGCGGGGGCGCAGCTTGCGGCGCATTACTGCGCAATCTATTCCAATCCGGCGTTTGCGGAGAAGTTTCCGTTTTCCGTACCGAAGGGAATCCATATCCGCGCGGCAGCCTTCAACTGCGGTATGTATGACATATCGGCGGAGGGAAGAAAAGAATTGTTGCGGATTCAGGAAAAAGCCGGCATGGACGCGTCCCCTGTGTTTGATGATTATCTCGGAAAAAATAAGGAGGCGTTGGAGGAGCTGCTTGCGTTTGTACCGAGGATTACTTCCGATTTTCCGCCTTCCTTTATTATGACATCGCAGTATGATTTTCTGCGGGACGCGGCGGAGCCGATGAAGGAGCTGTTAAAGCAAAGGGGCGTGATTGCGGAGTACCGCCTTTACGGCAAGGAAGGCCAGAAATATATGGGACATGTCTTTCATGTCAACATGCATTTGGAGGAAGCAAAGGAGTGCAACCGCGAGGAGTGCGCATTTTTCCGGCGGTTTTGCAGCGCCGGATGATAGGATTTATTTTTTATAACGAAATGAAAAAATCGCCCGGAAGGAGTTCATCCATTCCGGGCGAATGTATTTACAGAAGTGAAATGCCGTGTTCGGCGCAGGCATTTGCGGTTTCCTCAGGCCACAGGGAGGACTGTACCTCACCGATGTGCGCCTTGCGCAGGAAAAACATGCAGATTCTGGACTGTCCGATACCGCCGCCGATGGTATACGGAAGTTCTTCATCTATGATGGATTTCTGGAAAGGAAGGGAGGCACGCTCCTCGCAGCCGGATTTTTTAAGCTGGGAAAGCAGGGCGTCCTTGTCGACGCGGATTCCCATGGAGGAAATCTCAAGCGCAATGTCGAGCACCGGATAATAAACGACGATGTCGGCGTTTAAAGACCAGTCATCGTAGTCCGGAGCGCGCCCGTCGTGCGGTTCTCCGTTTTCCAGCACGTCTCCGATTTGCATGATACATACGGCTCCCTTTGCCTTGGCGATGTAATATTCCCGTTCCTTTGGCGTATTGTCCGGGAACATTTCCAAAAGCTCCTGGGAGGTGATAAAGAATATGTCATGCGGCAGGATTTCTTCTATGTAATCATATTGGATCGACATGTATTTTTCCGTCTTGCGCAGACAGTTATAGACCGTTGTCACAGTCTCCTTTAAGGTATCGAGCGTCCGTTCCTCTTTGCGGATAATTTTTTCCCAATCCCACTGGTCTACAAAAATGGAGTGGATGTTGTCAGTCGTCTCGTCGCGGCGGATGGCGTTCATATCGGTGTAAAGCCCCTCCCCGCAGGAAAAGCCGTATTTTTTCAAGGCGTAGCGCTTCCATTTTGCAAGGGACTGTACAACCTCCGCCTCCCTGCCGTTCTGCTCTTTGATATCAAATGTAACCGGGCGCTCCACACCGTTGAGATTGTCGTTAAGGCCTGAGGTCGGATCCACAAATAAAGGTGCGGATACGCGTGATAAATTCAGGCGCAGGGCAAGCAGATTCTGGAAAAAATCCTTGACCGTCTTAATGGCAATCTGCGTGTCATGTAAATTCAATTCGGAATGATAATCTTTTGGAATCATAATATTGTCCATTGCAGTTCTCCTCTCTGGTGTAAGCGGGAAAACCTCTGTCTGCCGCCTGACACCAATCTGTTTTATTATAGCACACGCCAGTTCATTTTCAAGAAAAGAATACGATTTTGGCGCGTTGAAAATGTACTTTGCGGAAGCTCAAGGGAAGGACATATTGACGAACAAATTGGGAGCACGTATAATGAAAAAGGAATTATCCGGCAGGCAGCGGAATCAAAGACGCGCGCCCATGGAGGAACAAGATGGAAGTTACACATGAGGTTCATACCTTTGGACCTGTTTACGATAAAAATTCAAAAATATTGATACTCGGTTCGTTTCCCTCTGTCAAGTCAAGGGAAAATCAGTTTTACTACGGACATCCCCAGAATCGTTTCTGGCGGGTAATCGCTGCAATCTGCAATGAGACGCTGCCTGTGACGGTGGAAGAAAAAAAGAGTCTGCTGCAAAGACACCGCATCGCGCTCTGGGATGTCATTGCTTCCTGTGATATTGCGGGCTCATCTGACAGCTCAATCAAAAACGTGGCGGCAAACAATATGGATGTGATTTTTCAGGCGGCTGATATTGTAGCTGTTTTTGCCAACGGAGATAAGGCATATCGGCTGTATCAAAAATACTGCGCCGGGGAAGGGCAGCCTCCGCTGATTCGTCTTCCGTCCACAAGTCCGGCAAACGCGGCCTGGAAATGGGAGCGGCTTTTGGAGGCGTGGAGTGCGGCTGTCGGGCAGAAGTTAAATGAATCATAGAAATGGCCAATGGAGTATAGAGAATGAGAAAAGATGAAATGACGACAACAGACCTGCTGCTGGAAGCGGTGGGAATCGTAGCTGCGTTTGTATACCTCGGGCTGCAGATTTATTATGGAATTATATACGGGGCAGAGCTGATTTCCATTCTGATGAACGGAGTTATGCTGGTTCTGGTTTATGTGGGACTGACGCTGCTGTGCTTCTACCCGGAAAAGGTCAATGGGCTGACGAAAGAGACCTGTACCGGGCAGGTCAGAATATATACCATTCATATGGTGAGAGCCGTGAAGCTTATTTTTGTTATCAGCCTTTTGTTTACCAGTATCTGTGATGTGATGGGTGTTCAGTTGAACGGGGGGTACAGTCTGGTCGCTGTAGCGCTGATTGTCGCGGTTACGGTGTTTTATGAGGTCAAAATCATCCGTCTTTTGCGGAAGCGGTGAGCGGAATTTGGATATATTTTGCCAGGCAAGCAAGGGGGAATTATGAGGACGAATCAAATAAATATGGATGATTTCTATACTTCTTATTATGATACATACATGGTGGGCAATAAGCAAATACAGCACGCCTCGGACGCTGTCCCTGGAGGGAATGGCAACACTGCGGATGCGGTAACAGCGGATATATCAGAAGCAGGAAAAAGTAAATATATAATGTTTACGGAAATGAATGTCAATATCACTGCGGGAAAGGCATACTGGGGAGCCGCCGGACTTTCCTCCGTTTCATCGGAAGCGTTTGCCGTAGAATCCATGAACAAGTGGAATGTATTTGACAAATATCTTTCTTCCATTGGATATTATGAGGGGAAAAGCGAGGCACAGATATCCAATCTGAGGGATACAATGGAAAATGTGCTGTTGCGGAGTTCCTGTGGAGTTAATTTTGCGACCGGGAAAGTTGAGGGGTATTCCTTTTTTTCCGGCGGAGAGTCATCAAAGGAATTGTATTCGTATGAAGCGCAATTGGAGCTGGAGTCGTCTACCGCTGCTTTGCTGTATTTTTCAAATAAGAATTTGTCCGGAGAACAGAAAGAGCAGTTTGATTATCTCATCCATAAATATTATGACTATACATCAGGTATTATCAATGGGTATCAGTCAGCGGAGGAGAGGCTATATGTAGCTATCGCAAACGGAAAACAAGTATCGGATGATGAACTCAGGGCCGCGGGCGCAAGTAATGCGCAGATAGCGGAACGAAAGAAGAATGCATATATCGGCGGAATCGTTCATTCAGAGGAAGAACAGGAGATTTACAAAAAGACACTGAGAAGTTTATTTTTAAATATGACGCAGTCCAATCAAAAAAGCATCATGGAGTTGGTAAAGGAAACGCTTGCAAAATATGCAACGAAAAACAGTGATGATGCAGAGCTGCTTGAATATGTGAAGAATAAGTCAGAAGCAGTATTTGCACATATCAGTAGCTATTGGAAGCAGATAATGCGTTTGGGCTGATTTTATCATTGTGCCATTTCACGGTAAAGGTGCTCTCCGATAACGGTGAGCACCTTTGCTATCCGCGTTCCTTTACAAACTGTTCTATGAGATGTTCTACATCTTCGGTACAGGCGCCACATACGGTGGCGGCTCCTGTCGCCTCCTGAACCTCCTCCAGCGTAGAAGCGCCGGCATAGACGGCATCTTTAATCATACCATTTGTTACATTCATACAATTACATACTACTTTATCAAGATTCATAGCGTACCTTCTCCTTTCAAAAACAGGATGTGCAGGCAGGCGCGGTTTTATACGATTCTTTTATATTGCTTCGAAAAACAAAAGATGTTATTATCCCGGTAGGGAGGCATCATAGATGGGTATAGGAAAAAAGATAAAGAAAAGTATATTAGTCTATACCGCCGTTTTTGCGGCGTTTTTTATTATGGGTCGGATAGACCCAGTTGAGTACGTTGGAGTTTCTAAACAGAGAAACGGAAACGTGCGA
>CALWBG010000181.1 GCA_944375975.1 uncultured Roseburia sp.
CCAAGAGACGACTCCGTTCGTGCTTTTTATTATTCCCAATTATAATATCAATCCTCTCATCCAGAGCCGCTTCCGCTTCTCTGGTCTGGACATAACAGCCCGCCGCCACGACAACGGCATCCGGATTTATTTTTTTCGCACGGTGAAGCATCTGTCTGGATTTGCGGTCGGCCATATTGGTGACCGAGCATGTATTAATGACGTAAACATCCGCTTTCTCGGTAAACGGAACAATTTCATACCCCGCGTCCTCCAGGATCTGCTGCATTGCCTCCGTCTCATATGCATTTACCTTACAGCCCAGGTTATGCAGCGCTGCTTTTTTCATTCTTCCACTCCATTCCGCCGCTGCTGCGGCTCTTTTCTGATGCCCGGAAAGCTTTCGAATTCTTTCGTGCTTCCTCCATTTACTTGTTGACTTTTCCACAAAAAACCATTACTATAAAGATAACTTGAACAGTTAATTCTTAAGGAGGTTTTTCAACATGAAAACAGTACAGATTTCTTTAAATTCTATCGACAAAGTGAAATCATTCGTAAACGCTATCACGCAGTACGAGTTTGATTTCGACTTAATCTCCGGCAGATACGTAATCGACGCAAAATCCATTATGGGTATTTTCAGCCTGGATTTATCCAAACCCATCGATTTGGCGATTCATGCTGAGGGCAATATCGACGAGATTATGGAAACCTTAAAGCCGTACTTAATCTAATCGACACAGTTTTATACTTGACATACGGGACATGAACCACAGGTCGTATCTCCTGTGGTTTTTTGTTGCGTATTTTTATTTCACAGGAAAGGCCTTCTTACATTAACAAATAAAAATACTGGCTTTCCTATTGATATAAAAAGCCCTCTGGCAGGAAACCGCACCGTACTAAGCTTCGATATGAATGACCTCCACCGTGTCAATCGCTTCCTGCATGAGCGCGTCGATTTTCTCCGCCAGCTTCTTCTCGTCGTTGTGAATGACATTTAGGCTCGGCTTTGTCACGGGATGCTTTGCCACAAAAATCGTACAGCAATCCTCATACGGCAGGATCGACGTCTCGTACGCACCGATTTTTTCGGATATTTCAACAATTTCCTGCTTGTCAAATCCAATCAGCGGACGGTAGACCGGCATGGTGCAGACCTCGTTGGTCGCCGCGAGGGACTGCATGGTCTGGCTTGCGACCTGCCCGATACTCTCTCCGGTAATCAGTCCCAGACACTTATTTTCCTTTGCGAAATGCTCTGCCAGCTTCATCATGTAGCGGCGCATGATAATCGTCAGCTCCTCATGCGGGCACTGCTCGTAAATATAAAGCTGGATGTCCGTAAAATTCACGACATGCAGATTGATGGGCCCTGCGTATTTCGCCACGATTTTTGCCAAATCCACAACCTTCTGCTTCGCGCGCTCCGAGGTATACGGCGGCGCATGAAAATAGGTGGCGTCAATCGCGACTCCGCGCTTGGCAATCATATAGCCCGCCACCGGACTGTCAATTCCGCCGGAGAGCAGCAGCATCGCCCTGCCATTCGTGCCTACCGGCATGCCGCCCGGTCCCGGGATCACCATAGAATAGAGATTAATCTGATTGCGGATTTCTATATTTATCATCACTTCCGGGCTGTGCACGTCCACCCGAAGCTCCGGAAATGCTTCCAAAAGCCGCTCACCAACCCGCGCGTTGATTTCCATCGACTCCAGCGGATAATTTTTTCTGGCGCGTCTGGCATTGACCTTAAACGTAAAATGCTTCTCCGGATAGGCTGCTTCCACATAACGCACCACCTCGTCAAGCAACTGCTCAAAGCCCTCGTCCTTTAAAATGACAACCGGGCAAATCCCCACGATGCCGAATACATGGCGCAATGCCTCCACCGCCTCGTCAAAATCATAATCCCCTTCCGTCTCCACATAGATTCTTCCCTGTTCCCTGCGGATTTTAAACGTTCCGTCCACTTTTCCAAGCGCCCGCTTCATCTGACTGACCAGGGCATCCTCAAACAAATACCTGTTTTTTCCCTTGATTGCGATTTCCGCATACTTTATCAAAAATGCCTTATACATAATCTTCCTCCCATTGAACCACAGCTCTATTTACGGATAAACCTCCGATAAAACGGCACGATTTCCTTCATCTGCTCCACCGCGTAGTCGATTTCCTCCTCCGTGGTATTTACACAAAAGCTGAACCGCACCGTAGATTCCAGCCGTTCCTTCGTCAATCCGATACCTTGCAGCGTTTTGCTGGGGGCGGGCTTGTTTGATGAGCAGGCGCTCCCCGCCGAAACATAAATTTCCTTTTCCTCCAGCGCATGGAGCAATACCTCGCTGCGCACTCCCTCCACACTGACACTGACAATCTGAGGTGCGGAATCATGTCCTGTTTTTCCGTTGACGCGCACACCCTCAATCTGCGTAACCCCTTCGATAAAACGCTCCTTAAGACGGTAGAGATGCTCTGTTTTCTCATCGAAATCTTCATAAATCTCCATCGCGGCCTCTCCGAGCGCCGCAGCGCCCGGCACGTTCTCCGTTCCGGAGCGCATCCCCTTCTGCTGTCCGCCCCCGTATATCAGAGGCTTTATTTTTGTTTTGTCCTTTATATACAAAAAACCGGTTCCCTTCGGCGCGTGAATCTTATGTCCGCTCACCGAAAGCAAATCTATGCCCAGCTTTTTCGGATAAATGCGGTATTTGCCGTACGCCTGAATCGCGTCCACATGCAAAAGCGTATTGGGATTTTTGGCTTTGATGATTTTCGCCGCCTCTGCAATCGGCTCCACCGCGCCGATTTCATTGTTGACCATCATCAGGGAAACAAGAATCGTCTCGCTGCATACGGCTTCCTTCAATTCATCCAATGAAATGATGCCGTCCGAATCCACGGAAAGATACGTCACCCGAAAACCAAGCTCCTCCAGATACGCCGCCGCTGCCGAGACGGAGGCATGCTCAATCGACGTGGTAACGATATGGTTCCCCGCCCTTTTATTTGCGAGTGCCGCTCCAATCAGTGCCATATTATTGGACTCCGTCCCGCCCGAGGTAAAAAGAATCTCCTTTTCCTCAGCCTTTAAGGTTGCCGCAATTCTCTTTCTGGCTTCTTTTATATAATTTTCCGCAGTCACGCCCATGGTGTGAAGGGAGGAAGGATTCCCGTAATCTTCCATCAAAAGCTTTACCATCAAATCCTTTGCCCGCTCGCTGCAAGGGGTCGTGGCTGAATTATCCAAATATGCCTGCATGTCTTTCTCCTTATTCCTGCACCGCGTTCTCCTGCGCCGTCTCCAAATGATACATCAGAATTGACAGCGCCGCAATGCCTGCCGTCTCCGTCCGAAGGATACGCTTTCCGAGGGAAATAAGCTGCATCTCATCCTGCACACGCGCAATCTCCTCGGGCGCAAAACCGCCCTCCGGCCCGATAAAAATACCGACGGTCTCCCCGGGGCAAATTCCCTCCACCGCCGCTTTTGTCGCCGCCATGCCCCGCTCGTTCTCATAGGGCACCAGCCTTTTGTCAAGTTTCCCGGCATACGCCGCCGCCTCCGCAAAACACATCGGCCCGCGCACCGTCGGAATGATGCTGCGTTTGGACTGCTTTGCCGCGCTTTCCGCGATTGCCTGCCACCTTGCCGTCTTTGCCGCCGCTTTTTTTTCATCGAGCTTCACGACACAGTTTTTCATGGCGACCGGTATAATTTCATAAACGCCAAGCTCCACTGCCTTCTGGATAATCAGCTCCATCTTATCTCCTTTGGGCAGTCCCTGAAACAGATAAACGCGGCTGCCAAGCTCCGTTCCATCCTCGTCAAATTCCACGGGAAGCGCCCGCACAAACGAATCCGTGATTTCCGTGATTTTACACAGGCAGCTTCTGCCGCTTTTGCTGCTGACGCGGATCATTTGTCCCGGCTTCATGCGCAGCACATTCTTGATATGGTTCACGTCTCCGCCCTCAATCAGCGCCGATGTTCCGGTCAACGCGGCGTCCTCCACAAAAAACTGATACATGCTCTCCCACCTTACGCTCGTTTTATACTCCGGCAGCTATGCCGCCTTTAACAATCCCTGCGCGCGGTAATATTGACCCACTCGCCCTGACGGTTGATTTCCACAATGGTAAAGCCCGCCCGCAAAAGCGCGTCCTTCACCTGCTGCTCCTTAAAATCAATGATTCCCGATGTGATAAAATAACCGCCTTTTTTCAAACGCGCCGGTATCACGGGAGCCATCGGGATAATAACGTCCGCAAGAATATTTGCGACTACAATGTCAAATTCCTCCGTGCCGACCTTTTCCTGGAGAGCGGTATCGTCAATCAGATTACCGACATAAAACCTCCCCAGCTCCGGGGCAAGACGGTTCACCTCCATATTTTCAAGGGTGGAGGTCATACAGTCCGGATCCAGGTCCGTACCAACCACGGCAGACGCTCCCAGCTTTAACGCTACAATCGAGAGGATTCCGCTGCCGCAGCCCACGTCCAGCACCTTCGGTGCCCTGTTTTCGGGTGTATACTCTGCGTTTCCGCGGATATATTTTAAAAGCTGGCGAATACAAAGCTGCGTCGTCTCATGCTTTCCGGTCCCGAAGGAAACGCCCGGGTCAATTTCTATGAGAATCTTGTCCTTGTCTTCCTCAGCAAGCGGCTCCCAGGTCGGCTTGATAAAAATATCGTCGATTGAAAATGAGTGAAAAAACTGCTTCCAGTTATTGACCCAGTCCAAATCCTCCGTCTGCTCTGAAGTAATCTTTCCGCTTCCCACGTTCACAGCAGCGCGCAATTCCTCAAGCGCCAGTCTCACCTGCTTTAACAGCGCGGTATTATCCTCCTGTCCGTCCTCCAGATAAAAGCTTACGCGGCCGACTCCGTCGTCCGGCGGCAGCTCAGGCAGAAAATCAATAAACATCTCCGCCTGGTCTTCCTTCGAAAGCGGAATATTATCCTCAATCTCCACCCCCTGAATGCCGAGCTCCATCAGCATGGCGCTCACATAATCCTCCGCCGCGGTGGTTGTCTCTATCGTATATTTATTCCATTTCACACTTATTCCTCCCGTCCAGACACATAGCTATTAGACATCTTAACACATAACCGGCGATTTGGCAAAACTTATTACACGCGCATGAGAGTATGCACGCATGAGTATGCACGCATGAATATGCGTGCACATGGGTATACTGGTAAGGAAATCTGACAGAAAGAAAAGAGGTATACTGATGAGCTATTTAAATGATGACGCCGTACCAATCGGCTTTGGCATGGCACTGGCGCAAAACGTAAACGCAATGAAGGAATTTTCCGGTCTGACGGAAGCCGAGAAAGAAGAAATTTTAAACCGGGCGCGGGATGCGAAATCCAGGGAAGATATGGAAGCTCTGGTAAACCGGCTGCTCCCGTAACCGGCGACGGGCACTGCCCGCCGCTTATTTCCTTAAAGTACCTTTGATAAAAATTCCCGAAGGCGCGGACTTTGGGGATTCGCAAACAGTTCCTTCGGCGTGTTTTCCTCCTGGATCACGCCGTCATTGATAAACATCACGCGGTTTGCCACCTCTCTTGCAAACCCCATCTCATGCGTCACCACCACCATGGTCATGCCGTCCTC
>CALWBG010000182.1 GCA_944375975.1 uncultured Roseburia sp.
CCTACCCTGTTTTACAGAGATTTGTCAGGCTATGAGAAGGGGAGCGAAATATATGAAAAACTCCGGGGTTCTTCACTTCTTCACCGCCTGTTGGAGAAAGCCTCCAACTACGAAATCGGCCATGTGGACGAATCTCTCGCAAAACTTACCAGCGTCAAGCAGTTCACCGTCAACGATACGGATATTTACAGCGTATTAACCGGAGAAATCGCAGAGGAATACGGCGTATTATTCCTGTTTGATTCCATAACAAGAACTGTTTTGGCATATGATTTATACAATACGTGCCAGAACTGCGGCTACCGTGGAGATTTTCAGGATGCCTGTCCCAAATGCGGAAATAAAAACTTCAGCGGACAGTACGGAACAGACACTGCGGTTTTTATTTCCTGCCAGAATCTCGCCTCAGAACTGCAATTAGAAAGCGATGCCTCTTCTTTAAAAAACTGCTTTAAAATCGAGGGAGGTGATGAAACAATCACTGCCGCCGTCCGCAATATCAATCCCAACGGAAGCGAATATATCTACGCGTTCCACAGCGAATCAACCAGGCATATGCCGCAAACGCTTTCCGATAAACTGACTGCTTACAATGCGTTATTTGACAAGTACAAATATGAGCAGCAATTTTCAGTTCCAGCTTCTGTCCTGTCGAATTATAATTCTGTAATTTCCTATATCAAAAACTATTTCCCGGACAGTGAATTTCAGGAGCTGAGTGCTCCCATCAACGGCTATCAGAATCTGACGGCCGCATACTACGACACGGTGGACGCTGATTTATTCCTGTTATCCGCCATGCTCCCAACCGTCGAGACGGACCATCAGACCATAGACGACGCTATGAAGCTGCTGACTGTTTCCAATTTGTCTCCAATTTCCGTTTCTACCCCCTCCACACTGATAAAAACAAGTGCTGACAATGCGGTTACCGGCATGGTAAAGGTTCTGATTAATACCGCACTGTACGATATTTCGATTGTCGATTCGTCCTACACAAAGGGCCAAACCGGCACATGGAAAGGAAAAATTAAATTAACCTCGATTGCGGATGAAACTGACACCAGAGAAACAGACGAACTGACCATTGTATTCAATGATGACGAGGAAAATTATATCCGGCAGCAAATCCAAAAGGCAATGAACAAATCCAGTTTAAATGATGCCTTAAACATCACAAGTATGAACATGGATGAAACGACGTTTCAAAACCGCCTGCACCTGTACGGAGTCACTCCCCTCACATCACTGAGCAAAGAATTTGTGTCATGTATCAACATTATTGTGAATGCCAAATCGGATTTTGAAGAAACTGCATATCAGAACATGTACGATTTCTATTCCAAAAGAAAAAAATATATTGACGCCGAATTGACAGTAAGAAACCGGCAATATTCCTATCTTCAGTCTATGGCAGCTTTTATAATCGGAGAAATGAATACGGTAAAAACTTCTTTGAATCTGCAAACCTATTTAGGGTCCGATTTGTGGAAAATATTCTGTTCCTACCGAAGAGAGGATAAATATCAAAACGATAACTATATTTCCGATGGTCTCAATAATGCAGAAGTCCTTGCCCGTGCGCAGGAATTATACGATACCGCACAAAAGGAGCTCTCGAAAGCCTCTCACCCGCAATACTCTATGACCGCCACAATAAATAATTTATTAAACATACCGGACTTTGCACCTTTGCACGATTCCTTTGCCTGCGGAAACTGGATTCGGGCCAAAATCGACGATGCGGTATACAGACTGCGTCTTATATCGTATGAATTATCCTTTGACAGCATGGAAAACCTCAGCGTAGAGTTTTCCACGGTGAAAGAGACCGGAAACGGAACAAGCGACATACAGAGTATTTTAGACAGCGCCGCCGCAATTTCCGGTTCTTATTCAAGCCTGACTCAACAGGTAAACAAATCCGCCGTGTCATCTGACTTCGTCCAGAATTGGGTGAAGGACGGATTTTACGCAACGGCAGGAATCATCAACAATCCCTATTCACAGGACATCGTAATTGATAAGAACGGAATCTGGTGCAGACAATACGATGATATCACCGATGCCTACGATAACTGCCAGATCCGTATATTCGGAAACGGGCTCTATTGCACGGATGACGGCTGGGATACCGTAAAAGCGGCCATCGGAAAATATATCTATGTAGATGCTTCCGGAAAACACACCGCCATGGGCGTCCTTGGTGAGACCATCGTCGGAGAACTTTTACTCGGAGAAAAGCTTTCCATCCACAATGCTTCCGGTAACTTACAATTCAACGGCGACGGAATGACCATTACAAACGGCAGGAACACCTTCTCCGTAAACCCGAATGACACGGATAAACTGCTCTGCATTACAAACGGTGATACTGATATTTTTTATGTGGACGATAATGGCTCTTTGAATCTGACGGGAAATATCAATGGCTGCTCCTTTGACGGGGGTACGATTAATATCGGGGATGGAAATTTCACTGTAGACAACACCGGGAAAATCACTTCAAAATCCTCGGTCAGCTTCGGAAACGGGGCTCTGACGTATGATCCGGCAAACGGAATGTCTGTAAAAGGAAGTGTATATATTAACGACGCAATTTACTTATACAGAGCATTATCGGAAACAGGCGAGCTAATAGATTATGATTACGAGAAGACCTTTGAATATGAAGAGTTAAGTGAGTTCCCAACTTTGATATGTTACCCAAAATTAATAGTAAAAGACGAAGTACAAATGACAGGTATTATATGTACCGGTTTTGCAGGTTTTGGAGGAACAATGCATCTTGGCAATGAAGTATGGTTAGACAATGCCAAGTATATTGATTCTCATATCACAACAGACACAAGATCCTATTACCACATCCTTGGCATATCCTCTTCAAATAATCTGCATTTAGGCAACGGCCTTTACGATAATTCGGTAGATGCAAATACATATGTAAACAGTGGCAATAATCTATATCTTCGCTCAAAACTAGGCACGATCCGATTCCAACCGCAAGGAAAAACCAACATAACCGTAGACGAATCCGGAATGACAATAAAAGGAATTTTGACCGCCTCGGAAGCAATTATTAATGAGATTTCTCTTTCCGCCTTAATTGCCAGAGTTCACGACTTGGGTAGCAGAGTTCAACTGCTGGAAAATAAAATACTATAAAATACAGTTATCATCAAATTAGTCTGGAGGAATGAATAAATGAAATTAAAAGCAATTGACATTTTAAATCTATACAACACCTTTGTCAAATTGTCCGATAAAGAACTGGACTTAAACACCGCCTGCACCATTGCAAAAAACATAAATATATTGTCCGTGACAAAAAAAATCATAGACGAAAAAAGAAACCGATTGATTTCAGATTACGCTGTAAAAGACAGCAACGGAGAAATTATTACCGATGAAAACGGAGCCGTAAAAAGCTTCACGGATAAAGAGACCTTGAATCAGAAGCTGAATGATTTATTTCTGTCTGACGTTGATGTAGACAATATGATCGCCATAGCAAAGAACGCTTTATCCGATATAAAAATTTCTCCTCAGGCACTGCTGGTACTATTACAGGAAAATCTTTTAGACGAGGAGTAGCTTATGGGATATTTTACAAATTTTGAATTCGCAGGGGAAAAACTCTCCGACTATAAAATGATGGTCTGTAAATTTGACAGCAGCGGCGGACTGGAAACCGTTTCCTCCGGGGCGGATGTGACGTTTCAGCAAATCCGTCCCGGCGGTGCCAATCATTTTCAGCTTTATGCTTCCACTTACGAGGCTGCCCTATCCGCCACCTTCCAAATCTGCAAAAATCCGTTTTTTGCGGAAAAACAGGCGGAACCTTTTCTTTCTGTCGAAGAGGTATCCGCTTTGCAGCGCTGGCTGTGCAGAAAAGACAGATATCACCGTTTTAAAATCAACCAGGAAGGCTTCGAACACATTTACTGGAATGGAACCTTCAGCAGCAGACAGATTACCCTGAACGGGCAAATCATAGGCCTGGAACTGACACTTTATACCGACGCGCCGTTTGCGTATATGGACGAAGTATCTGTGGAATATCACTGTACGGCACATACCCCCTTTGATTTCTATGATAATTCCGACGAGATAACAGAATTAAACCACCCACTTTTCCCGGATATGGAAATCACTCTGTTAACCGACGGGGATTTTAAATTGGAAAATTCCATGGATCACAAAATCATGAAACTGAATCACTGCACGGCAAATGAAATCATATCAATTGACGGAAAGAATCAGATCATAAGCTCCTCTCTCTCGTCTCATGACCTGGCAAACGATTTCAACTACTTTTTCCCCCGAATTATAAATACTTACGAAACACGCTGCAATACCTTTACGCCAAATCTGGACTGCGCCATAAAAATAACCTACTCTCCGATTCGGAAGATTGGATTATAGAAAGGAGACGCAAATGAGTTTATCAACAACACAGCAAATTACTTTGGATTTAACAGTACCAAGGGTTCAAAATGTCAGATGTGTACAGGATGATCAAAACACAAGATTGGTTCGTATTGTTGTGACAAACAACGGAGAACCCTTTCCCCTGAATCCAGAGACAATGACTATTTCCTATAAAGTCTGTAAACCCGACAGCCGCTATGTATGGAACAAAACAGGCGTAACCATAAACGATGACGGAACCGTAACGGTTGATTTGTCCGATCAGGCGCTTGCCATTACAGGCATTGCCAAATCCGCATTAAAAATACAGGAGGGAGAGGAAAAAATATCTACACTGCCGTTTCATATTATCGTGGAAAAAGCCGTGGTCGGGAATGATGAACTGATCTCAGAATCAGAATCCGATATTCTGGATGAGATGGAAAGCCATCTGACAGATTACAATAACCCGCACAAAACAAATGCCGAACAGATTGGACTTGGAAATGTGCCAAACGTAACGACGAATGACCAGACACCCACCTATACGGAAGCGGCGGAGCTTACGCCGCTTACCAGCGGGGAAACATTATCCGCCGCTTTTGGAAAGCTTGCAAAAGCTGTCGCGGAACTGATTAAGCATCTCTCGGATAAATTCATACATATCACAGATGAAGAAAGAACCTCCTGGAATTTTGCCAGCCAGCAAACACATACACACGGCAATCAAAGTATTTTAGACGGCATTTCCTCCGCTTCTGTTTCCAATTGGAACGACAAATACACCAAAAATGAAATAGACAACAAATTTTCCACACTGGAAACAAATATCGATTGGAAGGAAAGTGTAAGCACTTATGATGACATTGCCGCTGCTTACCCGGATCCCCAGGACGGCTGGACAGTAAATGTAAAGGACACCGACTACACCTACCGCTATAACGGTTTGGAATGGGTCGCAATCTCTGCGAACGCAATTCCCAAAGCGACCTCTGATATCGACGGCCTGATGTCAAAAGAAGATAAAATTATATTGGACAATTTATCCGGCAGTTCCGTCACGGGAGTCAAGGGTGCGGCAGAAACAGACTATCGCCAGGGAAATATCAACCTCACACCGGAAAATATCGGTCTTGGAAATGTG
>CALWBG010000183.1 GCA_944375975.1 uncultured Roseburia sp.
GAATCATATTCTTCACCCGCTGAAGCAGATTTCCGCTCTCAAAATCCGCGCCCCGCGCCATCTGCGCCTTCATAATTTTATCCGTCTCTTCAATCAGAATGGGGATAAAGCGCAAAGCAATCGACATCATCATCGCGATTGCATGTACCGGAACGCCGATTTTCGACAGCGGCATCAAAGACTTTTCAAGGCCGTCCGTCAACTGATTGGGCGTTGTCGTCAGCGTCATAATCGAGGTGCCGAGAATCAGATAGGTCAGGCGGATTGCCATCAAAACGGCATTTTTAAGTCCCTCCGCCGTAATGGTAAAAATCCAGAAGGAGACAAGCGGCTCCCCCGGCGTTAAAAACAGATTGAATGCAGCCGTAATAATCATCAGAATCACGATTGCCTTCAGGCCCTTTACCATAAAACGAAAGGGTACTTTGGATGCCCGGATCACGGCAATCAAAAACACCGTTGCCGTAAGCAGCGCCGCAATTCCCTTAAAACAGAACAGCGATATAATATAAATCATGGTGCTAAACAGTTTTACGCGCGGGTCCAGTTTATGAATGACAGAATTCGCCGGATAATACTGGCCCAGTGTAATATCTCTTAACATGTTTCTCCTCCAAACACCTCTCCGTTATCTGTGAAAATCGGCTTTCCCGGCGTCGATTCCGGTCAGTGCCTCCAAAAGGCTCGCCCTCGCCTCCGCCACCGTAGTCGCATCCGTATCCACCATAAGCCCTTTATTTTTCAGCTCATGCATCAGGTACGTCACCTGAGGCGCGGCAAGTCCCACTGCCTCCAGCTCCAGATAATGGCGGAACACCTCCCTGGGATTGCCGTCAAGCATCACGCTTCCCTGATTCATGACAATAATCCGCTCCACATATTTGGCGACATCCTCCATACTGTGAGACACCAAAATTACGGTAATTCCCCGCTCCTTATGCATCCTTGCCACCAAATCCAGAATCTCGTCACGCCCCGCCGGGTCAAGCCCCGCCGTAGGCTCGTCCAAAATCAGCACCTCCGGTTTCATTGCCAAAACGCCCGCGATTGCGACCCGGCGCTTCTGTCCGCCGGATAAATCAAACGGTGACTGATAATAAAGCTCCTCAGGCATGCCGACATTTCGAAGAGCCTCAAACGCGCGAAGCCCCGCCTCATCCTTCGTCAGGCCCTGATTCTTCGGTCCAAAACAGACATCGTCAAAAATAGTCGTCTCAAATAACTGATGCTCGGGATATTGAAAGACCAGACCTACCCGGTTGCGCAGCTCCCTCAAATCAAAATCCTCATCGTAAATATCCTGTCCGTGAAAATAAATCGTCCCGGAGGTTGCCTTCATCAGTCCGTTCAGGTGCTGAATCAGTGTCGATTTGCCGGAGCCCGTATGCCCGATGATTCCGATAAACTGACCGTCCTCAATAGTAAGACTGACATCCTTAAGCGCCTGTATACGGTATGCGGTTTCCTCGCTGTAAACATAGTTTACCTTATCTAATATGATTGACATCGCTTCAGCTCCTTTTTAAGCTCCAATCTGCGCGATGCGCAGAATATGTCCGATCAGTTCCTCCCTCGTGAGCACGCCCAGAGGAATATCAAGTCCCGACTGGCGCAGCAAATCCGCAAGTATCGTCACCTGCGGCACGTCCAGCCGGTATTCTTTGAGCGTCCCGACCTGGGAAAATATCTCCCGCGGGCTTCCCTGCATGACAACCTTTCCCGCATCCATGACAATCACCTTGTCCGCATTCACGACCTCTTCCATATAATGTGTAATCAGAATAATCGTCACGCCCTTTTTTTTGTTCAGCTCATGCGCAGTACGGATGACCTCTTTCCTTCCGTTCGGGTCCAGCATCGCCGTGGGCTCATCGAGAACGATGCACTTCGGCTGCATCGCCACAACTCCTGCAATCGCGACACGCTGCTTCTGCCCGCCGGAAAGCTTGTTCGGCGAGTGGTGGCGGTACTTTAACATCCCGACCGCCTTTAAGCTCTCCTCCACCCGCTGCCAGATCTCATCGGTGGGCACACCGATATTTTCGGGCCCAAAACCCACATCCTCCTCCACCACGCTGGCAATAATCTGATTGTCCGGATTCTGGAAAACCATTCCCGCAGTCTGACGGACCGAAAGGATGTTTTCTTCCTTTGTAACATCCATCCCGTCCACCCACAGGCTGCCCTCGGTCGGCATCAAAAGCGCGTTGATATGTTTGGCAAGCGTGGATTTGCCCGAGCCGTTATGCCCGAGAATCGCGATAAAATCGCCCTGCTGCACATCCAAATCCACATGGTCGAGCGCCGTCTGAATCGACTCGACGTTCCCTTCCTCGTCCCGCCTGATATATTCATGCACAAGCTGCCTTGCTTTTATAATTCCCATCTCTTTTCCTTCCCGGCAAAAATCCTGCCAAACCTAAATCGTCCCAGCTTAACCGATGCAATTCTCCCTTCAGCTACAGAGGGTCAAACTGATCCTGGCGCAGCGCCTCATAAAGCACAATCGCAACGGAATTCGCGAGGTTTAAGGAGCGTGTCTCCCCGAGCATCGGAATCCGCACGCAGTTTTCCGGATGCTGCTTTAAAATTTCCTCGGGGATTCCGGCACTTTCCTTCCCAAACATCAAATAACAGTCCGGCTCGTAGGACGCCTCCGTATACACATGGCGCCCCTTTGTGGTCGCCATGTATATTTTCGCGCCCGGATTCTTCTCACAAAACTCCTGCCAGTTGACATAAGTCGTCACATCCAGATCGTTCCAGTAATCCATGCCCGCCCGCTTAATCGACTTTTCATTGAGTCGAAAGCCCAGAGGCTCAATCAAATGAAGCCTGGTTCCCGTCGCCACGCAGGTTCTTCCGATATTTCCGGTATTGGCCGGAATCTCCGGCTCATACAATACAACATTCAGCTTCGCCATTTTTTCAACCTTTTCTAAGCTCTCTGATAAACGCCTCCATGCGGTCCATCGCCTTTTTAAGATTATCGAGCGAGTAGGCGTAGGAAATACGGATAAAACCCTCGCCGCAATCCCCGAACGCAGTCCCTGGCACAACCGCAAGCTTCTGCGCGTTTAACAGCTCCGTCGCAAATTCCTCGGAGCTCATTCCAAATTCTTTGATACACGGAAAAACATAAAACGCCCCGAACGGCTCGAAGCACTCCAGTCCCATTTCACGGAAACGGTGCATCAGATACCGGCGTCTTCCGTCATATTCCTCCCGCATCGCAGCCACATCCTCATCACCGTTCCGCAGCGCCTCGACCGCCGCATACTGACTGGTCGTGGGTGCGCACATAATCGCGTACTGATGGACCTTGAGCATCTGCTCTATGATCATACGCGGCCCGCAGGCATAGCCCAGCCTCCAGCCCGTCATGGCATGGGACTTGGAAAAGCCGTTAATCACGACAGTCCTCTCCCGCATACCCGGCAGGGACGCAATCGAGACATGCTTATCCAGATATGTAAGCTCCGAATAGATTTCGTCACTCAATACAAATATATCATGCTTCTTTACAACCTCGGCGATTTTCTCTAAATCACGCTTTTCCATCACCGCCCCGGTCGGATTGTTCGGGAAGGGCAGCACCAAAAGCTTGGTCTTCGGTGTGATGGCAGCCTCAATCTCCTCCGGCGTCAGCCGGAATTCGTTCTCCGCCTTAAGCTCAATCACCACGGGAACGCCGTTTGCCAGCACCGCGCACGGAAGATAAGAAACATAGCTCGGCTGCGGAATCAAAACCTCGTCGCCGGGGTCTAACATCACGCGCATCGCAATATCAATTGCCTCGCTTCCCCCGACCGTAATCATAATCTCATGCTCATAGTCATAGGAAAGGCCGTAGCGCCTGTTTAAAAATTGACTCACTTCTATCTTCAGCTCTTTTAAGCCCGCATTTGACGTATAATGCGTCTTCCCCTTTTCGAGTGAGTAAATGCCCTCGTCGCGGATATGCCATGGCGTATCAAAGTCCGGCTCGCCCACGCCAAGCGAAATGGCATCCTTCATCTCGTTTACTATATCAAAAAACTTACGGATACCGGAGGGCTGAATTCCTATAATCGTTTTATTCAATGGATCTCTCATGGTATCATCTGTATCCTTTCATCCTTCGGCTGCTCTGTCATTACGGTTCCATGGTCTTTATACTTCTTTAAAATAAAATTGGTTTTCGTGCTGAGCACGGAATCCAGTGGAGAAAGCTTCTCGGAAACAAACTGCGAAACCTCGCGCAGCGTCTTTCCCTCAATCGTTACCATAAAATCAAAGCCTCCGGAAATCAGATATACCGAATTAACCTCCGGATAATTATAAATGCGCTCCGCCACTTTATCAAAGCCCATGCCGCGCTGCGGTGTCACGCGCACCTCAATCAAAGCCGTTACCTTTTCAATTCCTACCTTATCCCAGTCAATCAGCGTATGATAACCGCAGATGATATGCTCCTCCTCCAGCTTTTGCAGCTCGCTTACCACAAGGGCCTCGTCTACACCCAGCACAACCGCGAGTTCTTTTAAATCAATTCTGCTGTTTTTCTCAATAAATGTTAAAATCTTTTCGCGCATAACATCTAATCCTCCATCACCTTATATAATTCATCCGTCTTCGGCGGCTCCAAAAATCTGCGCTCATCCTCATTGATAAGTACCCTGTCGTTTCCGGCCGTCGCCTTTCCGATGATGGTTGCCGGAATTCCCGCCTTCTTTAGCTCCCTCACCAAAAGGTTCCCGTCCGCCGCAGCCATCAGCATACAGCCGCTGGAAATGAGCCCGTAGGGATTGATGCCGAAAAATTCGCAGATTTCTACCGTTTCCTGACGTATTGGAATTTTTTTCAAATCAATTTCAAGTCCGACGCCGGACGCTTCCGCCATTTCCCAGAGCGCACCGAAAATCCCGCCCTCGGTGACATCATGCATTGCGCCAACGCCAGACCGAACGGCGACTGCGGCCTCCGAAAGTACCGAAATATAGGCGTCAAACTTTTTGGCCTGCTCCACAAACGGAGCGGAAAACCGGGTCAGCAGTTCCTTTTCCTTTTCCTTCGCCAGAATGGATGTGCCTTCAATGCCAATCCACTTTGTGACAAGAATATCCATACCGCATTTCGCCCCGGCTGTGGAAACCAGCTTTCCGTCTTTCACCTTTCCCACGCCGCAGACGGAAATCACCGGCTGGTTTACCACCGCCGTAATCTCCGTGTGGCCGCCCATCACCTGTACGCCGGCAGACGCACATGCCTGCTCCACCTGGCCCATCATTTTCTTTAAGTCCGGCTCTTCTATATAGGGCGGAAGCAGCACGGTAAGCAGCACGCCCACCGGCTCCGCCCCGGAACTGGCAAGATCGTTTACGGTAATCTGTATAGCAAGCGTCCCGATATCCTGCGCCGTTCCGGTAATCGGATCCGCGGACATCACAAGCGTCTCGTCAGGTGCCAGCTTCACCGCGGCGCAGTCTTCACCGACTCCCGCTCCCAGCACTACCTCCGGTCTTTTCGTATGTATTTGTTTGAACACAGAAC
>CALWBG010000184.1 GCA_944375975.1 uncultured Roseburia sp.
CATAGTCGATGGCAACGATATTTGACTCCGGGTAGCGGTGGCGCAGCTCCTTAATGACGCCCTTGCCGACCACGTGGTTCGGCAGGCAGGCGAATGGCTGCGTGCAGACGATATTCGGCGTGCCGGTATGAATCAGCTCTAACATTTCACCGGTTAAGAACCAGCCCTCTCCGGTCTGATTACCCTCCGAAACAATGTCTCTTGCGTAACTGGCAAGGTCATCAATGCGGGCAGGCGCGTCAAAGTGCTTACTCTTTTCCAATTCGTCACGCGCGGCGCTTCGAAGCCACTCGAAAAACCAAATACCGAGGCGTCCAATACGCTTGGATTTTTTGCTGAAGCCGAGATTATCAGCCTTAAAACCGGTATTGTAAAAGCAGTAAAGCAGGAAATCCGTCAAATCCGGCACGACTGCCTCGGCTCCTTCCGCCTCCAGCAGGCCCACCAAATCATTGTTCGCGCCGGGATGGAATTTTACAAGAATTTCTCCTACCACACCCACGCGCGGTTTCTGTACGTCAATGCGCTCCAGCCGGTCAAAGTCCCGGATAATCTCCCGGCACATGCGTTTGAATTTGCGATGGGAGAGCAGCTTATTCTGAGAAACAAAGGAGATTACTTCTTTTTTCCATTTCTCATGCAGTGCGTTCGCGGAACCAGGCACCGCTTCATACGGACGCGTGCGGTAGAGGCAGCGCAGGAAAATATCGCCGAATTCCAGCGCATACAGGCCGCGCTGGATCAGTGAAGGCGTCATCTTAAAGCCCGGATTGCCCTCAAGACCGCTTAAGTTGACGGAAATGACCGGAACATTCGGGTAGCCCGCCTTTTCTAAGGCACGGCGGATAAAACCGATATAATTGCTGGCACGGCAGCCGCCGCCGGTCTGGGAAATCAGAATCGCGGTTCTGTTCATATCATAATTGCCCGACATTACGGCACTCATAAGCTGCCCGACAACAATCAGGGACGGATAGCAGGCGTCGTTGTTTACGTATTTTAAGCCTACGTCCACACAGGCACGGCTCGGGATATCCGGTACGACCAGATTGTAGCCGGCGGCGCAGAAGGCCGGTTCCAGCAGCTCAAAGTGAATCGGGGACATCTGCGGGCAGAGAATCGTATAATTTTTGCGCATATCCTCGGTAAATACCACGCGCTCATAATTTGCCGGTACAATGGTCCGTTTTTCCTGTTTCTTCTCGCGCACGCGGATGGCAGAGAGCAGGGAGCGGATTCTGATGCGCGCGGCCCCCAGGTTGTTGACCTCGTCAATTTTCAGGCAGGTGTAAATCTTGCCCGATTTCGTCAGAATATCGCTGACCGCGTCGGTCGTTACGGCGTCAAGACCGCAGCCGAAGGAATTCAGCTGGATTAAGTCCAGATCGTCCCTTGTTTTTACAAAGTTTGCCGCTGCGTACAAGCGCGAGTGATACATCCACTGGTCCATGACGATAAGCGGACGCTCCACCTGGTGCAGGTGTGAAACGGAGTCCTCCGTCAGCACGGCAATTCCGTAGGAATTGATTAATTCGGGAATACCGTGATTGATTTCCGGGTCCACATGGTAGGGGCGGCCGGCCAGCACAATTCCGCGCTTCCCGTTCTTTTCCATCCAGGCAAGGACTTCCTCACCCTTCTTTTGCATTTCCATCCGGACGACGGCAAGCTCCTTAAAGCCCTCTGATACCGCGTCTCGGATTTCGGCTTCCGGAATCCCGAATTCGGGAGCGGTAAACATCTTGATTAACTGGGAGGAAAGGGTATCCTCGTTCGTAAAGGCCATAAATGGATTGTAAAAGCGCACCTGGCCGGAGGTAATCTCATCCACGTTATTTTTGATATTTTCCGCATAAGAGGTTACAATCGGACAGTTATAATGGTTGTTGGAGTCCGGAAACTCATTTCTCTCGTAAGGCACGCAGGGGTAAAAGATAAAATCTACGTTCTGGTGAATCAGCCAGGTCACATGTCCGTGTGCAAGCTTTGCCGGGTAACATTCCGATTCGCTTGGAATGGACTCGATGCCGAGCTCGTAAATTTTGCGGGTGGACTGCGGTGAAAGCACAACCTGAAAGCCCAGCTTTTCAAAAAATACGGCCCAGAACGGATAATTCTCATACATATTCAAAACTCTTGGAATGCCTACCGTGCCGCGGATGGCCTTTTCGGGAGCCAGCGGGGGATAGTCAAACAGCCGTTTATTCTTATATTCAAACAGGTTCGGAATATTTTCTTTATTCTTTTCGCCTCCGATTCCCTTTTCACAGCGGTTGCCGGTGATATAGCGGCGGTTGCCCGAAAACTGATTGATGGTCAGCAGGCAGTGGTTTGTACAGCCCTGGCAGCGCGCAAGCTTTGTATCGAAGGTTAAGGTGTTGATTTCCTCAATAGAAAGCATGGAGGTTTTATGTCCCTCCTCGTAGCGTTCCCGCGCGATTAAAGCCGCGCCAAAAGCGCCCATAATGCCCGCGATGTCAGGGCGGACACACTCGCAGCCCGAAATCAGCTCAAAGCTGCGCAGAACGGCGTCGTTGTAGAAGGTTCCGCCCTGTACAACGATATTTTTGCCGAGCTCGCTGGCATCGGAGAGCTTGATTACCTTAAAGAGAGCGTTTTTGATGACGGAATAGGCAAGACCGGCCGAAATATCTGCAACGGAAGCGCCCTCTTTCTGTGCCTGCTTTACTTTGGAGTTCATAAATACCGTGCATCGGGTTCCCAAATCAATCGGATTTTGAGCAAACAGCGCCTCCTTGGCAAAGTCCTGCACGGAATAGTTTAAGGATTTTGCAAAGGTCTCGATAAAGGAGCCACAGCCCGAGGAGCAGGCCTCGTTAAGCTGTACGCTGTCGACGGTCTGATTTTTGATTTTGATACATTTCATATCCTGGCCGCCGATATCCAGAATACAGTCGACCTCCGGATTGAAAAACGCCGCCGCGTAATAGTGCGCAACCGTTTCCACCTCGCCGTCGTCCAGCATCAGAGCGGCCTTTAAGAGCGCCTCCCCGTAGCCGGTGGAGCAGGAGCGCACAATGCGGGCCTTTTTGGGAAGCTTTTCGTAAATTTCCTGGATGGAGCGGATGGCGGTGACAAGCGGACTGCCGTTATTGTTGCTGTAAAAGGAATACAGCAGGGAGCCGTCCTCGCCGACCAGCGCGACCTTTGTCGTGGTGGAGCCGGCGTCAATGCCCAGATAGCAGTTGCCCTCATAAGCAGCCAAATCCGCCGTTTTGACATTGTGTCCATTGTGGCGCGCACAGAACGCGTCATATTCCGCATGGTCCGAAAACAGCGGTGCAAGCCGGGCAACCTCAAACTCCATGTGGATATCGGAATTGAGCTTTTCCAGCAGCGTGGTCAGGCTTGTCGTATTTTCCGGTTTATAGTTTAGCGCCGAGCCGATTGCCGCGAACAGATGAGAGTTATCCGGCGTAATGGCATGCGCATCGTCCAGATTCAGCGTGCGGATAAAAGCGGCCTTAAGCTCCGAAAGGAAATGAAGCGGCCCGCCCAGAAAAGCGACATGTCCGCGGATTGGCTTGCCGCAGGCCAGTCCGCTGATGGTCTGATTGACCACCGCCTGAAAGATAGAGGCGGAAAGGTCCTCTCTGGTAGCGCCCTCGTTAATCAGAGGCTGGATATCACTTTTTGCAAACACGCCGCAGCGTGCAGCAATCGGATAAATCGCCTTATAATTTTTGGCGTACTCGTTCAGACCGGAAGCGTCCGTCTGAAGCAGGGATGCCATCTGATCGATAAAGGAGCCGGTACCTCCGGCACAGATGCCGTTCATACGCTGTTCCACGTTGCCGCCCTCAAAATAAATGATTTTTGCGTCCTCACCGCCGAGCTCGATGGCTACGTCAGTCTGAGGCGCGTAATGCTGCAATGCGGTGGAGACCGAGATGACCTCCTGTACAAACGGGATATTCAGATGCGTTGCCAGCGTCAGACCGCCGGAGCCGGTAATCATCGGCGCAACCAGCCTGTCTCCAAGCTTGTCAAAGGCTTTCTGCACCAACCCCCGGAGTGTTTCCCGGATGTTGGCAAAGTGACGTTCGTAGTCGGAAAAGAGCAGGTTGTCCGCCTCGTCTAAAACGGCAACCTTAACGGTGGTTGAACCGATGTCGATTCCGAGCTTATGTAGATTATGCTGTTCCATAATATCCTCCATTCCATCAGTACTCCGGCCGGGGCAAACGTCTCTGCCGGGAGCATTCATCCATATATAAACAGGTTTCTTCCTATTATAATGTGCAGGGCAAACGCCGAGCACAGTACATTATACGACAGGAAGTGACAAAAGACAATGTGCAAATAAAGGAAAAGTATTAACTTTTTATGAATAAAATCTGCCCGGATTGACAAAGAGAGGGCGGACGGATATACTGAAAAAAGCAGTGTTTTTATATCGGAAAGGCAAGGTTTCATCTATGAACTGGTTAAATAAATTAGAGCGGAAATTCGGACGTTTTGCCATCCCAAATCTGATTATCTGGCTGATTGGCGCCTATACCATCGGCTTTGTCATTCAGATGATCAGCCCGTCTATTCTCTATTATCTGGCACTCAGTCCCTATCATATTCTGCATGGACAAATCTGGCGTCTTGTGACCTGGATCTTCATGCCGACGGAGTCAAATATCATTTTCCTGCTGATTATGGCAATGTTTTATTATCAGCTCGGAATGACGCTGGAGCGTACCTGGGGAACTTTCCGGTTCAATGTCTATATATTCGGAGGAATGATTTTCTCGGTGCTCGGTGCGTTTCTTCTGTATGGAATCTGGTACGTTGTTGATTTTCAGGTGATTTCCCGGTATCCCGAGATGGCGCAGACCATTTCCTATTATGTGGCGTCGGGATTCAGCACAAATTATATTAATATGTCCATTTTCCTGGCGTTTGCCCTGATGTATCCGAACATGCAGGTGATGCTGTATTTTATTATTCCAATCAAGATGAAATGGATGGCTGTCGTATACGCCGTGCTGATTGGCTATGATTTCTTTGTCAGCGGCTGGTCGGGCAAGGTTGCTATTTTTATGTCCCTGCTGAACTTTATCATTTTCTTCCTCTCCACGAGGAATTTGAACCGTTACACACCGCATGAGATTCACCGGCGTCATCAGTTCAAGTCACAGATGAAAGAACCGCGTCCGGGCTCCGGCATTACAAAGCACAAATGTGCGGTTTGTGGGAGGACAGAATTGGACGACCCGACTCTGGAATTCCGTTTCTGCTCTAAATGCGAGGGGAATTACGAATATTGCCAGGATCATCTGTTTACACATCAGC
>CALWBG010000185.1 GCA_944375975.1 uncultured Roseburia sp.
AAATACGCCCATTCCGGATTGCCGTCCGCCATTCCCTCCGCTTTTTTTACTCTGGCAATCCGAAATTCCGGGTGTCTGGTCAAAAATTCCGCAATGCTTCCCTCATTTTCTTCCGGGGCAAAGGTGCAGGTCGAATAGACCAGCCTCCCGCCGGGCGAGAGCATGGACGCCGCGCAGTCTAAGATTTCAGCCTGCCGCTTTGCGCAAAGCGCTACATTTTCCGTGCTCCACTCTCCGCAGGCTTCCTCATTTTTGCGGAACATTCCCTCTCCGGAGCAGGGCGCGTCCACCAAAATCCGCGTAAAATAGGCGTCAAATACCTCCGCAAGCCTCTGCGGCGTCTCGTTCGTCACAAGCGCGTTGCCGATTCCCATGCGCTCGATATTTTCCGATAAAATCTTTGCCCTTGCCGGATGTATCTCATTGCAGACAAGAATCCCCGCGTCTCCTTCCCCGGCGGACTTTCGCATCGCGGCCGCAAGCTGCGTGCTCTTTCCTCCCGGCGCCGCGCAGAGGTCCAAAATCCGCTCCCCGCCCGGCGCGCCGCAGCCGCTGTCTTCTTCCTCCAATTCTCCCATCAGAAAGGAGGCGGGCGCCATCGCGCTCGGCTCCTGGATGTAATATACGCCCGCCTCATGACAGGGGTGTTTCCCGGGTGCGTCATCCTTCCCGTAATAAAATCCGTCCTCCGCCCACGGCACCGGGGATAACGAAAACGGCAGCCGCTCCCGCAGCTTTTCCACACTTCCCTTAAGTATATTTAACCGCAGTGCCTGATACCTTTCCTCGTCATAGCTTTTTAAAAATGCCGGGTATTCCGCTCCCAGCAACTGCTCCATCCGCTGTAAAAAATCCTGTGGCAGCATTTCTGATTCCTTTCCTTATCCGCTCTAAAGCCATCCTGCCCATGCTTACTGAAAACCCGCCTTTTGCAAATCAGACTCACAGGCTTCTCTTAACTACCAAATTATGTAAGAATGCTAGCACAAAATCACACACTTTTCAACATGAACCATTTTTTAGTTTCATGCTCCAAAGCTTCTGCGTCTGTCTGAAAAACAAAATCAGCCACCAGGGATTTCTCCCTGATGGCTATGTATCCTATGGCCCATAAAACCCAAGCAGTATCATTGTACTTCATCCGGCGCCTGCCCATTATGAGCCAGCCACTGACATTCTATCATTTTCATATTTGTAAATGTTGCTTTAAATGATGAATCTTCCGGACTGCATGCATATATTCCAAAGCGGATTGTTCCTCCTCCTCTCCACATATGGCACACCCGCATCTGGCTATAATTAACGCCATCCCTGGAGCATTCAACACAATAATCATCTTCCCTGCGGCTGAGTCTGTACCACATGGATTTCACTGACGCCTCAATTGCAGTTGTTGCCCAATCAGAATATCCATTGTTTGTAACCACACTTCCCAAATACTGAAAATTTTCATTTTCATACTCAATGGAAGCTTTCAGCCAGTTTTCACTATCCAGATACATTACGATTCCACACTGGTCAAAACGATGTGTGCTTTCAAATTCCGTTTTTACAATGAAAGAAAAATATTTTTCTTCCGTACTGATCTGCAGTACAGGCGCATTGTCATTTTGGAAATGATAATACGTCCTCTGCCACAGATCCGTGTGGGGTCTGGTAACAATTTCTACTTTGTCCGTATCAATTTTGCAGCTTTGAGGCTCTCTTGTCCACAGGAAATCATTCAAATTCAGTTTCATTTTTTACTCCCTAAATTATAACCCAATCACCTTTGATTCCTCTACATCTATTATTTTATAACACTAAGAGCTTTTACACAACTACGATATTTTATGATACCAGTATCAGAAAAGCTGCCAAAAATTATTGTATATCCTTTATCTTCTATCCCCGGGGAAAAATTCAAGCAGATTTTAAAAGCTTCTGGTCAAAATCTCACTCTTTTCCAAAAATTCCTCCACCGAGCCGAACTCCAGTCTTGCAAGCAGCTCCATGACATACGGATTTTCAAGAGGCGTCCGGTAGACAGCCGTCTCCCCGTACGCGTCTACATATTGTTTTCCCAGCTCCCTGGGTGCGACAGCCTTCGGCCCGCCGACGCAGCCCCCCGCGCAGGCCATTCCCTCGAAAAAGTTGGCATCTGTCTTTCCGCTTTTAATCCGCTCTATCAGCTCCCTGCAATTCTTAACGCCGTCCGCCTGCTCTGCCCTGACCTCGATTTTTCGCTCGGGATTGAGCTGGCGCACGGTCGCCTGCACCGCCTCGCTGACGCCTCCCGTCCGCGCGTAAAGCCTTCCGGCGCGGGAAGAATGCTCCTGTTTATCCTCAGCCAATTCCTCCACGCGGATATCCGCCGCCTCAAAAATATCCTTTACCTCCTGGAAGGTCAGCACATAATCCACAGCGTCGGCAATATCCGGCTCCTTAGCTTCCTTTTTCTTCGCCATGCACGGGCCGATGAACACCGTGACCGCCTCGGGATGAATCTTTTTCACGACGCGCCCCGCCGCTATCATCGGGGAGACCGCCGCCGGCATATGCGGCACCAGTTCCTTATAGATTCCGCGAATCATCGCTATCCACACGGGACAACAGCAGCTTGTAAGCTGAAAGTCCCCTTTCTCCGTCACATGGCGGTCAAACTCGAGCGCCTCCTTGAGTGTTAGAATATCCGCAAACACGGCCACCTCGACCATTCCCTTAAAACCCAGCGCCTTAAGCGCGCTCCTGAGTCTTCCGGGCGTGGCCTTATCCCCGAACTGTCCCGTAAAGGCCGGTGCAATTAAGGCATATACATCCCTCTTTTTCTCCCGCACCTCCTTTAAAACCGGAAGCACGTCCTTCGATTCCTCCAGGCGGCCCAGCCTGCACGCGTCCACACACACTCCGCAGCCGGTGCATTTTTCCGCATTGATATGAAACGTCCCGTCCTCGCTCTCCTCAATGGCGTCAAACACGCAGCTATTGACACATGCCTTCTCGTAGGCACATTTCTCGCACGGCTCCGCCCAAATGACAGGCGCATGCTTCTCGGGGTGCAGCAGGCAGTCCAGATGGTATGGATTATAATCCTCGATCAGGTTTCTTCCCTGTCCTGCCTCTTTTTTTAAAATTTCGAGATATAATTCATGAAATGTCTTCATACCGTGTTCGCTTCCTCCCATAATCCGTAACATAAAATTGCTGTGTCTTACCATTATTATGTACAAAAGCATTTCATTTCAAACACGGACAGAAGTATTCATCCCGATTTTCCGCACCCGGGGCAGCAGGACGGTGTCAGCCGTCACTTTATTTTCTGACCGCTCCCTGCGCAAACAGAAGCAATTTCTCTTTCATCCGGCATCACGCGCAGAGCCCCCTTCTTTGTAGTGATAAGCGAAGCGGCCGCATTGGCAAATTGCAGCATCTGCTCCAGCTTTTCTTTTTTCAGATTCTGATAGCCGCCTTTTAAAACCTGATGCAGGATGCAGCCCATAAATGTATCTCCCGCCCCTGTTGTGTCTATGGTTTTTTCATTCAAAAATGACGGCATTTGTGCTTTTTCATCCCCGCAATAAGCAAGGCTGCCTGCCTTTCCTAGGGATACCAGCACCAGCGGAATCGCAAATTCATCTAAAATACTCTTTACCGCCTTATCATAGTCTTTTTCTCCCGTCAGCCATTCCAGCTCGTCATCGGATATTTTCAGTATCTGGCATTGGCCAAGCCCGTACCGTATCTGCTGCCTCGCCGCTTCCTCTGTCTCCCAGAGGGGCTTGCGCAGATTCGGGTCAAAAGAAATCAGCGCTCCCGCCTCCCTGGCAAGTCTGACCGCTTCCTTTGTAGCCTCTCTGACAGGCGAATCCGTAAGGGACAGGGAACCGAAGTGAAAGATTTTCGCATTGCCCGGCAGTTCCTTTTTCACCTCATCTTCTCTGAGCATCATATCCGCTCCCGGTTTTCTGTAAAAAGAAAAGTCACGGTCCCCGTCCGCCTTCGTCTGCACTACCGCAAGGGTTGTACGTACTTCCCTGTCAAAGCACAGCCCCCGCGTGTCAATTCCCGTTTCCTTCAAAGCGTCTTCCAATTGATGGCCAAACCCATCCTCCCCCACCTTTCCGATAAAGGCGGTTTTATGTCCCAGCTTCTGCAGCATCGCCAGCACGTTGCAGGGAGCCCCTCCAGGATTTGCCTCAAAAACAGGATTGCCCTGACTGCTGTAACCGTTCTGCGTAAAATCAATCAATAATTCGCCGATTGCCACCACGTCATACGCGCTCATTACCTCACCTCGATTTCATATTTTGTCACGTCGATATCAGCCGCCCCGTTACTTGCGAAAGAAATTCCCGCCGCCGTTTGCGGAGTATATATCAACGACGTCATCACCTGTTTTCCTCCATTTGCAAATATCTCTACCGAATATTTATCTATCAATATCCTAAGCTTCAATACACCATTTGCATTTTCCACTTTCATACTGCGGGAACTGATCACATCCCTTCTGGATGATCCGGAGTGCATACGGTCAAAGGTCAGAATCCCCTCCACTCTGTCATAAATAATTTCCGAATAAAGCTTATCGTTTGCAGCAACCTTTATGTAAAATTTATCGTAAGCGCTTCCCTTTATATTTAACTCCAAATCAACGCTCCTGCCTTCGATTCCCTTTAAGGTTGTTTCCTCCGTGATGCGCACGTCCGAATAAGATACTGCATTGCCGCGGTATTGCTCCAGCTCGCGCACAGGATTCTGACAAACTCTGCCATCCATCATCGTCAGCTCCCGCGGAACTGTCATCATCCCTGACCAGCCCTGCTCTGCGGGATACATGGGATTATCCCAGGACTGCATCCACGCAATCAGGATTCTCCTGCCATCCTCCGCCTGCATGGTCTGTGGAGCATAGAAATCAAGTCCGTAATCTACACTCTGCACGCCTGTTCTTGTAAAACGCATTTTTTCACTGTCATAATCTCCAATGATAAAAGCCGTATTATTACCGTTGTGAAATTCAAGTCCGTCCGCATACATTTCCTGTGGAGATATCATCAGAACGCGTTTTTCTCCTGCCTGGAAAAAATCAGGACACTCCCACATTCTGCCCAGCTTGTTTTCAGAGCGATCCAAAATGCCGCCAAACATCCAGTTTTTCAGATCATCGGAATAAAACAGGGCAATCTGACCGCTTCCGTCCGCGTTCCTGCTGCCTGCAACCACATAATATCTGCCGTCCTCTTTCCAGATTTTCGGGTCCCGGAATTGATCCGGCGAAACACCCTCCGGAGGCAGCAGCACAGGGTTTCCCTCATAT
>CALWBG010000186.1 GCA_944375975.1 uncultured Roseburia sp.
TAACTAAGCCTATGGAACAAATATTAATTAAGTTATCAAGGTACGTTTATGTATCTAAAAAATATTATACGAGGAGAGAAAGCGTATGAAAAGAAAAGCTGTGATTTTGGGGATAATTACAATGACAGTATTATTACTGGTTGCTGCTGACAATCGGAATAATTATCAAGAGGAGGATACATTTTCAGGAATTTTACATGAATATAATGTTTTAGTAAAAGGGGACAGGTATTATCTGACAGATTATCAGTTGAACGGATTTTTAATGGGTATTGATGATGAATATATCTGCAGAAAATATGAGAACTATATGCAATCTAATGCCGGTTCAAATCAGGTTTCTCCAGAAGATATATTAGAGCTTCACTATTATTCATTACATGAGAGCGAAAGAGAAGTATTTTTGAAAAAAATTCAGAATCAAGAGGTAACTATTGATATGGGAGACAACGGAGCAATTCTTATCTCTTATAATGTGAATAGGTAATTTTCCCTCAAATTTAATAGGGAAAACCTGGTGAGATGGGAGGATGAGGATATGTTTCACAGGAAAATAAAGAAGGAAGCATATAATAAGGACGAGCAGAAGCCCGTAATCAGAAGCAGTATTTGTACCGGAGAGCAGGTAGCCGGGTTTCGGGATATTCATACGGGGAAATTTACGGAGGTTATGCTGATCCGCAACAACAGGGATATGGAGGAATTTCTGGAACGGTATGATATTGCCATGGAAGAAATCAAAAAAGAGTGGTAATAGAGTATTTTCTGTTGACATATGACATCATTTGAGATATTCTTAAATCGTAAGTAGTAAGTAATAAGAAGTAAGTAATAAGAAGTAAGTAATAGAAAATAGGAAGGAGACAATTATGAAAGACTTAACCTTAACCCAGGAATATCTCATTTGTGCCGTAAACGATAAAGGAGTTTTATCGAGTTATAATCTTGATGCCGGTTCCTGCCTGATTGCAAGCGGTATCCTCGAAATGCA
This sequence comes from uncultured Roseburia sp., assembly GCA_944375975.1. Lineage (GTDB taxonomy): Bacteria > Bacillota > Clostridia > Lachnospirales > Lachnospiraceae > Roseburia. The sequence goes on from CALWBG010000186.1 coordinate 992, forward strand.
GATGGAAGGGTGCATTTCAATACAAGAGAAAAAGGTATCCGTATGCGGGGAGCTGCCGGAGAAACTAAAATATTTACAGCCCCTTTATAATGTCATCCATCAGGGAAAGCCGGTGAAATTGGAAAAAATATTGGATACTTATATGATTTCCTTTACAAACAAAAAGTTAAATGAACTTGTCGATTCTATCATGAACGCGTTGAAGGAAGCGGATGCCGTTACAATGGTAAAGGCCGGTATTTTGGGAAACAAAGAAAATTACGCGCCCAAAAAAGAGAGTGTAAATCGCGTGATTGATAAAATTCGTGCGGAGCTTTTGGAGGATGGCGAGATTACAGAAGACGTCATCGCGCTGACGGCCCTTCTGGAAAAAGCGGGGCGTTTCAAAGAATATTTTTCCAGGCATGAACAAAAACAGTTAAAAGACAAATTAAAAGAAATTAAAAACAGTGAAGCAGGAAAGACTATCGGTAAAATGGTAAACTATATTGATGGACTTTTCGTGTGCATGATTGCAACAACAGCCGGTGCCGCTTCCAATTAAAGTGAGGGAGGCATATGTCGAGACAGAGAAGTATGGAGGTAATAAAAAACTCCGAATATGTGACAATCGGTGAGCTTGTACGATTAACGGACACCAGATACAGCACGCTCAAATACTATACGGAGGAAAATATGCTTCCGTTTGAACAGAGTGAGGCCAATTTGACCAGACGGTATAAGCGGATCGAGAGCGTGGAACGCATTTCCCTCATAAAAAAGCTGCGTGAAGACGGCAAAACCATTCCGGAAATCAGGAAACTGTTGGAAAGTATGACGTAGGAAGTGAGAATATGTGCGGCAGATATTATGTGGATAGCGACACGGCGGATGAAATTGAAAAAATAATCCGCCGCGTGGACGGAAAGATAAAAGCAGGGACGGACCAGGCGATGTGGGCGCGGGATATACATCCCACAGAAGCGGCGCCGATTTTGGCGGCATCCAATCAGAAGTTATGCTGCTGCTGGCAGCGCTGGGGATTTCCGAAGCAGCAGGAGGGCGCTGATTTCCGCGGACAGAGAAAACAGGTTATTTTTAATGCCAGAAGCGAGTCTGCTTTGGAGAAAAGAACCTTTCGGGAGAGTGTAAGACATCGTAGAATTATCATACCGGCGGCGGGGTTTTACGAATGGAACCGGCACCGGGAAAAAAGCACCTTTTACCGAAAATTACAGCCGGTACTGTTCCTGGCAGGATTTTATGATATCTATCAGGGGGAGGAGCGGTTTGTGATTCTGACCACTGAGGCAAATGAATCGGTAAAGCCTGTCCATGACCGCATGCCGTTGATTTTGGAGGAAGATGAAATGATGCCGTGGATTTTTGATGATGAAAAAACAGAAGCTTTTCTTTCAAAAAAACCGCACTTACTGGAGAGAAAAACGGAATTTGAACAGATGAGCCTCTTTTAGGGCAGTCGCTTTGAAAATAAGCTCTGGAAAGAAGTACCTGTTGAAATTAGAACGTGTGTTTGCTACTATAAAACAACAGGAGGTGAACGCACGTTTGAAAAATATAATCTTTCATATTGATGTAAATTCAGCCTTCCTATCCTGGGAGGCTGTTTATCGTCTCGCCCATCGGGGCAGCGGCTTAGACCTCAGAGAAACGGCGTCCGCCGTAGGCGGAGATATATCAAAGAGGCGTGGCATCATTCTTGCGAAATCCATACCGGCAAAAAAATACGGAATCAAGACAGGGGAGATGATACCGGAGGCCAGAAGAAAATGTCCCGGGCTGATACTGGTTCCGCCGAATTATGGCCTATATGAGAAATGCTCCGCAGCCTTTTTAAAGCTTCTCGAAGAATATTCGGATGTGGTGGAGCAATACAGCATTGACGAGGCATTTGTCGACATGACGGCATCCTGCCATCTGTTCGGAACTCCTGTGGAGGCGGCGGAACAGATAAAGGATCGCATCAAAAACGAGCTGGGATTTACAGTAAATATAGGGATTTCTGAAAATAAGCTATTGGCAAAAATGGCTTCCGATTTCAAAAAGCCGGATTTGATACACACCTTGTATCCCGAGGAAATACAGCGCAAAATGTGGCCGCTCCCCGTATCGGATTTGTTTTTTGTGGGTCGCGCGACTGTGCAAAAGCTGTCGTCTATGGGAATCCGCAGTATCGGACAGCTTGCAGCGGCAGACCCGGCGTGCCTTAGAAGCCTTCTGAAAAAGCAGGGAGAGATTGTGTGGGGATTTGCCAACGGAATCGATTTCTCTCCGGTATTGGCCGAGCCTCCGGTAAACAAAGGCTACGGCAACAGCACGACCATTCCGTATGATGTGGCGGATATGCAGACGGCGCGTAAAGTGCTGTTGTCTTTGTCGGAAACGGTTGCCAGCAGGCTGCGCGCCGACGGGGTACAGGCAGAAGAGGCGGCGGTAGGAATCAGATATTCCGATTTTTCGTATGTGACACATCAAAAAAGACTTAGGGCAGCTACCAATTTGACCGCGGAAATTTACGAGGCGGCCTGCGGGCTGTTTGCGGATTTATGGAATGGAGCGCCTGTCCGGCATTTGGGCATCCATACTGCGAGAATCCACAGAGACAGCTTTACCAGGCAGAGGGTGCTTTTTGATGAGACGGACTATGAGAAGCTTGCCGCAATGGACGCGGCGGTGGACAGTATCAGAAAACGTTACGGCAGAGACGCCGTCATGCGGGCTGCTTTTTTAAATCAGCCCATCTGTCACATGTCCGGAGGAATTTCAAATGCATTGAGAACACATTGAGAAAAGCGGGATAATCGGAAGGAGGGATTTTCATGGCATTTGGAACATATGTAAATATCGGTAATGCGGATGCCGGGGCCGTAAAGGGAACACAGAAAGAAATCGCGTGCGAGTGCTGGTTTACCAGCTCGGGAAAAATAATTCCTTTGATGCTTAAGGTAAAGGATGAAGACGGGGAAATCCGGGTGATTCGCCGAATCCAGGTTCACTCGCAGGAGCGGAAATCGTATGCCGGGATACCTTCCATAGAATTTGACTGTACACTCACCGTTTTAGAGCAGGAAATCCGGGCGTGGCTGATCTATTACCAGACAGAAAACCGCTGGGTACTGAATTTCAGATGACGGTTCCGGGTGTTTTTGGCACATGAAAAATACAATTTATGAAAACTCAAGGTTTGAATCTGCCCCATATTATGATAATATTATCTTATAAGCTCAAATTGTATCATAAGAATGTAAAAATACACAGGGGGAAGAGGCATGAGGAAAGAACGTTCGGTGGAGACAAAGGAAAAGAAAGATACGAATCGGCAGATGATTATGATATCCGCACTGGTTATGGTGCTGCTTTTTGCGGTGGATTTATATGTCATGATTAACAGCCCGCAGAATTTTCCGGTATTGGCGGTAATTACCATATTATTGTTGGTATGGCTGTATCTGTTGATTACAAATATCCTGGAAGTTGTCGATAAAAACCGCAAAGCTTCCGAGGAACAATATGAGAATACGCTGCGTGCGGAAAAGGCGAACTACCTGATGCAAAAAAAGATTATGGAGCAGCTTGAGACAGTAGGCAGGGACGCCGTAGCTCCGGCACAGGAAATCATCGCTGCCCAGAAGGCGCTTACGAAGATGACAATCGGCAGAAACAAAGAAAATACCGATGCGCTTATGAATTCCAATGAAAAGGTTATTGAGAAAATGTTTGAACTTCAGGAGCGCATGGAAAAAAATGATGAGCAGGTATCTAATCATCAGAAGGAGCTCGAGGAAGAAAGTAAACAGGAAATTGTTTCCGAGTTAAAGAAAATGGAAAGTTCTATCAAAGATGAGCTTCTGGCATCGATAGACAGTATGCAGGATTTTGTAAAAGAAACCGTTACCTCCATGCAGGAGGATATACGCGGACAGCTTGGTGCGGGCATAACGAAATCCGCAGAGTCCTCCTTCCCGGAGGAACAGCCGCTGACAGAGGGAATATCGCTCACGGAAGAAGAACCGGAACTGGGAGAAATGCCGGTATTTGATGATACTCCATTAATGGAAGAAACACCATTGATGGATGATACGCCGCTTGCGGAGGAACAGCCGTTGACGGAAGAAACATCACTGGCGGAAGAAGAACCGGAATTGGGAGAGATGCCGCTGTTTGATGATATATTCCCGGCGGAAGAGACACCGCTTGCGGAGGAACAGCCATTGGTGGAAGAGACACCGCTGACGGAAGAATTGCCGTCGACGGAGGAGACACCGCTGACGGAAGAATTGCCGTCGACGGAGGAGAC
>CALWBG010000187.1 GCA_944375975.1 uncultured Roseburia sp.
TCTTTTTTTCCTTCGGAACAACAATGGCAATGATTTCCTGCTCCTCCTGAATCGTGATTCCGAAAATCATCGCGGATTTTCCGGGACTGCAGCGCAGACCTTTTAGGACGGTGCCGCCTGTTGCGCCTGCGGCTCTTGCGGTATTCATAACGCTGTCGCTGTAGCCCTGGTTGATGGTTACGAGAATCATGGCATGTGTAATTGTTTCACTCATTTTTTTCACTTCCTTTTCTGTTTCTTCCTGTTCTTCCTGTTCGATTCCTGTTTCCAGAACTTTATATAGCCAGCCCTGCACGCCGTTGATTGGAATACTGACGGCGATACCGGTTCCCTTTTTATGAAGGGAGAGCGCCTGGTTCATTTCGGCAAGCAGTATCCGGGTACGCTCCTTTGGCACAAAACACAGCGCGATGCTTTTCTGGATTCCGCCCAAACCGCAGAGCTCAAGAAATTCAGAGCTGGCTGTTCCGATTCCATGCAGTTGATAATAGATGGGAACCTCGGATTCTGCTAAAAATTCGGATAATTTTTCGCGTATCTTGGAGTCGATAATGACGACCAGACACCGAAAAGCGTGTTTCTTTTTCAAATCCTGCATAATTTATTCCTCATTTCTGCGCTGCTTTTTGCGCATAACAAGTTTGCTGTCAAGCAGCGCGCAGACACAAACTTGCGAGTGAAAAATAAATTTTTCACTCTTTATTCCTCCTCGAGTTCTACAATCTCATTGTCATCAAGCTTTGCCTCGACAGCGGCCTCGGCCTGGGATTTTTTGAGCTTAATATTGTAAGAGACACCCATAATCTGAATCGCGATTAAAGGAGCCAGCGCTACCATGGCGACAACGCCGAAAGCGTCGGTTACCACATTTCCGCCGGCGGCGACACATGCGCCCATTGCCAGGGGCAGCAGGAAGGTGGAGGTCATCGGACCGCTGGCAACACCGCCGGAGTCAAAGGCGATGCCGACAAATACCTTCGGTACGTATTTGGTCAGAATCAAAGCCGCAACGTATCCGGGAATAATCAGCCAGTAAATATTTAAGCCGGTCAGCACGCGCAGCATCGCAAGTCCGACGGACGCTGCAACGCCTATGGAGAGACTCAGATTCATGGCCTGCCTGGAGATAGAACCGCTGGTGACATCCTCCACCTGATGGTTTAAGATTTGTACCGCAGGCTCTGCCTTAACAATATAATAACCGATAAGCGCGCCGATGGGAATCAAAATCCATTTCCAGGACTGTTCGGCGATATTGCTTCCGAGCAGGCTGCCCACCGGGGCGAATCCGACGTTCACGCCTGTCAGAAACAGGATCAGTCCGATAATCGTATACACAAAGCCCACAACCATTTTAATTACCTGGCGTTTGTGGTAGCGTCTGGAGAATAACTGGAAAATCAGAAATACACACAGTACCGGAAGCATAGAAACGAAAACTTCATGACTGTAATCCGGAATCATATCGACAAATTGGCGCAGGACATCCTGCATGGTTATAACGTTTGGAATTTCCGTTGCCGTGTAGGATGCATCCGTCGGGTGGTAGAAAATACCGAGCAGCAGTACCATCATAATCGGTCCGATGCTGCAAAAGGAAATCAGGCCGAAGCTGTCACTGGAGCCGTTTTTATCATTACGTGTAGCGGAAAGACCGATACCGATTGCCATAATAAAAGGTACGGTCATGGGACCGGTTGTCACACCGCCGGAGTCAAAAGCGACTGCGATAAAATCAGACGGCGCCGCGAGGGAAAGCAGAAACAGAAGCACATAAAAAATACACAATAGCATTGGCAGACTGATGTGAAAAAGAATACGGAGTACAGCGACCACCAGGAAGATTCCGACACCAAGCGCTACCGTCCAGATGAGAGTATTGTTTGGTATGGACGGAACCTGGTTGGCGAGCACCTGAAGATCCGGTTCGGCGATTGTAATAATCACGCCCATCAGAAAGCATACGCTAATCAGAATCGGAAGCTTTCTGGTTTTCATAATGTGGGAACCGACGCCTTCACCAAGGGGGGTCATCGAAATTTCAGCTCCAAGCTGAAAAAATGCCATGCCGATAATCAGCATAAGGGCTCCCACGAGAAACAGTGCTATCGTTCCGGTTTCCATAGGGACGACAAAGATGGAAAGCAGCAGCACGATGATGGTAATCGGCAGAACCGCGCTCACTGATTCGTCAAATTTTTCTCTGAGTTTTTTGTTCAAGGTACATCACACTACTTTCTTTTAGATTTTTAAATAGTTCACTAATTAACTATTAATTTTATTTTAAAGGAAATAGCAAGCAAAGTCAAATATTCTTCTGAATATTCAGAAAAAATTTACATTTTCCTCCTGTATCTGGCAGAAATCACATTCAGGCATACAATGAAAAAAAAGGCTTTTTTATGAATCGCGTTAAAAAATTAATTCATACGGATTATGCATATAGAATGGGACTCGGAGGACAAAATGTAACAGTGGCGGTGATGGATACCGGAATCGTGCCGCATCCTGATTTCGGGGACAGGATTGTCGGGTTTGCTGATTTCTGCCACGGGAGAAAGGAAATGTATGATGATAACGGGCACGGAACCCATGTGTCCGGCATCATTGCCGGCAACGGCATGATGTCGGCGGGCTACGTTTCCGGCGGCAGGCAGGGAATCCGCATTTACAGCGGAATTGCTCCGAAAGCGCGGCTTTTGATGCTGAAGGTTTTGGATGAACAGGGAAACGGAAACACGGGAAAGGTTTTGGAAGCGATCGAATGGTTGCGCAGTGAATGGAAGCACTACGGCGTTCGGCTTTTAAATATCTCGGTCGGAATGCTTCCCGGCGCCGGACGGGGAGAGCAGAGAAAGCTGTTAGCGGCGATTGACGCATTGTGGGACGATGGTATTATGGTGGTGGCGGCGGCGGGTAACAACGGCCCGCGGGAAAATTCGGTGACAATTCCGGGTATTTCCAGAAAAGTATTGACCGTGGGAAGCAGCGACGATGAGGTATATGAAGCCGGAAGGAAGGGACTGGCAAAAGGCTACAGCGGGCGCGGACCGACGGAATGCTGTATTGTGAAGCCGGAAATCCTTGCGCCTGGAACCAACATTATAAGCTGCTGCCGTGACGGGAAAGGTTATCAGGCAAAGAGCGGAACTTCGATGGCTGCTCCGGTCGTGGCGGGAGCGCTTGCCCTTGCGTTTGAGCGGTATCCTGAGTTTTCACCCGCCGAGATGAAGCTGCGCCTTTACGAGAGGGCCTATCCGAGGGGAGAACAGCTCGGAAAAACCGGATGGGGAATGATACATGTAGACAATTTGGTGCGTTGACTTTTCATGGAAAACTGATTACAATAAACCGCATGAGAGGAGAGATACGCATGAAAAAAATACTGAATGTAATCTTCGGCAGGCTATTTGTAATTGGTCTCGCAATTTTATTTCAGGTGCTGTGGCTGTTTTTGGTCCTGTGGCAGCTCAGCTACAAATTTACCTATGTCAATCTGATTATCCGTGCGATAGCGATTATCGTTGTGCTGGTGATCGTAAATAAGTGGATTAACCCCGTCAATAAGCTCTCCTGGACCTTTTTAATCCTTCTGTCTCCGGTATTCGGATTGCTGGTATATTTTTTGTTTGGCCGCTCCGGTCTGACCAAATGGACCAGAAAAAGTATGGATGCCGTAAATGAAGAAGTAGAAAAGCTGTTAAAGCAGGATGAGGAAGCAAAGGAAGTCCTAAAAAATGAGGATATTTATGCGTACCGACAGTCGGACTATATTGACGAATGGGCAGGATTTCCTCTATATAAAAATACGGAAACAAAATATTATAAATGCGGGGAGGAAATGTTCCCGGATATGCTGGAGGCGCTGCGGAGAGCAGAGCACTTTATTTTTATGGAATACTTTATCATCGAGGAGGGCTATATGTTTGAGTCCATTGTGGAAATCCTCGAGGAAAAGGCAAAGGAGGGCGTGGATGTACGCCTGATTTATGATGATGTGGGATGTATCAGTAAGATTCCGCCTCAATATTATAAACGTCTGCGGCAGCGGGGAATTTCCTGCGTTACCTTTAATCCATTCCGGCCATTGATTTCTGTGGTGATGAACAACCGGGATCACCGCAAAATCTTTGTGGTGGACGGCTATATCGGCTTTACCGGGGGAATCAATCTTGCGGACGAATATATCAATAAAGCCAGCCGATTCGGATACTGGAAGGATACCGGCGTGCGCATCGAGGGTGAGGCGGTTTTAAGCCTTACGGTGATGTTCCTTGAAATGTGGAATTATATCAACCGTTCCAGTGAAGATTACAGCCGTTTTATTCCCTCCGTCCACCAAAAGGTGGCGTTTGAAAACGACGGTTTCGTCCAGCCTTACGGAGACAGTCCGCTGGACCATGAAAACGTCGGGGAGAACATATATCTGAACATGATAAATAAGGCAAAGCATTATGTATATATTTTTACGCCGTATCTGATTATTGACCATGAGATGCTCATCTGCCTTTCCAATGCCGCCAAGCAGGGAGTGGACGTGCGGATTGTAACGCCCGGGATTCCGGATAAAAAAATGGTTTATCTCCTGACGCAGTCCTACTATGAACCGCTGCTGCGCAACGGCGTGAGAATTTTCCAGTATACACCGGGCTTCCTTCACGCCAAATGCTTTGTCTGCGATGATGAGATTGCAACGGTCGGGAGCGTGAATCTGGACTTCCGCAGCCTGTTTCTTCATTTTGAATGCGGCATCTGGATGTACCGCTCCCGGGCGGTCATGCAGGTAAAGGAGGACTGCCTTGAAACCTTTGCGGCTTCGGAGGAAATTACCGTGCAGTTTTGCCGGGAGCGCCCTCTGGCGGTCAGGATGATACAGAGCCTGATGCGGCTCTTCGCGCCGCTTTTATAGCCGGATAGGAGGCGGTAAAATGCAGTTTCTAAATAAGGAAAAACTGAAGAGCACGCCGGAAATAATCTTTGTAGGCAGCGGCAGCGACACTGTCGGCATAAAGAATGTCGACGCTGCCGACTTCTTTGCCGTCTAAGGTATAAACGGCACGCCCGGCAACCTCGCCTTTCTCCACCGGGGCGGTGACTGTCTCGGGCAGTTCAAGCGTTTTTGTGATGCCGGACAGGTCGGTGCCGTCGGTGGTCATGTACTGAAACGGCCCCTGATAGGTAAGATTGGCATATTCGGCGATGCCTTTTTCTATTTTAACCGCGGTCAGTTTATCTTCATTCAAATCAGAATAGACCCGGCATTTCCCGAAA
>CALWBG010000188.1 GCA_944375975.1 uncultured Roseburia sp.
AAATCCTCGTAATATTTTTCCAACATGCGCCCTTTCCTTTTACCGATTCCTAATTATTGTTATTCTACTGTATTTCGTCCGTTTTGGCAATACCGTAGGTGTCTATGTAGGACGCAAGATCCTCCCGGAACTGGTTCCACGCCCATTCATTTTCCACGTAATATTTCGGGCATTCCTTCCCCGTTACGTCGTAATGGCGAATCACGTCATCCTCCGTCAGGCCGTAGCGTCCCATCAGCCAGGTCACAAGCTTCACAAGCGAGTCATAGGTCGCATCGGCAAATCTACCCGTATCATCCGGAATACAGCATTCAATCGAAATCGTATCGGCATTTCTTTCGTTGGAGGCATAGGCTATCTCATTGCAGGGAATGCACTGCACGATTTCCCCGGAAAGCCCAATCACAAAATGGCTGCTCGCGTAGGTTTCTCCCGTTTCGGCCAGATTTTCAAAATAGCTGCGGTTCTGTTCCGCCGTCGTTCCGGGATTTGCGGTATAATGCACGACAATACCGTTCACCTGCTCAAGCGCCGTGCCAGGTCTCGAATATTCATTGTAATCAAGAAGCTCCACCAAAAGTTCCGGACGCTCATCCACATATTTGACTTCCGCTGTCAGAGTTCCTGCCTCCTGCGCCGCACCCCCTCCGGTGATGAGACGGTGAATTCCATAGCCCGCCACGACAACGATGAGCATAACGGTCAGCACGACAATACTTCTGGCCATAAACTGCTGGCGTCTGCGCTTCCTCCTTCTGCGTTTCCTCGCCTCGTATTTTCTCCAATCCATTTCCCTTTCTCTGACATTCTGACTGTACGGCATACTCCGGTCCCTCCGGGTCTTTCCCCTTCTCTGTGCTTATTTTTGTATATATTTCTTCATTTGATTTGTCCATATGAAAAAAAATGTTGATTTTTCATCTGTCAAGAAAAATCTTACAACTTTTTCCTGTTCACTTCCGTAAATTTTTTCTTTTTTTCTTTTGATTTTTTTGTGCACTTTTCTGCAATTTGTTATTATTTTGTCAATAATAGACAAATTGTCCCGATTATTTTTGTTGATTTTTTCTATTCCTCATGCTATAGTATAGCTACAAAACATAAAGGAGGTGAAGGATATGACCTACACAATTGACCCTTCTATGTCGTTTGGTGAAGTCGTCGCATATTATGAGAAATATATCGACGAGACCAAAGCGGCAGGGAAAAAGCCGGTATCTTTCCTGCATTTTTTAACAGGCAGATACTAACAGCCGGTTGGCCGAGCTTGCTTTGTCACCCGGCTTTTTCATTTATATTCTATCTTACCATCCTACAGAGCGTTTCCTTCACGATACGGTGAAAGCTGGGCAAGCAGCCCTTCCACGGAAAAGGCATCTTCAAACAAAAAGGATTCCCCCAATAATTCAATATTTTCTTCGGAGTGCTCTACCTCCTTTGCATATATCTTTGCCGAGGCAATCCGGTCCGAAAATCCAAACTTTTTTCCATTTTCAAAATAGTTCATAACATCGATATCAAGGACCATCAAAAACGACGCCACGGCAAACTGTGCCTTATCCAGCAGGTTGTTGTCATAAAACGCGCGCATGAAATATCGGAAGGTATAATACGCCATCAGGTGTTCATACTCATACTCACGATGTCTCTGTGCATGAAGAAAAGCAGCGTGTGCGCTTTCATAATTTTCCTCACTGTAAAATTCCAAAAGCCGGGCTTTTACCCGATTCCATTCCTCACCGATCGTCTCAAGCTCCTCATATTCACGAAGGCGGCAAAGGAATGCCCGGTACGGACTTTGTATGTCTTTGCGCTCCCGGCACGGCTTTGTACAAAACAATTCTGTCTGCATATCTCTACAGTACATTAGATAAGAAGCAATGCGATCTGTAATAGGATGTTTTCTGTCCCAGAGCAGCAAAAACGCATTGCTTCGAGCCTCCTCCAGCCTTTGGGCGAGCAGAACTTCCTCCGGCTCCCAGTCTTCGCCGTATTCCCCTGCAAGATGCCGCTCGTCAAAGCCCATCCTCTGCTCCTCCGAAAACATCAGGCGGGCTGCCTCCCCACAGGAGAGGCAAAGCGTTTTCTCCCGCACGCCCGGATATTCCATCGTAAACCTCGGATATTCCATACACACCTCGCTGAGTGCTTCCTCCCCGAACGCAAGGCAGATCTCACAGAGACCTTTTTCGTCAAGCAGGGGACATCTGCCCTTTTCGTCGAGCACAAAGCTTCCCTCCCGCACGCTGTCCCTGATTTTTTCCGCAACCGGTCCCCGCAGCGTTTTATAATAAGCAAGCGTTTCCTCGTCTATATCAATCTCCCAGCCCTTGCAGCAGGTGTCCGGACACCGGTCCGCCGTGCACCGGAATCTTTTATAATAGGACGGTACGCGTAAAATCATAGCTTTTTCCTCCGTCAAAAACGGGCCGCGCGGCGCCGAAATTTCTCCGGCAGCGCGGCAGCCCGGCCATTTTCCAAAATCGGCATTATTTCTCCTTAAAATGCCAGCTTAACATATAACCGATGCACCATACTCCCCCCGCCAGTGATAAATAAACAAATCCCTGCAGCAGGGCAGCAAGCAGCTTTCCCAAAGAAAGCTGTCCCGCTATCTGTGCGACAATCAGCCCCCTGACCGGTCCGGTAAGAAGCATATAACCGCCCACATAGCACCAGCCCAAAACGCCAAGCCCGTAGCACAGCATCGCGGCCAGTGTTCTCCAGTTAATTTTCATTTCCAACTCTCCCTTTATGCATACATCAGCAGTCAACAGCCTCCGCGGTTTTCTGCCGCCATGCATTATAACACAAATCGACGTTTTTTGCAAAAAGACTATTCCATTAAAAGCACAATCTCCCCCTGCTCCTTACTGCGGGCCACGTCGATAATCCGCTGATTTTTCGAACCGCGGAATTTTAAGGAAATGTCCTTTTGCTCGAAAAGAAAGGGACCATCCACCATAACGTCAATCAGTGACAGAAACTCCTTCGAAGCCGCACAATATACCCTCCCCCCGGGAAGGAAATCCTCATACAGATAGCCGCTGTACATCCAGACGTTCTTCTGCGGCAATTCCGCCTTCACCCGGCGCAGCAGCCCCAGCAGCCCCTCCTGGTTTTCCGGTTCCCCCGGGTCTCCGCCAAGCAGGGTCAGCCCGCTGATGTGCGCGGGGCGCAGCTCCTCTATAATGGTATCCTCCGTCTCCGCGGTAAACGGCTTCCCGTAGCCAAAATCCCAGGTTTCCGGATTAAAACAGTCCCGACAGTGATTCCTGCACCCTGACACAAACAGAGACACTCGCACACCCGTGCCGTTTTCAATCGAAAACGGCTTTATTTCCCCATAATTCATCTTTCATCCTCCTTACAATCACGCCTGCCGCGGCAGGATTCCCGTACCACCAATTCCGGCTCTATGAGAATATGCCCTCCATCATTCCCGGCGTTTCCCTCACGGATAATCTTAAGCAGAAGTTCTGCCGCCATCTCTCCCAGCTTTTCCTGCGGATGCGCCACGGTAGTCAGCGGGACTCTGCCGCTTGCGGCGAGATAGGAATTGTCATACCCGGTCACGGAAACGTCCTCCGGCACCAAAAGTCCCTCATCGTTCAGCGCCCGGATGACCTCCAGGGCAATCTGATCATTATAGGAGACGACCGCGTCAAAATACAGCAGTCCGCGTTCCTTGGCCATCTGGCGCATTTTCTCATAAGGATGCGTCTTCCGGTCCTCCGTATAAAACCACACAACCCGATCCGGGTCATAGGAGATACCGGCCTCCTGCAGCGCGCGGACGTAGCCCTTGTGACGCTGCTGCCCCTGAGTATCATCCGCCTTAAATACTCCGACGATACCGCTGTGCCCGAGAGAAAGCAGATACCGCGTCACCAGATAGCCCCCCAGACAGTCGTCCAGCAGAATATGCGGTTTGTCCTTCATCTGAGCATAACTCCCCTGAATAAACACATAAGGAATCCGATACTCATCCAGCCGCTCATACAGATTGATATGTTTGCAGAAAATCTGACTCTTGCTCGGCTCGATAATCAACCCGTCAATATCCTTTTGCAGCAGCTCCTCTAAGCATTTTGCCTCAAGCTTTCTGGAGTTTTTCGTATTCTTCAGCAGGATACTGTAGCCGTTCTCCGTAAGCACCCCGTCAATTCCCTTGATCACCCTCGGGAAAATGTAATCGGACAGATAGGTTGTCACGACTGCAATATTTTTCGACTTCCCGGCATGACGCAGCATTTCGGAGCAGAAGGTGCCGCGCCCGTGCTCCGCATAGATATAGCCCTCGTTTTGCAGAATCTGCAGTGCTTTCCTTACTGTCTGGCGGCTTACACCGTAACCGGCGGAAAGCTCATTTTCCGACGGCAGCTTCTCTCCCGGCCGAATTTTTCCCGAAAGAATCTGTTCCCGAAGCTGTTCCATCAAATCATAATATTTCAATTTTTTATCCATAATACTGTTATTTTTTCTGATATTTTATCCGATATACAGGTAAAGAAAGAAAATAAAAGGAGTGTGATTGACGCAATCTACGTACCATCCATTATTTCAATGTTACCTGTCGTCCCTGTCACCCGCATTGACCGGATAGCCCCGCAAAAGCGCGAGACGAAAAAGCAGCAGTCGAAAAAAGATGAGTTTTCTTTTTCCTCCATCTACCGCGCCAAATTGGAGCAGGCACAAGAGCGGCATTCCGACAGCTTTGACGCCACCGCTTAAGGGTATTTCATCCGGAGCAAGAGGAGTGTAACGATGAATTTCACAAAGAAAGAGAGAAAGAAGGTCCCCTGACGCTGGTTTTTTACCACGCCGGGGGACTTTCTTTCTCTGCGGCTTTCCCACGCGTCTACAGAATTCCCGCCGCCTGTTTCGCAAGCCGGTCGGCTTCCTCGTTTCCCTCCACGCCGGAGTGGCCTTTTACCTTGACGAACCGTATCTGAAGCCTGCCCTGAACAGACTGCACATATTCATGGTAAGCCTCGGTACCACGGCGGTTGCGCTTCCATGCTCCGGTGGCCCACATCTCAATTCCCATATAATCATAGTAAATGGTAAGCTCGGAGAGCCCGAGCTCGAGCGCCCGTCTGATTGCCGCCATGCTCCCCAGTACTTCTCCGGCCACATTGTGCATAGACGCCATCTCCGGCTCATTGCCGGAGCCCTGCAAAATTTCTTTTTTCCCGCCGGCAACCAAAAATCCGCCGTAACC
>CALWBG010000189.1 GCA_944375975.1 uncultured Roseburia sp.
TTCACAACTTTTTCACTCATGAATCCATTATAACACAGCCATTGTTTTTTCAATAGAAAAAACTGCCCCGATACCAGGGCTTATGTGCCATTCGGTACCGGGACAGTTCTTTTACTGCCATATCTTATGCAATTGCGTATTTCCGCACTGTCTTTTCAAAGCCTGCATCCTGCTCACCGTATTTGATAGTAAGCTCTTTGCAAACTCCCAGATACAGCATCCCAAGCAAAGATTTCGCGTCAATCACTGCGCGGTTATAAAACACGTCTATTTCGAAATCGCATTTTCCGGCAGCATTCACAAATTCCTTTACTTCCTCTGTGTCAGATAATTTGATTTTTCTTTCTATCATACGACTCATTCCTTCCTCATCATACAATACAAACATTATTGGTTCCTCATTAGTTTGCGATTATTGCATAATTTCCGGGATTTGTCAATTCATGGCAATTTCTGTCTTTTTCCTTTTTGTGAGCAAAATGCCTATTTCAAAAAAGGATTTGTGTCCGTCTTCCTAACGAAAATCAACTGTTTTTACGCTTTGTTCACAAATGTATCTTTATACTTGGGCAAAAAAACTAAAAACTTATTTCCAGTTTCTTCCTTTTTATCATTTTCTACAATTTTTTCCATATACACAGCTCCATTAAGATTATATGCGCAAAGCTTTCGCCCGTTCCCCATACATGAAAAACTTTTACGTTTCCACTGTTATGCCGTTAAAAGATTCTGCGAATCGCCAATATTTCGCGATAAGTGATCGGGGATGTATACTTAATGCCTGTGCTGGGAGAACTCGCATGAATCAGGGTATTATTCCCTGCGTAAATTCCGACATGGCCGCTGTAGCACACAATATCACCGGGCCGGATATTTTCCATGCTTACCGCATAACCGACACTTCGAAGCGCACTCGAGGAGTGCGGCAGACTGATTCCAAACGCTGCATATACGCTCATGACAAAACCGGAGCAGTCCGCACCGTTTGTCAGGCTGCTGCCGCCATACACATAAGGATTTCCGATAAACTGGCTGGCATAATTCACGACTGCCTGTCCGTTTGAGACGCTCTGCTGTGTGCTTTCCCCATTTTGGCTGCCCGAGGACTCGCGATTGCCGCTGCCCGAAGAGCTTCCGCTTTGAGAAGACCCACTGCTCTTTTTGGTGCTGCCCGAGGAGCTTCGCGCTGCCGCCTCTCGTTCCTGCCTTGCCGCCTCAGCCGCCGCTGCCGCTGCCTGGCGCTCCGCCTCCTCTCTGGCGAGCCGCGCTTCTTCCTCCGCCTTCGACTCCGCTACCCGAAACTCGGTTCGCACCGTCACGTAATCTCCTGAAATGTAGCCGAGTCCTTCCTCCGTGGAAACCCTCAGCCAGCCATGCTCCAACTCGTCATAAACCACGACGTCATCGCCCTTTGGAAGCATCGTCATCACAGATGACGCCACTCCCGGCTCCGTCCGAACAAACAGTGTCGTTGTCGTGACGGTCGCATACCGGGTGCTGATTCCCCGAATCAAATCCTCATCCCCGACCTTTATGTAGTCCGCCTTCACATAAGCATTTTCCACCGAGCCGGAATTTACACGATACCACACCTCTCCGGCATCATCCGTCACGGCTTCAAGCACTGTCGCCGCACTGTTATTATACAGTTTTCCCAAAACCTCGCTCTCCGTGTTCGGCTCCGCTCTCAGATTCACATAATTGAGCACTGACGCGATTCCGATATCCGCATATTCCGATTTCACCTCAGGCGTCTCATGCTGCTCGACATCCGCCTGCTCTGTTTCATCCTGCACATTCTCGTTTACCGATAGCCGCATTCGTTCCTCACCGTGTGCTGCAAGGTCCGCAGACAGCCCCTTCTCCTCTGCAAGGCGGCTGCCAATCACTTCGAATATACCGGCCTGCAAACTGGAAATATCCTGCTGCACTCCATCGGCATATACCGCGCCGGAGCCCGTCAAAACTATGCTTCCTGCCAGTAAAAGTCCTACCATCCTGTTTCTTCTGTTCATTACGCAACTGTCCTCCAAGCTTTCTTTTTCCAAATGTTGTAAATTTGTTAATCATTTGTTACAAATTTATTTCATTTGTTTTATAGATGCATTCTAGCAGAGGAACCGGTGAGAATCTACAAGTAGATATTTCCAAAAAAACAGAGGCGGGAACTCCCGCCTCCGAAAATTGAAACTGATTTTTACTTTGCCTTTTGGGAAACAACACTGGAATAACTGCTGTAAACCTTTTTCCCGTTTACTGTCCGGTAAGCCCGAACTTTATAATAGTAGGTCTTTTTGCTGGTGAGTTTTTTGTTGGTGTAGCTCGTCGTGCTTCCCTTTTTGACAATAGTGACTCTTTTATATTTTCCATTCTTTGAGTTTGCACGATAAATTTCATAGCCGCTGGCGCCCGAAACCTTCTTCCAGGATACCTTAATTTGCTTTGCTTTTGAAGACTTTAAGGTTATTGTCGGCTTCGCCGGAACGCACTTTGCGGATTTTACTTTGGAATATCCGCTGAGCTTTGCTTTATTGGTGGTAACCTTCGCCTTCATTTTATAGTAATAGGTGGTTCCGGTCTTTACACTGCTATCCGTCCAGCTCGTAGTCGCGGTGTTGGAAATCGTCTTTACCTTTTTGTAGGTACCGTTTTTGGAGGTACTGCGGTAAATCGTGTAATTTTCAGCACCCGCAACCTTTTTCCAGGTCACCTTTATCTTATTATACTGGGTGGACTGTACGCTGGAAATCGTTGGAGCCTTCACGGCAACCTTGTTAAGGCCAAGTTCGTATTCCTCACCCACACCGTTGCCATTTGCCTCCACTCTGAGATAGTAGGTTCCCTTGGCAAGCTTTGTCGGCTTGCTTTCCGTATACACCGCGGACTCTTTTGACGATAGATTTCCCTCGTCTCCCCAGCTTACCCGGCTCCCCTTGGAATCAAAAAGAGTAACGTCCCATACAGCACCCGAACCATTTATCTTTCTGTGAGAAAGGCTGAAATTCACATAGGTTGCCTTGCTCAGTGTGAACTTATAATAATCATAATCACTGCTGTATGAATTATCATTAACACCTTTCACAGAACCGCCCAAGGAAATTTTATCCGCACCTGCGCGGTCATCATTTATTTCTGTCTCCCAGTTGGATGCCTTTTTCGCCGTGGCAGTCAGTTGATACGTTCCGGTATCAACTCCATACGGTCTGACTAAAATATAATAGGTTCCCTTTCCAATGCCAAGCTTACAGGAAGTTACATTCTTATCGGTCCCGTAAACGGAAAAAGAATGTACCTCATTAAAATCGGAATTATATACCCGCACCGTATAAATCCGGTCTGCCGCAGAGGATGAATGCTTCAGATTAACAGTCATATATCCGTTGCTGCCAACCGAAAGTTTATAATAATCTTCGTCTGCGCTGTCTTTTATACTTCCTGAATACGTCTTTCCGGACTTGATGGCAGTCGCCGTAGATGCCGTACCATTCTCTTCTCTTTCCCAGTAATCCGATGCGGCATAATTGACCTTCAGTCCGTAAACACCGTCATACTTCCACACTCCTCCAATTTTTATATAATAGGTTCCCGCAGCAAGACCAATCTGAGGCGTCTGCATATTTGTCTCCGCACCGGCAATATACATTTTATAGAAAGGATCTGTCAGATTCGATGCACTGTAAATCTCCAGTGTGAAGCAAAGTATTGTCTCATATCCGTCAATATTCGGATGGGTGAAATTCACACCTATAGCTCCTGCCTGCGCCAATGTAACCTTATAGAAATCTTCATCGCCGCTATCATGAATGGTTCCGCTGTATGACTGATTAATGGCAACCGCGTTTGCAGTCGTAAAGGTATCATTTGTCTCCGCCTCCCAGTAATTGGAAGCCGTATAATTAACCGTCAATCCATAAGAACCGGTATCATAATTGCCATAGCCCGCTTTCACGCATACATAATAGGTTCCCTTTGGCAGCCCTATGATATTGGATGTTTTCGATGTCTCCCCTCCCAGGGATTCAAAATAAAGCAAACGATTCCCGGTCGCGGAATTATAAAAGGAAACGTCATATACATCATCCGCTTCATGTCCGTCGACGATTCCGTGCGTGATATTAAAACTCACGCTGCCCGGCGCCGAAAGCGTAAATTTGTAGTAGTCCGACTCTGTGTGTGTCATGGTAGCGCCGGTAATCTTCGTATTGACCGGAATCGCGTCCGCATTCGCAAAATCGCCGTTATACTCCGTCTCACAGTTGGATGTAGCCGTAAAGTTCAGCGTAAATGTATAGGTCTGGTTTTTACTGCCGTCCACATAAAGATAATAGGTTCCCGCAGCAAGACCCAGCGGACGGTTTTTTACAGGATCCGTGCTATTTACATGCGCATTCCACGTTGAACTTCCGTTCGACTTACGGTCCAAGTCGACATCATATCGCATATCGGTTCCGCTTACATGCTGGAAATTCAAAGTTACCAGTCCCTGCGAGGGAAGTGTAAACTTATAGTAATGTTCATTACTTGCACTTGTTGTAGTCGCCGAATACTGTGTATTCAAACTCACCTGCTTTGCCCCGGTAAAAGTTGTTCCCGGCGTCACCGCAGCCCCCAAAAGCTTTTCTTCTTTTTGCAGCTCGTCCTCCTCCGTCGCCTCTGTCTCCTCCATCAGCTCGGTTTCCTCCGTCTCAGATTCCGTAATCTCCTCCGTGCTTTCCGTCTCCAAAACCGGAACTTCCTCTACCGGCTCCATTGTTTCCGTACTTTCTGTGTCCCCGTTATCTGTCGTATTCTCTGTGCTCTCTGCCGCGGCATCTGTCTCGGTATCTTCCATGCTCCCGGCTGCACCGACTGTCCCGGTATCTTCCGTGCTCCCGGTCTCGCCGCCCGGCTCCACGGTTTCTGTTGCCTCAATGGCTTCCGTACCTTCCTCCGGCTCGCCGGTCTCGGTGCTTTCCTCGCAGAAACCCTCTTCCGTATCCAGTGGCACTTCGGTTGTCTCAATGTTTTCCACGGACTGTGCCTGTGCTTCCGCCGCTGCATACGCGGTTACGCCTCCCGCATCTCCGAGCAGCATAAAAGCAGACAACGCAAGACACAGCATTGCTTTTGCTGATTTCAATTTCATACTCAAAACTCCTCGTATAATATTTTTTAGATACATAAACGTACCTTGATAACTTAATTAATATTTGTTCCATAGGCTTAGTTAA
>CALWBG010000190.1 GCA_944375975.1 uncultured Roseburia sp.
ATTTGGTTATTTGGCATATCTAATTATACCACGGATTACGGAATCTTCGGAGTCCGTTTTCTGTTTTTAGGCAAAAAAACGGAGCCATTGCTCCATAGATGATCACTCATCTATTTTGCAACGGCCCCTTGGATGTGGCTTTATGCGGATGTAACTTTACTCTGCGTCCATCATAACTGTCGTATAATCATCAATGGAATCCGTTGTTTCTCCGGTTCCGCCGATACTTTCCTCCTGAACGGGGGACGTTTGTGAGGAAGCCTCCTGCGCAGTGCTGCTTTTGTCGGAAATAAATAAAATAACGCCGACGAAAAGTACGCAGAAAATCGCACAAATACCTAAAAGCTTCTTTTTCATAGGAATACCTCCATGATTGTGGGTCAAATGAGTCCAATTCTAGGATAAATATAATTACAATTATAAAATGATTATAAATAACCAATTGAAAAATGACAACTGAAATCAAAAAATATTTTCGAGAAAATTAATAAAAATTTATCATAAACTTGATTGACACCGCACATGATAAGTAGTAGTATCTTAACATAAAATATGTAGTATTGAAAACTACTTGTAGAGGAATGAAAAACTGCTTTTGAAAGGGTGAGGTATGATGAAAATAGCGATTCGTGAACCGGGAAGTGCGATTACACATTTTGTGGCAATGATGATGGCGATTACGGCATCGGCGCCGCTTTTGGCGAAGGCGGCATTCGGAGGAAACCGGCTGACAGTACTGGCGATGACCGTTTTTATGGGAAGCATGGTACTGCTTTACGGAGCAAGTACACTCTACCATTCACTGGTGGTAAGGGACGCCGTACTGAAAGTGTTCCGTAAGCTGGACCATATGATGATTTTTGTGCTTATCGCGGGCTCTTATACGCCCGTATGTCTCATTGTGCTGGGCGGAAAGTCCGGCTATACGCTGCTTGCGTCAGTATGGGGCATTGCCGCGGCGGGGATGATCATCAAGGCTTTGTGGATTAACTGTCCGAAATGGTTTTCCTCAGTTATTTATATCGCCATGGGCTGGGTGTGCGTGTTTGTGTTCGGACAGCTTTTGCGGACACTGTCGCCGGGTGCTTTTCTATGGCTTTTGGCAGGAGGTATTATCTATACGGTCGGGGGTGTGATTTATGCGTTGAAGCTTCCGATATTCAATGCAAAGCATAAAAGCTTCGGCTCCCATGAGGTATTTCATCTCTTTGTTATGGCCGGAAGCATCTGTCATTTCATTTTTATGTACCTGTACGTGGCGTAATCTACGGAAAAATAAAAAATCCGTTTTCTTTTCCTGCTATCTGCGGTAAGATAGATACAAAAGCAAGGGAAAAGAAATGGAGGGATACGATGCGGTATATATTGGAAAATGAAGTTTTAAGGGCTGAAATTGATTCGCTGGGAGCGGAACTGAAATCGGTAAAGAGAAAATCCGACGGAAGGGAATACCTGTGGCACGGCGATGCCAGATACTGGAACCGGACGTCACCGGTGCTGTTCCCGTTTGTGGGGGCGCCGAAGGGAAAGGAATACCGGTACGATGGTAAGACCTACGCGATGGGACAGCACGGATTTGCCCGGGATATGGAGTTTTCCTCAGAGCGGCAGGAGGGAAACGCAATGTGGTTCTCGCTGAAAGCAACCCCGGTAACCATGCAGAAATATCCGTTTGATTTCCGGCTCCTGATTGGCTATGAGCTTACGGAAAACGAGGTAAAGGTGCTCTGGAGGGTGGAGAATGCGGGCTCCAGGGAAATGTATTTTTCCATCGGGGCGCATCCTGCCTTTTTATGCCCGCCCGGCGGAGAAGGGGACAAGGAAGGCTGCGGATTTTTGTTCGGAGGGCTGACGACGGAGCTGCACCACCATGGCAATACGCCGGATGGCATGGCGGTGATGGAGGATAAGATTCTTTCGCTAAATCAGGGCAGGGTGCGGTTCACACCCGGATTTTTTGACGAGTGTACCTACATGGTGGAAGGAAAGCAGACGGGCGAGGTATCACTTTTTGACAGGGAGGGCAGAGTGTATGTGACGGTGCTGTTTGACGCGCCTTTGTTCGCTCTGTGGTCCCCGGAGGGGAAAAACGCGCCCTTTGTCTGCATTGAGCCTTGGTATGGGCGCTGCGACGCCGTCGATTTTGACGGGACGTTACAGGAGCGGGCATACGAGAACGCGCTTGCCCCGGGGAAGCGCTTCGCCGCGGAATACCGCATGAGATTTGAATAGTAGCATAGCTTCACCCGTTTCTGCATATATTGTGATATATTTCAGGCAGGGCAGAAATGAGGAATCTTATGAAGCTACGGAATAAAATAAAATCCAGAGACGAAAAAAGAAGCCCGGTGACAGCGGTTTTTGCGGCGGTACTTGTAATGTTTGCCGTAAGCAGCCTGCTGCTTTTACTGCTGGCGATGCTGCTTTATAAAATGGAACTGAGCGAATCGGCGGTCAAAATAGGAATCGTTGTCATTTATGTCATTTCAGGGCTGATTGGCGGCTTTCTTATGGGAAAAATGATGAAAGAGCAGAAATTTCTGTGGGGGCTTGCGGCGGGGATCATTTATTTTTGCGTCCTGCTGCTTGTATCCGCACTGGTTCAGGGAGGAATTGACCTGGAACTGACAAAGCTGCTCACAACGCTGATTCTCTGTGGCGCTTCCGGGATGGCGGGCGGAATGGTAAGCTGAAAAAAATGCTTTCCATATGAAAGAACTTGTGTTATACTGAACAGGTTAACAGAACTCCGCGCGAAAAGCGAAAAGATACATAGTATAACAGGGAGCAGGCAGATGTAAGGCGTATCCCGTGTGTGCGGAAATCAGGAAAAGGAGAGAATACACCATGAAACACGTAAAAACATTGAATACCAAAAGATTACAGAATACTATCAAAAAAGGCGGCTGCGGTGAGTGTCAGACTTCCTGCCAGTCAGCATGCAAGACCTCCTGTACGGTAGGAAACCAGAGCTGCGAGCAGAAATAGGCGGTTCTGTGCCACGGTGCGGCACCAACTGAATAGTAATGACTGCAAACGACCGTCCGCGTAGCGTGCGGTCATTTGTTCTGTGGGGGAATTTATTGCGGGAAGATGAATTTTATTTCGAAATAGAAAGAGAGGAAATATTATAGTGGTTCATCAGTATAAGAATAACGGCTATGATATTGTTCTGGATGTAAACAGCGGAGCGATTCATGTAGTGGACGATGTGACATATGACATTATAGAGCAGATTAACCGGACATCGCCGGAATCGTATTCCAGGGATGAAATTGTAACTGCACTGGCGGAAAAGTATGGCAGGGCGGAAACGGAGGAAGCGATTGACGAGGTACAGGCGCTCATAGATGCGGGAGAGCTTTTTACGAAGGATACCTATGAGGATTATATCATGGATTTCAAAAAGCGTCCGACCGTGGTAAAGGCACTGTGTCTGCACATTGCCCATGACTGCAACCTTGCCTGCCGGTACTGCTTTGCAGAAGAGGGCGAGTACCATGGAAGAAGGGCGCTCATGTCCTTTGAGGTAGGGAAAAAGGCGCTTGATTTTCTGATTGCCAATTCGGGGAGCAGGAGAAATCTTGAGGTTGATTTTTTCGGCGGCGAGCCGCTTTTAAACTGGCAGGTGGTAAAGGAACTGGTGGCATATGGCAGGGAGCAGGAGAAGCTGCACGATAAAAAATTCCGGTTTACGCTCACGACGAACGGCGTTCTTTTAAACGATGAAATCATGGAGTTTTGCAACCGGGAAATGGCAAATGTGGTCTTAAGCATTGACGGCAGGAAAGAGGTTCACGATAAGATGCGCCCCTTCCGGGGCGGTGCCGGAAGCTATGACCTGATTGTTCCGAAGTTTCAGAAGTTTGCCGAGAGCAGGAATCAGGACAGGTACTATGTGAGAGGTACCTTTACGCACGAAAATCCGGATTTCTCAAAGGATGTGCTTCACCTTGCCGATTTGGGATTCCGGCAGATTTCCGTGGAGCCTGTGGTCGCGGATCCAAAGGAGCCCTACGCAATCACGGAGGACGATTTACCGCAGCTTTTTGCGGAATATGACAGGCTTGCGGCCGAGATGGCCGAGCGTCATAAAAAGGGGGAGGATTTTAATTTCTTCCACTTTATGATTGATTTGGAGGGCGGTCCCTGTGTAGCGAAGCGTCTTTCGGGCTGCGGTTCGGGAACGGAATATCTGGCGGTGACGCCGTGGGGAGATTTTTATCCGTGCCATCAGTTTGTGGGAAATGAAAAGTTTTTGCTGGGCAACGTGGACGAGGGTATCAAAAATACCGAGATCCGTGACGAGTTTAAATGCTGCAATGTATATGCAAAGGAAAAATGCCGGAGCTGCTTTGCCAAATTTTATTGCAGCGGCGGGTGCGCGGCGAATGCGTATAATTTTACCGGCGACATCTGCGGCGCTTATGATATTGGCTGCGAGCTGCAGAAAAAGCGTATCGAGTGCGCCATTATGTTAAAGGCTGCGGAATGTGACAGTGAGGGCAGATAAACGGACGTTAACAGAGAACAGGAAGGAAAATAAAAATGAAAAAGAGTAAAGCAGCAGTCATTTTGGTTTTAATTCTTGCCGCGCTGGCAGGACTTGCCTATTATGCATCGCTGATTCTTTCCTCCACCGGAATCGGGGAGGACATGAGTATCCCGCTCGGTCTGGACCTTTCCGGCGGTGTGTCCATCACCTATCAGGTAATGGACGAGAATCCGAGCGCGGAGGATATGAGCGATACGATTTACAAGCTTCAGAGACGTGTGGAAAGCTACAGTACGGAGGCATCAGTGTACCAGGTCGGAGACGACCGGATTACGGTTGAGATTCCGGGTGTGACGGATGCGACCGCTATTTTAGAGGAACTCGGTAATCCGGGTTCGCTGGAATTTCAGCTTTCTGATGGAACCGTATTTATGACGGGAGACCAGGTGGCGGACGCGCAGGCGGCGACCACGACGGATAACTACGGAAACAGGCAGTATATCGTTCAGCTAACCCTGACGGAGGAGGGCGGGGAGATTTGCGGGGAGGGCACCGCTGAAAGGGCGGCCGGTTAACGTCGAAACGTATTTGACGTCGAG
>CALWBG010000191.1 GCA_944375975.1 uncultured Roseburia sp.
GTATGCAATCCTCTTTGACGCCATGGTGGAGCTTTACAACAAGAGCCTTCCGGTGGATTTGGTTACCTTGCAGAATAAGCTGAAAGAAAAGGATGTTCCGGCGGAAATTGCGAGCCTGGAATTTGTCCGGGATTTGTTGAACGCGGTTCCGACATCCACTAACGTGAAATACTACGCGCAGATCGTCCGGGATAACGCGCTGCGCCGCAGGCTGATTAAGCTGAACGAGGAAATTGAAAACGAGTGTTACCTCGGCAGGGAGAGCGTGGAGACGGTCATGGATATGACCGAGAAAAAAGTATTTGATCTGCTCTCGAGCCGCAGAGGCGGAGACGATTACGTGCCAATTCGCGAGGTCGTCATGAATGCGCTGGAAAAAATCGAGAACGCCGCGAAAACCTCCGGCACGGTTACGGGCATACCGACCGGATTTATTGATTTGGATTATCGCACGGCGGGCTTACAGCCTTCCGATTTGATATTGATTGCGGCGCGTCCTTCCATGGGAAAAACGGCGTTTGTGCTGAATATCGCCCAGTATGTGGCGTTCCATGAGCACATGTGCACGGCGATTTTTTCGCTTGAGATGTCGAAGGAGCAGCTTGTGAACCGTCTTTTTTCGTTGGAATCCAGAGTGGACGCGCAGACGCTTCGTACCGGCAATCTCTCCGATGCCGACTGGGAAAAGTTAATCGAGGGTGCTGGGATTATCGGCAATTCGGAGCTGATTATTGATGATACGCCCGGTATTTCCATTGCGGAGATGCGCAGCAAGTGTCGGAAATATAAGCTTGAGCATGACTTAAAGCTGGTAATCATCGATTACCTCCAGCTCATGTCAGGCTCCGGCAGAAGCACCGATTCCCGCCAGCAGGAGATTTCTGATATTTCACGTTCCCTAAAGGCGCTGGCGCGTGAGCTCTCCGTGCCGGTGATTGCGCTTTCGCAGCTCTCCCGCGCCGTGGAGCAGCGCCCGGATCACCGTCCGATGCTTTCCGACCTTCGTGAGTCGGGGGCAATCGAGCAGGATGCCGACGTGGTGATGTTTATTTACCGCGACGATTATTATAACCACGATTCCGAGATGAAGGGCATTTCGGAAATTATTATCGCCAAGCAGAGAAACGGCCCGATTGGGACGGTCAATCTGGTATGGCTGCCGCAGTACACGAAGTTTGCAAATATGGAAAAGTAACGACAGCACGTTTCCATATTCTCTGACATAAAATATACCACTACAATTAAGAAAGGTATGTCAGAGAATATGGAAAATTTTATTGTTTTTTCGATAGAAACACATTTGTTCTTTGCGCGGATTATGCGGGAGCATGCCCTGTTCCTGGAAGCCGGTTTTCCGTGCAGGGATGAAGCCTGGATTCGCCAGGCGGACTGGTACAGACAGCAGTTTGAGCATTTGCTGCGTGACACGGTGCAGCTTGCCAATGGACGTATCGATACGGAAATCATAGAATCGGGGGAGCTGGTGACGGAATTTACCATACCGGCGGAGCGAAGCACCAGCCGGTTGAGCGGAATCCCAATCGACAGCCGGATTTCTGCGGCGGAGCAGAAGCTTCGGGCGGGCTGTACCCGCAAAGAGAGCAGACAGCTTGTTCAAACGGTGCAGAGGTTAAATGAACGCGCACTTCAGCTCCTTGACGGCCTGATTGCCTATAAAGAGCGGCTCTTGCGTGAGGTAAAGCAGGGGCGGCTTTTTAATGCCAATTATCCGCTTTTGATTGAGCATATCATACGCGAGGCAAAGCTTTACCGGGAGACGGTTTGGCAGCTTCGGCAGAACAGGGAAATTTCTTTCCGGAATATATGTGATAGCGAAAATTTCTGGAACCGGATTATGATGGAGCATGCGTTGTTTATCCGCGGGCTTTTGGATCCCTCGGAGGAGGAGCTTGTGGCTGCCGCGGACGGATTTGCGGCGGATTACCGGGAGCTGCTCGCCCAGGCGAAGCGTCAGGACTGCCGCGCGATGCATGGGCTGACGGAGAAATCGCTGGAGGAGACGCTTGAATACCGCAAGTTTAAGACTGCCGGGGCGGAAGGAATTTTAAAGCATGAGATTGCGTCCATTCTGTTGCCGCTGCTTGCCGACCATGTGCTCCGGGAGGCAAATCACTATATCAGGCTTTTGGAATGTGAGAACAGATTACGGAGGTGTGCCAAATGGAACTGACACGCTATCCGAGTCCCGGAAAAACAAGACATTATGATATAGAGGCAATCGAAATACCGATTGTATACAATCAATACGGTGATTACGACCCAAACGGGCTGTTATACGTGCTGAAAAAGGATGCGGAGCGGATCCGGCAGGGAGCGCTCCGTAATTTTTCACTTGAAACTCCTATGCCCTATGAGGAAGTAAAGCCGCTTGTCATCCGCGCGAACGTGGGGGATAAAATTGAAATCTGTTTTTCCCACTATCTGAACCGCGCGCTGTCGATGCATGTGCAGGGACTTCCCTATGACGTTCAGACCTCGGACGGGGCGGATGTCGGCTATAACCGGAATACCACCACAAAAAACAATATTGTGTATACCTGGTATGCGGACCGCGAGGGCGTTTATCTGTTCCACGATATGGCGGATACGAGAAGCGGCGAGGAAGGGACGAATGTACACGGACTTTTTGGGGCCGTCATCGTGGAGGCGGCGGAGTCAGTATGGCTGGACCCGCAGACCGGAGAGGAATTGGAGAGCGGTCTGTTCGCGGATATTTATCACCCGACAAAGCCTGCGTTCCGGGAATACGCTGTCTTTTTTCATGACGAGCTGGAAATCCTTGACAGAAACGGAAATCAGCCGATAGACCCTCATACCGGGCTGCCCTCCGCCACAACGGGAATCAGCTATCGCTCGGAGCCGATGAGAAACCGGATACCGCTTACGGAGGACCATGCCGATACCGGGGAGGATATTTCCATGAGCTCATGGGTTTACGGAGACCCGGCACCTCCGATTCTGCGCGCCTATGTCGGCGACCCGTCTAAAATCCGTCTGATTCATGGCGGAATCAAGGAAACGCATGTATTTCATCTGCACAATCACCAGTGGCGTCTGGACGGGGAAAATCAAAATTCTCCGATTATCGACTCAATATCAATCAGTCCGGGAGAATGCTATACCCTGGATATTCTGTACGGAGCGGGCAGTCTCAACGGGACCATCGGGGACGTTATTTTCCACTGCCATCTCTACCCGCATTTTCACGAGGGAATGTGGACGCTGTGGAGAATCCATGACAGACTGGAGGACGGGACGGGAACGCTGCCGGACGGGACGAAAATCCCGCCGCTGTTGCCGTTAAAGGACAGAATGCCGCCCCCGAAAAAAGACAGGATGCATCCCGGATACCCGAATTTTATTGAGGGAGAATTTACAAAACGTCCGCTTCAGCCGCCGCTTGGGGTTCAAAATGCGGACGGGAGTATCCTTAGAGAGCCGACGGCGCTCGAACAGGCGAATTTTGCGGAGAATTTCGCTCCGGGCGCACTTTACACTGAGACATGTCCCTGCTTAGGCTGCGCCAAGGAGGGCGTAAAGGTTTTTGAAATTGCGCTGATACAGGCGAAGGTGACCTATAACCGGTACGGCTGGCATGACCCGCAGGGAAGATTTTTTGTGTTAAAGGAGGAGCTGGAGCGCCACGGGGGACTGGAGAATTATATCCGAAAGGCAGAGCGCGGGGAAATCTGTATCGAACCGCTTGTCATCCGCGCCAACGCAGGGGACTGCATCGAGGTGTGTTTTACGAATCTGCTGCCGGAATATCTGGAGGAAAGCCCGTTTCAGCTCAGAACGCTGACCGATATTGTCGGGTATCATATCCACCTTGTGAAATTTGATACGATTGTTTCGGACGGCGCGGCGAACGGCTGGAATAGCATTGCCGGGGCGCGGAAATATGAGACGCTGACGGAGCGTTTTTTTGCAAATACCGAGCTTCATACAGTATTCTTTCACGACCATTTATTCGCAAACAGCCATCAGTCGCACGGTGTGTTCGGGGCGCTGATTATCGAGGAGGCAGGGGCGACCTTTCACGATATACGAACCGGAAAGGAGCTGCGCTGCGGCACAAAGGCGGTAATCCGGCGAAAGGACGGAACCTCCTTCCGGGAATTTGCACTGTTTGTGCATGATTTTGCAATGCTTTTTGATAAAAAAGGTAGGCCGCTCAACCCGCCGGCAGTGCCGGGTTCACATGATGACCCGGGAGTCATGGGAATCAATTACCGCTCGGAGCCGATGCGCGAGCGTCTCAAAAAGAACGACGATCCGGCTTATGTGTTCAGTTCGCTGGTGCACGGGGACCCGGCAACCCCGATTCTGGAGACGTACCCCGGGGATGAGATGACGATACGGCTGCTGGACGGGGCGCATGAGGAGCAGCATTGTTTTAACCTCACCGGAATGTCCTGGAAAAAGGAGGTTACAAATTCAGCCTCCGCGGATACGGCGTCCCAGACGCTCGGTATTTCCGAGGCATTTAACATCCGCATTACAAAGCAGTACGCGCCGGGGGATTACCTTTATTATTTCGGCGGCATAGACGACGCGTGGCTCGGGCTGTGGGGCATTATCCGCGCGTACGCAAAGCCACAGAAATGTTTAAAGCCTCTTTGTAAACAGGATAACAGAATCCTTCCCCTTCCGCCCTGCCCGGGAACCGGCGCGGTTATCCGCCGTTATGAGATAGCGGCAATCCAGCGTGATATTCCGTATAACTGCCATGGTGACCATGACCCCGACGGACTGCTGTTTGTGCCGTTGGAGGAAGCGGAACGGGCGAGGGAAAAGGATTATCAGCCCAGGCCGCTGATTCTGCGCGCCAATGCGGGTGACTGGATCGAGGTGACGCTGCACAATCTCTTTGACGCGAAGCATCCGGTGCGCTATTTTGATTATCCGCGTGTTCCGCTGGACATGGCGCATAAGCCGTCGATGCGGGTGTCCTTAAATCCGCAGTTTCTGGATTTTGACCCGGTCTGCGATTCGGGCATCAATGTGGGTTACAATA
>CALWBG010000192.1 GCA_944375975.1 uncultured Roseburia sp.
GAAGCCATTCCCTGAAACGGCTTCGGTATGTCATTAAACTCAATTTTTTCACGGATTCCCGCCAAAATCACGATGGCAATCAGATAGCCCACCGCAGTCGCAAATCCGTTCACGACACTCTCAAGGATTCCGTATTCCTTCGTCACATTGGTAAGAGCAACACCGAGCACTGCGCAGTTTGTCGTAATCAGCGCAAGATATACGCCGAGACTCTGATACAGAGAGGGAACATTTTTCTTTAAGAACATCTCCACAAACTGAACCAGTGCAGCAATCACCAGAATAAAGACAATCGTCTGCAAATATGTGAGGTCGATTCCCTTGCTCATCAGGTAGTCGTTTGCAAGCACAAATTTATAAATGACTGCCGCCACAAAAGAGGAAATCGTGATGACAAATACAACCGCCGCTCCCATTCCGACCGCTGTTTCCGTTTTCTTGGACACACCCAAAAACGAACAGATGCCGAGGAACTGGCTTAAGACAACATTATTCACAATCGCGGACGCAACCGCAATGATTAGCAATTCTTTCATCCGTACCTATCCTCCTATTCCGTCTTTTTCTCAGTCTGGCCTGCATTCCCCGCAATCGCTTTCCCGCTGCAGGAAGCAGCATGACCGCAGCCTGCGCAGTCGCCTGTCAGACAGCCTGCCGGTTTTGCAAGCGGTTTGCCCTTGGCTTCCATCTTTGCCCTGACGAAATTCATGCCGACCACAAGGAATGCGAGCACGAGAAATGCTCCCGGTGCCATGACAAAAATGGTAATCGGCGTAAACCAGTTAAGCGAGAGCACCTGGAATCCGAAAATCTGTCCCGCACCCAAAAGCTCGCGCACCAGACCAATCAATACCAGGCCGACCGTAAAACCGAGTCCCATTCCGATTCCGTCAAAAATGGAAGGAATGACGGGATTTTTCGACGCGTAGCTTTCTGCGCGTCCGAGAATGATGCAGTTTACGACAATCAGCGGAATATACACGCCAAGCGAATCCGTCAGGCTGGGCGTATACGCGTTCATCAAAAACTGTACCACTGTCACCAGCGAAGCCACGATGACAATAAACGCAGGCATACGCACCCCGTCCGGAATAATCTTACGAAACGCGGAAATCAGAAGATTGGAAAATACCAGTACCGCTGTGGTGGAAAGTCCCATCCCAAGCCCGTTCATCGCCGACGACGTAACCGCGAGCGTCGGACACATGCCGAGCATAAGAATCAGTACAGGGTTTTCTTTGATAATACCGTTATATAACCGTTCCATGTTTTTATTCATTGACAGCACCTCCCAACACATCCCTGAAATAGGTAAGGCAGGCATTCACGCCGTTTGCCATTGCCCTGGACGTAATTGTCGAACCGGAAATAGATTCGATTTCATTGTCCGCCGCAGGCTCGGATTTCACAACCGTAAAGGAATCTACGTTTTTCCCCTCAAACTGGCTGTAAAACTCCTCCTCCTGCGCCTTCATGCCAAGTCCCGGCGTCTCGGCGATGGACGTGATGGAGTAGCCGTTCACCGTTCCGTCATTTTGAATCCCGACAGAAAACGTAATCGTGGACTGGCTGGCATCCTTCGCTGTGACCGTAATAACATAGCCGAGCGTATTTCCGTTTGCGTCCTTCGCCACCTGCACGCTCTCGATATCGTCGGAATATCCGTTTTCCGTCATCAGCGCAGCGGCCTCCTCCCCGTTGAAATCCGCATATTCCTCAAAGGAATCGGCATCCGCAAACACATCACGATACGCGGCCTGCTCCTTTTCATAGTTTACCTGGGCGATCGGCTCCTTCGTAATGTCATACACCACCGCCAGCAGAAGTCCCAATACCACAGTAAAAGCAAATAAAATCAAAGCGTCGTGCACAATCTTTTTGTTCATCTTATTTGCCCCCTTCCTGTTTCTTTTCCCCGCGGATCTGTCCGAACGCTTTCGGAACAGTGTATTTCTCAATAATGGGCACTAAAAGGTTGCTTAAGATAATCGCAAAGGAAACGCCCTCCGCGTTTGCGCCAAAGCAGCGGAACACACCCGTAAGGATACCACAGCAGATACCGAACAGAATCTGTCCCCACGGTGTAATCGGAGAGGTCACGTAATCCGTCGCCATGAAAAACGCGCCGAGCATCAGACCGCCGCCGCAGAGCTGCGCGGTGATATAGGTCCAGTCAAACCCGTGTCCCCCGAACAGCAGCATGAAAATCACAAAGGTCACAATATAAGAACCCGGAATTTTTAAATCGATGACTCCCATGAGAATCAGAAAAATGGCTCCGATGAGAATCGCGATTGCGGAAGTCTCGCCGATGGTTCCGGCCGTACGCCCGATTAACATATCCATCGTATTGACCGCCTCCCCGCTTCTCATTGCCGCAAGCGGCGTCGCACCGGTATAGGTGTCAGTCACGAAATTTGTCATATCCGCCGCAAACGCGATCAGAAGGAAGCA
This sequence comes from uncultured Roseburia sp., assembly GCA_944375975.1. GTDB lineage: Bacteria > Bacillota > Clostridia > Lachnospirales > Lachnospiraceae > Roseburia. The sequence goes on from CALWBG010000192.1 coordinate 2,455, forward strand.
CCTTGCTCCCAGCGCCGGATTCATAAAATTCTGGCCCAGGCCGCCGAAAAGACACTTTACGATAATGATGGCAAACACGCCGCCAAGCACCGCCTCCCACCACGGCAGCGTTGACGGAAGGTTTAAGGCCAAAAGCAGACCGGTCACCACGGCGCTCAAATCGCCAATCGTGTTCTTTTTATGTACGATGCGGTCAAATATCCACTCGGAAGCCACACAGCTTGCAATCGTTACTAAAATTAAAATCAGTGCTCTGTATCCAAAATTGTAAATACCAAACAGCGTGGCCGGGAGCAATGCAAGAATTACATACAGCATAATCCTGGCCGTGGTATCTTTGGAACGCACATGTGGTGATGATGAAACATGATATAAATCACTCACAGGAATCCACCTCTTTCTTCAGTTTTTGTATAGACTCGTATCTTATTTCTTACGCTTTGCCGCAAGCACCTGCTTTTTCATGGTCTTAATCGACTGTGCAAGCTGGCGCTTGGCCGGACAGATAAAACTGCAGCTTCCGCACTCCACACACTCTAAGCCGTGCCACTTTTCAAACTCCTCCGAAGCGCCATGGTCCGCAAACTTCGCAAGCCTGGACGGAACCAACTGCTCCGGGCACGCCTCCACACAGCGTCCGCAGTTGATACACGCGGTCGGCTCCATAGCCGCCACTTCATCCGTCGAGAGACAAAGCAGGGAAGACGAGGTCTTTGTGGTCGGCACATCCAGTCCGAACATCGCAAAGCCCATCATCGGGCCTCCGGAAATGATTTTCTCGGGCTGCACTTTAAAGCCGCCAGCCGCCTCCACCAGCTCCGCATAATTGGTACCTATGTTATATAAAAAGTTTCCAGGGTTTTCCACCGCGTCACCCGTAATCGTGGCAAGCCGGTTACTCCCCGGTTTTCCGAGCTTAACGGCGTTATATATGGCAATAATCGTCTCCACGTTATCCACGATACAGCCCGCGTCCGCCGGCAGCATTTTGGAATTGATGGAACGCCCGGTGACCGCATAAATCAACTGGCGCTCGCCGCCCTGCGGATATTTCGTCTCCAGCGGGCACACCTCAAGACGCGGCTCATCCTTTACCAGTTCCTGAAGCTTCTCAATGCAGTCCGGCTTATTGTTTTCGACACCGAATATCCCCTTTGCCCCGTCAAAAAGCTGAAGGATAATTTTCATGCCTTCAATCAGCTCATTCGGATTCTCCAGCATACGCCGATAGTCAGCGGTCAGATAAGGCTCACATTCCGCACAGTTGGCAATGATATACTCTATCTTGTCCGGCTCTTTGGGGGAGAGCTTAACATGCGTCGGGAAACCGGCGCCGCCCATTCCGACCACTCCTGCTTCTTTTATTTTTCCGATAATTTCTTCGTTCGATAATGACGTAACGTCATCGCAGGGTGTATACTCCACTTCCGTGAACGCTCCGTCATTCTCAATCACAATGGAGTTCACCATATCGCCCACCGCCACACGCCTCGGCTCAATCGCCTTTACCGTACCGGAGGCCGACGCGTAAATCGGGGAAGATACAAAACCGCCCGCCTCTGCGATTTTCTGTCCCTTTAATACCGTATCGCCCTTCGTCACGATCGGAATGGCAGGCGCACCGATATGCTGTGACAGCGGATACACCAAATCGCCTTTGGGCAAAACCTCTGCAATCGGCGCATCTTTCGCCAGTTCCTTTCCCTCATAAGGATGGACGCCACCTTTAAATGTTTTTAAACCCATTTCTTGTGCCCCACTTTCTCTTATTTGTATTGTATTCCATGCAAAAGGCCATAGAACACCCATCTTTTTGATTATAGCACAAATAAATTCAGAAAAAAGTCATTTTTTGTAATTTTAGCGTTTCTGTGATAAACTGACAGGGAAACCATATGAAATGAGGAAAACACAATGATTACATGGCATGAAGAGCTTCCGTTTGATTTCAGCCACCCGGAAACCGGGCGGTATTTTACGGAAAACGCGCTTTTTTTTGACATAGAGACCACAGGTTTTTCGGCAGCCCGCACTACACTTTATATGATTGGCTGCGCAGCGCGGAAAAATGAAAGGCTGGTCATTGACCAGTTTTTTGCCGAATCCCCGGCGGAGGAGGCAGAGGTGCTGTGCGCGTTTCTTGATTACCTGAAAGGTTTTGATACTGTCATCACCTATAACGGCATCGGCTTTGACATCCCCTATCTTATTGCCAAATGCAAAAAATACAGCCTGCCGGAACCGTTTGCCGGATTTATCTTTGAAGACATCTATAAGCTGATATCCGGTTTCCGGTTCTTGCTCGGCCTTCCCAATCTAAAGCAAAAGACCATTGAAACATTTCTTGGAATCGGCCGGGAGGACCTTTATGACGGCGGTGAGCTCATTAAAGTGTACAGCGCCTATGTAAAAACCCCGGAGGACGGGCTCGCTGCGCTCTTAAAGCAGCATAATTACGAGGATGTGCTCTCCATGCCAAAGCTGCTTGTCCTGCTTTCCTACCCCCGTGTGCTTTCAGGCGGTTTTGAAGTTCTATCCGTGGAGGGC
>CALWBG010000193.1 GCA_944375975.1 uncultured Roseburia sp.
GAGAGTGTGCTGCCCTTACCTACCGTGGCGCTCGTTCTGGAAAGCTTCACTCCGGTTACTTCCGTTGCCGGTGTTTCCGTTGAGGGGGACTCTGTTGAAGGCGTCTCTGTCGGCTTCTCCGTCTCTCCTCCCGCGGCCGTCTCATCGGACAGGGCATACCCCCCGGAGGTCAGCTCCAGGGTAGATTCGTCCACGTTTACAAAACGAATATCGTCAAATACGATTGACGAACTGATGTCAACTCCGCTTTCCCCCTCTGGAATGATACTGTTGCACCATACCGCAAATTTGCTCACATGTGCCGCGTCAAACGTACCTCCCGATTTTCCTTTCAAGCTGCTAAAGGGAATCGTAACATATTTTGCCTCGGTACCCGCAACAAAATCGGTGAGATATGCTTCAAAATCCTCACCATTAGAAACAAGCTGAATAACCAGCTTCTGTCCGTTTCCGTCCGGTTTCACCCACATGCTCAGCGCATTGTACGCGCTGTAGTCACTATTATCAAGCCCCTTCATACGTCCGGTCCAAACCTCCGGTCCGTTCGTTTTCAACTGATAATCAAAGGAACCTCCGTAGCTGCCGGACGCGAGGTTTTCCGCATCCAGAGTAAAGGATGACTTACAGTTTGCCGCAGAGTTTTCGGTATAGGTTCCGTTCAGGTAGTCATTATCTCCATAGTACAGCTCGAAATCATCAATCACGTCCGCCGCCAGCGTATCCTTATCCTTTCCGAAGCTAATAAAGGAAAGCTTCACCAGAGTATTCCCGTCCGCTTTCAGAGAAACGGTTCCCACATCCGTACCGCCAAGCTCCGCAATCATGTCCGCCGTCACGGTTCCTTCATAGGTGTTTCCACCTGTATTTGCCGCCGTCACGGTTTTCACCACACCTTTTTCCGCATTTTCCAATACAAACTCTACCGTAACCGCATTCTTTACATTTGCACGAAGCACTGTTTCCTCTTTTATCACGGATTTGGAAAAGAGATTGGTGAAATATCCGTTCGCCCGGCTCTCCTGTGCCGCAGTCACCGTACTGTTTGCGGCCTCACCGTAAAATTTGGTTCCGTCGGCAAAAATAGAGGAATCCTCATTATAAAAATCAATAAATTCGTTAATTAATTCCTGTCCGTGCGTATCATTGTACTTGTACGGAACATAGAAATTCGTATCGCTGAAGTTTGCCCATACCATAAAATACGGCATACCGTTCGCCGCCGCGATAGCGTTTATCTTGCCGTACCAGTTCTGTCCCTTAATCGGGTTATCCTTCACCAAAATTCCTTCGTTATCCGAACCGTCCGCTTTCATAACACGGACACCCGTCTCGGCGATGGCCGCAACCTTTCCGTGCTCGTCGGCAAAGCGTTTGACTGCCGCGCAGGTTTCATTCAGGCTTGTCATAAACGCTTCGGAATATTCCGCCGGATAGCTGTTGTAGTCGTCATAATAATCAAACGCCACAATGTCTACATAGTCATCGCCGGGATAGCGCTCCGCATAATCTTCGTACGTCACCGGTCCGTTCGGGGAATATACATAAAGGAAATTATGTACGCCTCTCGACTCCAGATAATCATGCGTATACCGGAACATTGCGTTGTAGGTTTCCTTATCGGTCGTAGCAGACCCCCACCAGAACCAGCCGCCGGTGTTCTCATGGAACGGCCGGAATAAAACGGGAATATTTGCTTCCTGAAGTCCCAGCGCGTAATCCGCGATAATATCAAGATATGCCGTAAACTGCGCGTTGTATTTTCCTCCCGGAAGCACCTCCGCCGCACAGTTATTTTCCAGATTTTTTGCCTCCGAAAAATCACAGGCAGAAAAATCATACTTCCTGTCCTCTTCCGGCGTGGCAATAATTTTTTCATCGCTCATATTCGGCATGTGGGTAGAAAGTGTGATAATCGCTCCCTCTGCCGCGGCGCTCTTACTGATTTCAATGGATTTGGCAATGGCCGCGTCCACATCGTTAAGTCCAAGCTCCACGCCGGTAAGAGCAAGAGAATCAATTCCCACAACGCCGCTGATGCTGCCCGTGATATCCTTCGTATCGGAATAAACGCCCTCTCTTGCAGTCACATGCTTATGGGTATCATTCTGATGGCCGAACAGCACCTGCTTTGCCGTCCCGAGGCTTTGTAAGTATGCATAAAGCGCTCTTGTCTGGGAGGTCGCCTGTGCATCGGAGAGCGTAACCTCACCGGGCATCTGTGAAATGTCCGCCGCACTTCCGCTCTCCGGCACGGCCGTAATCTCCGTAAAGTCAGAAGCCGCGTCATACTGCGTCAGCGTAATGTTATCCAGATAAACGCTTCCCACAAATTCGGTATTCACACCGACAATGCCGAGCGTTAATTCTGTAATTTTTTCTGTGGACGGAGTAAACTTAATGGTAACAGAAGCCTTTTTGCAGGCAATGTCTCCGACAGTTTCGCTCCAATCCGAAAGCGCCGAAACCGTTACATCCTTGTTAATCAGCTCATTTTCCGCTCCCTTTGCAAATGCCTTTATCTTGAACTTTCCGTCAAACGCCTCTGGATATACGATGTCAAAGCTTAAAATGTTATAAGCCGAAATATCAAGCCCATCCGAAAAGCTCTTTTTGATTTTGGCCTCGCTCCAGCCGATTGCTCCACAGCCCGTATAATCCAAATCCGCCCGCAGCATTTTCCCCCCAAGCACTTCGGCAACGGCCACCGTCACAGTCTGGTCATACTGATAGCCTGCCTCATTTTCCCAGCCCGCCATGCTTCCGGCCTCATCATCCTCAAACGTACCTATCACGGAGGGGTCCGCAGACGGCAATAGTTGCTGACCCGTCTCGTTTTCCGTGAGAGTTACATTTCCGATAGTGACACTTCCCCAAAAGCCCTGTCCTACCACAACGAAATCAATTTCTTTCAGGGCCGAAACCGTCATATCCTCAAATTTGATTTCCACCGTAGTGGAATAGGTGTCATCGTTTTCGGTAAAGCTTGCCGAGGTCAGATAAGGGATGTCCTGACTGTCCGTCCAGGTCCAGTCATCTCCCAGCTTTACGACACCCTGCACTTTTAAATAACTTTCCTCCGTCATAGATGCCCACGCTTCCTGTCCTATGGAAATATCCGCTGTCATGGAAAAACTTTCTGTAACTGAAATGCCATCAATGGCATTGTCATAAATAAGAATTGTCTTATTGTCCCAATCCTCTTTTTCCAGATTCAGTTCACTGGTTGCCACGGATTCCTCGCTGCTGTAAAACGGCTGCGTCTCCGCCGCCTGTACGACAACAGAAAATTCGTTTCCGCCCGGAACGCCAAAATTTGAGAATGTTACTGCCCCTGCCAATAGGACGGTAAAAATTCTCTTCCCCCAAGATTTTCTTAACATTTTTTCCTCCTCTACTTAAATTTTTACTGTTTTTTACTTTTTAACTATATATTAGCTTGTATATTAATGTCAATTAGCCTATTTTTATTTCACTATTTTTCTCTGTTTTAACTTAATTTTCTATTTTTTAGCTTGTTTGCAAATATGTTTTTTGTGCATTATGCGCATCTCTTTGTTCATTGCCCATACCGGTATCGAAACAAAGCAGAAAAGGACAAAAAAATAAACCGGCCGCAGCCGATTTATTTTCCTCTTTTCTTATCGCTCCACAGAAGCCGCCATCCGACGGTACGTATGCCGTATTCCACGGATTGCCGTCGAATAGGCAAAAATATTTTCGGGCAAGGCCATTCCACCATATCCCGTATCTCCGAGATGATGAATGTCCGTTCCCGTCATTTTGCACATCAATGCAATCTGCCTGATAGTGTTCGTGTCCGCTCCCTCCTGGGAGGTTCCAATTGCCGTAATCGTTAATGCCCCCAGGCTATGTGCATAGGATACCAGCTCTTTTATATACTCCATCGTAATCCCCGGTACCGTCGCAGGCGCGGGAAGCAAAATAATGTCGGCTCCCGCTTCGCGAAACCTCTGAATGTCATCTCTGGTAATGATATGCTCCGCCGCCTCTTTTAAAATACCCGAAGCATGCATTTTCCCCGCGGCAAGAATCAGCCTGTCACCGAGATTTTCCTTTAATATCCGCAGTGTTCTCTCAATCGCTTCATTGCTGACGCCCATCCCCGGATTTCCGGTAAGAAGTATCATATCTACCCCCATCCGGCTGGCTCTTACGGCATTTTCCAAAGTTGCGCGACGTCCACTAGTCATCTGCCACATGGGATCCGTCTCGCCCTCCTGTCCTTCCTCCACCGGTTCCAGATTAATTCCGACCGGGCGTCCGGTAAGCCTTTTGAGTTCATGCACCGTCTCATCCGCATTTTCTACAGTCAGCCCTTTTATCACAGGGCTTTCCATATCAAACATATTCAAAAGCAGAATATCCGCTCCCATAGCCGACACAAATTCTGCATTCGTGATATTTCCAAGCATGGGCTGCATGGTTCCTATCGTCTCACACGCAATTACTCTGCCCTCACTTTTTGCAATGGAATCCAGCAGCTCTCTTTTTCCGAAATTCTTAAAATCCGACGCGAAACAATCCAACATTCTCTTTGCCATATTAATCCCCCTGCACACGTATCACATAAATTAAAAAGCGCCGAAAACCTTGAAAAACCAAGGTTTCCGACGTCCAAGGAAACAGGGGATGAGAGAATCGAACTCCCACCAAAGGTTTTGGAGACCCCTATCATACCATTTGACCAATCCCCTATATGATACAAAATGACGTATTAATTACGTCATTTTATATTCTAATAAATATCAGTAAAAAAATCAATAGCTATTTTGTATTATTTTGTACCCTCAAAACTTCATACAGATTTCCGATTTCCGATGATACCTTTCGAAAAATGGTCATCTCGACTCCGCTTCGCTCCATCTCGATGATTTTGCTCCGCAAAACTCTGTCTGTCCCCAGTGCCATCTCCGCAGGCAAGCCTGCTCCATGCCACTGT
>CALWBG010000194.1 GCA_944375975.1 uncultured Roseburia sp.
TGGAAGGACTGATTGCTATGCGGAAAATGCATATCCGCGCCATCAAAGAAAGCGGTCTTACCTGTGCCGACGAGATGCTCTACCCTGAGAACTGGGGCTATGTGGAGGATTTACTCTCCTATGTGGCAATCGGTGCCCGCTCCGTGGAGGACCAGCAGCACCGTCTGACCGTGAGCGGCTTTGACGTGGCCTCCGGCATGAAAAATCCCACCAGCGGAGATTTTTCCGTTATGCTTAATTCCGTTTATGCCGCACAGCATCCGCACCATTTTGTATACCGGGGCTACGAGGTGGAAACCACCGGAAACCCGCTCACGCACGTGGTACTCCGCGGTGCTGTCAGCAAACACGGAAATTCCACCCAGAACTACCACTACGAGGATTTAATCCGCCTCTGCGAAATGTACGACAAAATGGATTTGGTCAACCCTGCTGCCGTTGTGGATGTAAACCATTCCAATTCCGGCAAAAAGCACCGGGAACAAATCCGAATTGTAAAGGAGGTCATGCATAACCGTCAGGTATCGAATGACATCCGGCGCATGGTAAAAGGCGTTATGATTGAGAGTTACATCGAGGAAGGCAGCCAGAAAATCGGCGAGCATATCTATGGCAAATCTATCACTGACCCCTGCCTCGGCTGGGAGGATTCCAGAACTCTCATTTATACGATCGCGGAAATGTGCTAAATCTTTCAGGGAATCCTGCCGGGCAGGATTCCCTGCTTTCTTTGGGCGGCTTTCTGCTCTGTGATTATCTCCGTCTGTAAATCAATTCTGTCAATCCGCTGTAACCTGATGATATGTGTTCCAGCCCATTACAACCGTATCAACCTCCTTTATAAAAGCAGAATATGCATCTGTATTTTCCGTACCGGCATCCTCCCCGTTCAGCCAGTCTACATTACCGTTTTTATCCGCTATATATCCGTCAATGCTCATTGCGATAAATAATACAACCTTTTTCATACGATTCAGTCTCCTTTCTTATGCTGAACAAATTGAACTTAAGCATCATTATAGGCAAAAAAGAAAAGTGTCATACAAGGTGCGAAACGATATGGCAAACTTACGCACTTTATATAACACTCTAAAATAACTGTGAGAATACAGATTTCCTTTAAAATCATCCTCTCGGATGCGCTTTCAGGTAAACCTCCCGGATCCTTCCCTGGCCTGCCTGAGAATAAATCTGAGTCGTGGAAATATCCGCATGTCCGAGCATCTCCTGTACGGATTTTAAATCGGCACCGTTGCTGACCAGATGGGCTGCAAACGAATGGCGCAACGTATGCGGCGTAATCTCAGATTCGATTCCGGCCTTCTTACCATAAGATTTAATCAGCTTCCAAAAGCCCTGACGGCTCATGGGACCTCCGGTGCAATTCGTAAACAGCCAGGGACAGTCGCCATCTCCCACAAGCTTTGCCCTTCCCTCCTGCATATAACGGCAGAGGGCTTCCTTCGCAACGCTCCCAAACGGGATAATCCGTTCCCTGTGCGCATCGGCACATACCACATATTCCATCTGAAGATTCAAATCGGTTATCTTCAAAGAAATCAGCTCCGACACCCGGATTCCGGTCGCATATAAAAGCTCCAGCATAGCCTTATCCCGCAGCTCCTTGGGCGTATTGCCGGAGGGCTGCTCCAAAAGACAGGTTACCTCCCCGGTCGTCAGAACGCGCGGCAGCTTTTTTTCGATGCGCGGCGCCTTTAAATATTCGGCCGGATCGCCCGCCACCCGGCGTTCTTTTTCCAGGTAATGAAAAAATGCCTTCATGGACGCAATGCTTCTGGAAATGGTCGCCGGCTTTCTGCCCTCCTTTTCCAGATAAAGGACATAAGAATTCAGATTTGTGGAGGTAACCGCTCCCACCTCCCGGATTCCGTGTTCCTCCAGGTAGCCGCTCATTTTCCGCAAATCGCGCGCGTAAGAAACCTCCGTATTCTCTGAGGTCCGCTTCTCCCTGTGAAGATATTCGATAAAATTCTGAATGTCCTGTGTCATAACCAATCCCTGCCCCGGTTTTCATTTCTCTGTAACGTATTCCATTATTATAATCGCAGGCAGTCGGAAAAGCAATCGGTATTTTGGGTGAAAAAACCGCGTATTTCCGCGGGACTACAAGATATCGTTTCTCCGAAAATCTCTCAACAATATCTTGTAAAAAAATTGTAATATTTTTTATCTGTTCCGCGCTTTATACCCCTCGCCCCAGTTCCACATAGCATCTAAAATCGGCTTTAGGCTCCGTCCTAACTCTGTCAAGCTGTACTCAACTCGCGGCGGCACTTCGGCATAGACTTTTCGATTCACAAGTCCCTTATCTTCCATATCCCGAAGCTGAGCGGTCAACACCTTCTGCGACACATTGCCGATGGATTTTTTTAATTCCCCAAAACGTTTTGTTCCGGGCATTAAGTCGCGCAGAATAAGTACCTTCCATTTATCACCGATGAGCATGAGTGTTGTCTCCACCGGGCAAGCCGGTAATTCTTTTGCTTCCTGCATTTTTATCAAATCCTTTCAATAGTTTCCTTATGGTAACTATAGCACAATAAAGTGCTTACTTCACAAATATTCCCTACGGAATTATTATAATGCTGCAAGATAAAAATTGCAATTTTAAAAATTTATTTTTAAACAGGAGGTTATTTATTATGAATGAAGTTGTTAAATTTTTACAGGAAAATCCGGTACAGTATCTTGCAACCATCGGCCGCGACGGAAAAGCCAAATGCCGCCCCTTTATGTTTGCGGGGGAACTCGACGGCAGGCTGTGGTTCTGCACGAATAACACCAAAGAGGTTTATAAAGACATGCAGGCCAACCCCAACATTGAGATTTCTGTTTCCAGCCCATCTTATGCGTGGATTCGTCTGAACGGTGAAACCGTATTTGAGAGCAATATGGCCGCAAAGGAAATGTGTATTCAGAACCCGATTGTCAAGGGACAGTACGGCGAAGCGTCCAACCCCATTTTTGAGGTGTTCTATCTCAAAAATGCCCACGCGGTAATCGCGGATTTCTCCGGCAACCCGCCGAAAGAGTATACACTGTAAATTACCGTCAGTCTTCGGAAAGGCAGACAGAATCAGGAGGTTTCCCATGCAGGCAAAAGATTATCTGAAATATATCGCGGAAGAAATTCATTCAGCCGTTTTTGCTACCATAGATAAAGAAGGGCGTCCAGTTACCTGTGCCATAGATATCATGGACTATGATGAAAACAGTCTTTATTTTCTGACGGCAAAGGGCAAAAATTTTTATGACCGCCTGAAAGCGAACGAAACGATTGCCTTTACCGCCATGAAGGGGAAAGATACACTGTCCTGCGTAGCGGTTTCGGTACAGGGACAGGCAAAAGAAATCGGTACGGAAATGCTGCCCGCTCTTTTTATCAAAAACCCGTACATGGAAAAAATCTACCCCGATGAACGCTCCCGCAGCGCTTTGACGGTTTTTAAGATTTATCAGGGAACCGGAGAATGGTTTGACCTTTCTAAGCATCCCATCGAGCGGGCATCCTTTTCCTTTGGGGGAGCACAGCAGAAAACAGACGGTTACTTTGTTACGGATAAATGCATCGGCTGCAAGCTGTGCTACTCCAAATGTCCGCAGAAATGTATTGATATCACGCAAAAGCCTGTTGTTATCCGACAGGAAAATTGTCTGCATTGCGGGAACTGCTTTGAGATTTGCCCGGCAAGGGCGGTAGAAAGACGGTACGGAGGTGATTCTTCATGTTTTTAAGGACATCCACACACACTTATAACGATAAAATAGAACGGCTGACGCGGGAACTTTCCACGGCTGACGCCGTTATCATCGGAGCCGGTGCCGGTTTATCCGCCTCTGCCGGATTTACCTATGCCGGAAAACGCTTTGAAGATAATTTTGAGGATTTTATTCAGAAATACGGCTTTTGTGATATGTATTCCGCCGGTTTCTACCCTTATGATACCCTGGAAGAACACTGGGCGTACTGGAGCCGTTATATTTATATCAACCGTTATCAGGACGCACCCAACGATACCTATGACAATCTGTTAAAGCTGATGCAGGGAAAAGACTACTTTGTCCTGACAACAAATGTCGACCACTGCTTCCAAAAAGCCGGTTTTGAAAAACACAGGCTGTTCTACACGCAGGGCGACTATGGCTTATGGCAATGCTCAAAGCCCTGCCACAATAAAACCTATGACAACGAAACAGTGGTCAGAAAAATGATTGCGGAACAGAAAAATATGCGCGTACCGTCCGAACTCGTGCCGCACTGCCCCGTCTGCGGTGCGACCATGTCTATGAATCTGCGCGCAGACAATACCTTTGTGGAAGATGACGGCTGGCATCAGGCGGCGGAACGGTATCAGGATTTTGTACGCCGCCATCAGGGACTGCATATCCTGTATTTGGAATTGGGTGTGGGCGGCAATACCCCGGTAATTATCAAATTTGGGTTCCATAAAGCAACGCTGGAAAACCCGCTTGCAACTTATGCGTGTATCAATTATGGTGAAGCATATGCCCCAAAAGAAATTTCTGACAGAAGCATTGTTATAAATGGCGACGCAGGGGAAATTATTTCAAATTTGCTAAGCGCTAAATTTTAAGAGTACGAATGAGTCCAGTAAATTTCGCTATCACCTATTCATATGATTCGAGACCGTTTCAAGTTTTGCGTAAACTGAAATAACTGATATAAGATATGTCATTAGTTACTTTTGGCAGAGCCGATTTTTTAAGGTTCTGCCCTTGCTTGTATTATAATGCAGTTTTCGGGCATGTCAAGCAGAGCTGGCTAAGCCAGCCCTGTCAGCCTGGCCGCTGCTTATAATCCTGACAGCCTTTCTTCAAAAAATATCTCCAGCTGTGAATGGATCTGCCCCCAGTCCTGACGGTGGCCTGTCCATTTCTTTGTGATGTCCATCATTGCCAGATACAGCAT
>CALWBG010000195.1 GCA_944375975.1 uncultured Roseburia sp.
GGTGGAAGGCGCCCGATTATGATTACGGGAGACCATAAGATTACGGCGACCGCCATTGCAAAGCAGCTCGGCATTTTCCGGGAGGGAGATATCGCCGTTGTGGGAACAGAGCTGGATGGAATGACGGATAAGGAGTTGGATCAGTTAATCGAGAAGATTTCTGTTTTTGCCCGTGTATCGCCGGAAAATAAGATTCGGATTGTGGAGGCATGGCAGAGAAAAGGAAGGGTTGTTTCCATGACCGGAGACGGTGTCAACGACGCGCCCGCGCTTAAGAAGGCGGATATTGGTGTCGCGATGGGTATTACCGGAACCGAGGTGTCGAAGGACGCGGCTTCCATGATTCTGGCGGATGATAATTTTGCGACGATTATCGGCGCCGTGGCAAACGGCAGAAATGTATACCGCAATATCCGAAATGCCATTCTTTTCCTGCTTTCCGGAAATATGGCCGGAATCCTGGCGGTGCTTTATACCTCCATTATGGCGCTTCCGGTGCCGTTTGAGGCCGTGCATCTGTTGTTTATCAACCTTTTGACGGATTCGCTTCCGGCGCTGGCAATCGGTATGGAGCCGATGGACGGGGACGTTTTATCCGAGAAGCCGAGAGATCCGAAGGAAGGAATTTTAACAAGCTCGTTTTTAAGCAAGCTGCTGGTACAGGGCGGTCTGATAGCCGTTGCGACAATGGCGGCATTTTATATGGGATTAAAGACAAGTGCTGCTATGGCAAGCACGATGGCGTTCGCGACGCTGACGCTGGCAAGATTGTTCCACGGCTTTAACTGCCGCAGTAAGCATTCTATCTTTAAGATTGGCTTTTCAGGCAACTGGTACAGCCTCGGGGCGTTCGTGCTCGGCGTTCTGCTTCTGGCCGGAGTGGTATTTATTTCGTTCTTCCAGCGTCTGTTTTCGGTGGAGGCTATGAGTGCGGCGCAGATTGGCTACATTCTTCTGTTTGCAGTATTGCCGACGGTATTGATTCAGGCCTATAAAGTGATTTCCGATATTATCAGAAAGTAGGAAATTTCCTCAAAGGTACAAAAAGGTGTGCTTTAGCACACCTTTTTTTATGTATTTTCCCAAAATAAATTTCTGGACGCGGTTAAGTCCCGAGGGTAAAATGGTGGAAGAGACGTAAGGAAAGGGAGGATACGATGGATAAGGGAAAGAAAACGCTATGGACAAAGGATTTTAGCTGTATCACGGTATCGACAGTGCTTATATATCAGCGGCCATGATTTTCATTACGGGCTTTATCTGGCGTTTGTGCTGGCAGTGGGAACCATTTCGGTGTTTTACCGGCTGGCATACGGCGCGTGGTATCCGAATCTGATCCCGAAGGGAATGGAGCAGAAGGGCTATGCGATCAGCAATACCATATATCCGCTGGTGATTGTCGCGATGTCGCCGATTGCCACGTTTTTGTATGAGCGGATCACCATGGGGCAGATTTTTTATCTTGTGGCCGCGGTTACCCTGGCGGCGGTTTTTGTGGAATGCGGTATCCGGGAAACGGTGACGAAATCGGAGGACAGGTATTCATGGAGAAGCTACTGCTCCGACGTGAAGGAAGGGTTTCATTATTTAAAGAAGGAAAAGGGAATCCGCAATATCTATACCTATATGAGTATTACAAGCGGAGTTTCCGACGGAATCACCGTGCTGGTGCAGGCGTTTTATCAGACCAGGCCGTGGCTGACCGTGACAATGCTTGGATTTTTAAAGAGTGTAGAGATGATTGGACGCGGGCTGGGAGGCTTTTTGCAGTATAAAAAAGAAATTCCGGTGAAAAAGCGGTATGCTTTTACAAAGATGGTTTATACGGTATACAGCCTTATGGATATCGTTCTGCTGTATCTCCCGTATCCGCTGATGCTGGCAAACCGTTTCCTCTGTGGCGCACTGGGCATTTCCAGTGCAACCATCCGGGAAACGGCGGTACAGAGCTATCTGCCGGAGCAGATACGCGCGCGGGTTAACGCGCTGTTTAATATGGTTTTTGCCGTAGGCAGCGTGGCTTTTCAAATGTTCGCCGGGGTTCTCGGACAGGCGATGCCCTATCGGACCGCCGTCGTACTTTTGGCCGTGCTCGCGCTTGTTGCCATGACGGCTCTTATTGTGCTTCCGACGTCGGAGAACCGGCCGGTGTATGAGGCAGTGCGGAAGTAGCAGGGGTCTCCGGCTGTTGTTTTTGCGTGTGCCTGGAAGCGCACGCTTCCGCCGGAGCCTGGTATCGCGCCGTGGATTCCCGTTCGATCAGTTTTGCCCGAAGCTGGGTGCGGCAGAACGGAATATGGTGCACCAGGGAATTTAAAACGACATAGGCACAGCGGCCCAGCTCGTTGCGTTCCTGGCGCACGGTTGTAAGAGGCGGGTCTAAGGATGCGGCCAGCGGAAGGTCGTCAAAGCCGACCACGCTGATATCCTCCGGTACCCGAAAGCCCCGCAGCTTACATTCGGCGATGACGCCGGATGCAATGAGATCGTTTCCGCAGATGATTGCCGTGGCGCCAGCATTGAGAAAGGTTGGCACATGATACTTGGCGCTGTCCGCCACATAGTAGCCGTAGACGGTCAAATCCTCCTCCACGTCAAGGCCATGGGCTCGCATGCTTAAAAGCCAGGCCTCCTGGCGCTGCTCTGATACCATGGAATGGAGCGAGCCGTTCAGGAAGGCTATTTTTTTGTGCCCGAGCGTGTAGAGGTGGTCTACCGCCGCGTCGATGCCCTCGTAGTTGTCGGTTCCGACGTAGCAGACGTTGGGATTTTTTTGAATGTAATTGTCAAACAGGACGGTCGGCATGGTCGTATGCGAAAGCTGCTGCATCCATTCGTCGTGCAGGGCGAAGCCCACCAGAAAAGCGCCGCAGAATCCGTTTTTTAACATATAGGTATCATATTTTTCCGCAAGCTGAAAAGCAGGCGTAACCGGCATTACCGTCACATCCCAGTGATGGCGGAAGGCGTTTTGCTTAAAGCCGAGTACAATTTCGTAACCAAACTGATCCGCCGTTTCATATTCCATATTTTCTACGAAAACCGCAAGCTTGCGGTTTTCTATTTTTTTTGATTTTTTGGTAGCATATCCCATTTCGACCGCGGTATCAAGCACCATCTGGCGCAGTTCCTCGCTGATGTCACTGGCGCCGTTTAAGCCCTTGGAGACAGTGCTGACAGAAACTCCGAGACGGGTTGCAATATCTTTGATTGTTGCCATAACAGCCTCACTTTGTAATAAAAAATAAATACTGACTTCATTATATCGGACAATCAAATGCTTGGCAAGCTATCTGTTATTGAGGTTTCTAAAATTTTCGAAAATTATTCTCGATTTCATTGTTAAAATACACAAAAACGTTCAAAGAAAAACAGCAAAAACAGCAAAAACGATGTTAAAAATCGCAAATTCGTTGACAAAAAACGTTTCCAGTAATAAAATTGCAGCAGATACGAAAAAAAACGAAATATCTAACGGGAACTGGGGGGATAAAGTTGGGGGCAAAACGGATGGAAAGGGGAGCAGGAATCCTCTTGGCGGTTACAAGTTTACCTTCCTCGTATGGTATCGGTACTCTGGGAGAAGAGGCTTTCCGTTTCGTGGATGTTCTTGTGGACTTAAAGCAGAGATATTGGCAGGTTTTACCCATAGGGCCGACCAGCTTTGGAGACAGTCCCTATCAGTCCTATTCCGCGTTTGCGGGAAATCCTTATCTGATTGATCTGGACGACTTGGTGAAAGAGGGTCTGCTCTTACCCGAAGAAATACGGAGTTTTCACTGGGGCAATGACGAGGCGGATATCGATTACGGAATGATTTATGAAAACCGTTTTGCGGTATTGAAAATGGCATTTGAACGCTTTGATACCGGGCAGGAGACATTTTGTCAGTTCTGTGGTGACGCAGCGTGGTGGCTTGATGATTATGCGCTTTATACGGCATTAAAGGGATACTTTGGTGACCGTGAGTGGCAGAGCTGGGAGGTACCGCTTAGAGACCGTGAGGAGTACGCACTTCAGGAATACCGGGAAAAGCTGCATACGGATATGATGTTCTGTAAGTTCTGTCAGTATGAATTTTTCCGGCAGTGGAAGGCGTTAAAGAGATACGCAAACAGCCGGGGCATATATATCATCGGGGATTTGCCGTTTTATGTGGCGGCGGACAGTGCTGATGTCTGGGCGCACCGGGAGCTTTTTTTATTAGGAGAGGACGGGACGCCGGAGGTCGTCGCGGGAGCTCCCCCTGACGCGTATTCTGCCGACGGGCAGAAGTGGGGAAGCCCGGTATATGATTGGAGTCTCATGGAGGAAAACGGGTTTGCATGGTGGCAGGCGCGGATTCTGGAAAATGCGGAGCTTTTCGATATGATTCGGCTGGACCATTTTACGGGAATTGTAAAATACTATACCGTGCCGAGCGGGGCCGAAAACGGCAAAAACGGAAAGTGGCGCAGAGGACCTGGGAAAAAGCTCACAGATGCCATTGAGCAGGCGGCGGGCGATATACCTGTGATTGTGGAGGATGTCGGGGCGAAGAATCCCATGCCCGGTGTAAAAAAACTGATGGCGAAAACCGGATGGACTGGAATCAAGATTCTGATGTCCGCGTTTGACGGCGATACGGCAAACGACAACCTTCCGCATAATTATACGGACGGAAACCTGGTGGTTTATGCGGGAACACATGACAATGAAACAATCGTCGGGTATTTTCGGGATAAGACGGATTATGAGCTGGCTTACCTGTATGAATACCTGAATATCAAATATAAAGAGGAAATACCGGATGCACTGATTCGGGCTGCATATGCGAGCGTTGCCGATGTGGCGATGATACAGATGCAGGATTGTATGAAGATCGGCAACGAGGCAAGGCTGAATGGAACTTACAC
>CALWBG010000196.1 GCA_944375975.1 uncultured Roseburia sp.
CATCTTGTTACAAAGCGCAGCCTGCTCCTCAAAAACAGATACACGGCCGCTCCGTAAATGAGGAATAGCACCGCCCCAAAAAGCCAGAGATTGCGAAACAGACGGTATACAGCGCTGTCAGTTCGGGCAGCGTCAGTATCGCCTCCCTTCCGGGATGGCTCCGCCGCGGTACTCTGCTTCCCGTTAAGGGAAACTCCGTCTGTCCGCGCCTCCGAGTCAGATGGCTCAGCCCCTGATAAAACTCCCTCTTTTGCGCTTCCCGTTTCCACCTGAAGCAGGCTGCCTGCCACATACCGCTCCGCTGCGGAAACAACTCCGAACAGCCCGTACTCTGACGGAAGCATTACCGGGATGGTCAGCCGCAGAGCGACAATTCCCCACAGAGCATAGGAAAAAATCCTGGCGTTCCGCCAAAGCAGCAGCCGGCAGAGCAGTACAACAGGAATGACAAACACTGCTCCCCAGGACATTTTTATCACCGTTTCAAAGACGAGATTGATAAAAGTCATATTTTTCCTCCCCTCGCCGCACAATTTTCTTCACAGAAAAAAGTGGTCGATAATCATAGACCTGTCTTTCCTATAAGTCTATAACTATCGACCACTTATGTCAAGCACGAATTTTTATCCCGTTCTGCTCTTTATGAAACGAGCTGCTCCATCTCGTCAAGCACCCCGCCGAACACGTCAAGGGCCTCCTGAATCGGAGCCGGCGTTTCAAGATTCACGCCCGCAATTTTAAGCAGCTCCACCGGCGCCTTGGAACAGCCGCCCGATAAAAACTTCTTATACCGTTCCACAGCCGGAGCGCCCTCTTTTAAGATGGCATGCGCGATGGCAACCGCCGAAGAAAAGCCGGTCGCATACTGATATACATAGAAATTGTAGTAAAAATGCGGAATCCTTGCCCACTCATAGGCAATCTCCGGATCCGACACCATATCCGGCCCGTAATATTTGCTGTTTAAATCGTAGTAGACCTTACACAGCGTTTCCGCCGTCAGGCTTTCGCCCTCCTCCGCCATTTTGTTGGTCTGCATCTCATATTCCGCAAACATGGTCTGACGGTATACGGTTCCCTTGAAGCTGTCGAGATAATGATTCAGCAGATAAGCACGCTCTTTTTTATCCTCCGTATTTTTCAGCAGATATTCCATCAAAAGCACTTCATTGCAGGTAGACGCCACCTCAGCCACAAATATCTTATACTGGGAATAGATATATGGCTGCGCCGTGTTGGAATAATAGGAATGCATGGCATGTCCCATCTCATGGGCCAGCGTAAACATATTATCCAGCGTATCATTGTGGTTTAAAAGCACGTAAGGGTGTGTGCCGAAGGCACCTGCCGAATAAGCGCCGCTGCGTTTTCCCTCATTCTCATAAACGTCAATCCAGCGGTTTTCAAAGCCCTCCTTCACCTTCGCCACGTAATCCTCACCAAGAGGAGCCAGCGCCTTTAACACGGTCTCCTTTGCTTCCTCAAAGGAAATCTTTTTTGCCGCGTCCGGAATCATCGGCGTATAGATATCATACATATGAAGCTCGTCAACGCCGAGGCATTTTTTGCGCAGACGCACATAACGGTGCATTTTATCCATGTTGCGGTTGACCGTCTCAATCAGATTGTGATAAACCGAGGGCGACACGTTATTGGCGTCCACGGCCGCCTCCAGCGTGGACGCGTAGCGCCTTGCGCCCGCATAAAACATCTGCTGCTTCACCTGTCCGCTGTAGAGGGCTGCCAGCGTATTCGCATATTGCTGATAGACCTTATAATAATTTTCAAAAGCATCCTTTCTGACACGGCGGTCCGAAGACTCCAGGGTCGGGACAAAATTGCCGTGTGACAGGCGCATACGCTCTCCCTGTTCATCCGTAATCTCCGGGAAAACAAAGTCCGCGTTATTGATAATCGAATACACCTGTCCGGCGGTTTCCGCCATATCCCCGGTCATTGCCACAAGCTTTTCCTGCTCCGCGGAAAGGATATGCGGTCTGGTACGCTCGATTTCCTCCAACTGCTTCCGGTAAAGCTCCAGCGCCGGAAGCTCCTTCAAATATCCCTCCAGTACCTGGCTGTCCGCAGCCAGAATCTCCGGAACAATAAACGCCGTTTTGCTGGAAAGCTCCGTCGCCAGGGCATACATTTTCTGGGACATTGCCTGATGCGCCGTGTTTTTCTGGTCCTCGTCAAACAGCCTCTCCGCATAATTAAAAGCGAAATCCAGTTTCTGCTCCGCCGCCGCCGCGCGCTCAAGAACAAAAAGCAGATTTTCGGCGGAAGCGGCAGCCTTCCCCTCCATCGATGCGATTTCCTCCATGATTCCCGCAAGCGCCTTTAAATCCTCCTTCCACGCATCCACGGACGGATACATGTCCTTTAGATTCCATGTATATTCTTCTTTTACTTCACTTCTTTTTAATAATTCCTTTGCCATAAAAAACCTCCAGTTGTATTTTGTACATCCACTCTCTAATTTACGCTCCGGCATCCAAATTGTAAAGAAAAAACTGCGAAAAAAATCATCTTTTCCGTTTAAACCAGAAATAATAAGGTACCTCCGCCGCCAGCATAAAAATCCAGCCAATCAGGCTCGCGTAAGCGACGCCGTCAATTCCCGTCCGGGGAACCAGTGCATAGACAAAAATGACACGGAAGGAAATCTGTATCAGGGTCGAAATCAATGTGATTGACATATTTCCCATTCCCCGGAAAAAGCCCTGAATTCCGTTCGTAAAAGCGGGAAACAGATAAAAAAACGCCATCAGGGACAGATAAGAAACGCCCATCGGTACCATCGCCGCATCCTCTCCGGCCGCAAAAAGCTCCATCACTGCCTGACGTCCGAACAGCACCACTATACAGATGAGCAGCCAATAGCCCGCCTCCAATAAAAGTCCGATCCGAAATCCGCTTCTTACACGCTCCCGCTTTCCCGCGCCCCGGTTCTGTGCCACAAACGTCATGATGGCGCTCGCGATGCTCTGCTCCGGCGTGAACGCAAAGTCGTCCACGCGGCTGACTGCATTAAACGCCGCGATAGCGCTGACCCCCAGCGTATTGATTTTTCCCTGAATCAAAAGCTTGCCGATGGGCTGGCAGCACTGCTGCAATGCGGTAATGCTGCCCTGCTGTAGGGTCAGCTTTAAAAGCTCCCCGTCAACGGCCATATCCTCCCTGCCAAGCCGCAGCGAGGGGACGCGCCATGTGATATAGCAGACGCACAAAAAGACCGACACCGCCTCCGCAATCACGGTAGCCAGTCCCGCTCCCGCGGCACCCCAGTGAAACCCGGCAACAAACAGCAAATCCAATCCGGCATTCAAAACCGAAGCCGCCGCCAGAAAATAAACCGGCGTTTTCGCATCCCCAACGCTGCGAAGCGCCGCCGCCACGGCATTATAAAAAAAGGTAAACGGCATACCGAAAAAAATAATGCGCAGATATACCTTTGCAGTCCCGAGAATTTCATCGGGCACCTGAAGCCATATCAAAAGCTGCTCCGAAAAAAGCAGCCCCGCTGCCAGCATCAATGCCGAAAAAACGCAGCCCAAAAGCAGCACGGTTGACAGCTCCCTTTTTAATTTTCCATATTCTCCGGCACCGAAAAACTGGCTCATCAGCACCGATGCTCCGATACAGATACCGGAAACGCCCAGTATGACAATATTCATAACCGGATTCGCGCAGCCTACGGCTGCCAGCGCGTCCTCTCCCGCAAAGCGTCCGACAATAACGGAATCCACCGCGTTATAAAGCAGCTGGAACAGGTTTCCGAGTATCAACGGAATCGAAAACAATATCAAATGTCCGGCAATACTGCCCTCTGTCATCTTTCTCGTCATAACATCTCCATTTAAGACAGGTTGTCATTGTCTTTCCTGAAAAAATCGTCTATAATAAATTTTTGCAGCTTAATATATCGTTTTACAACTTTTGTATAAAGGAGAAACACCATGGCATTTGACGGATTAGTCATATCAAATCTCGTATACGAGCTGAACAACACCATTTTAAATACCAAGATCAGCAAAATCGCCCAGCCGGAAAGCGACGAGCTGTTATTCACCTTAAAGGGACCGCAGGGCCAGTACCGCCTTGCCATGTCCGCAAGCGCGTCACTGCCCTTTTTATATCTGACGGACAACAACAAGCAAAGTCCTCTGACCGCCCCGAATTTTTGCATGCTGCTGCGCAAGCATATCGCAAACGGGCGCATTATCCGTATTTTCCAGCCACATATGGAGCGCATTATCCACTTTGAAATCGAACATCTCGACGAACTTGGAGATTTGCGCACCAAAACACTGATTGTCGAGCTGATGGGCAAGCACAGCAATATTATTTTCTGTAATTCCGACGGCGTAATTATCGACAGCATTAAGCATGTGTCCTCCATGATGAGCTCCGTGCGTGAGGTTCTTCCCGGCCGCCCGTACTGTATTCCTGCCACGCAGGAGGATAAACAGAATCCTCTTACAGCAGATGAGGATACGTTTTTAAATATCGTCATGAAAAAGCCGGTTTCCCTCACAAAGGCAATCTACGGCTCTTTCACCGGAATCAGCCCGGTCATCGCAAATGAAATCTGTTTCCGTGCTTCCGTAGACGGCGATATGCCGACGGACGCCCTGGACGAAAACGGGAAAAAGCATCTGTTCCACAACTTCCAATGGATGATGGATGACGTCAGAAACCATAACTACACGCCGAATATCATCGCCCGAGGGAAGGAACCCGTTGATTTTTCCTGCTTCCGGCTTTCCGAATACGACTTAGACGCTTATTCCGTGCAGGAATACGATTCCATTTCAAAGGTGCTCGAGGAATATTATGCCTCCCGAAATGTCTATA